>NZ_JBHZBX010000013.1:0-194228 GCF_042755165.1 Nocardia sp. NPDC059177 | reverse complement strand
GGCGACCACCGAGGACGAGCGCAGCCGCCTGTTCGACTGGATCTGTGGCCGCACCCCGGCGCTGGACGGGCTCGCCCTCGTCGAGGGTTTCCAGCGCGCGCAGAACGCACCGGTCGACCAGGTGCCGGAGCTGGTCCGCACCTACCGGCTGAGCTGGGAGATGCTGCCGGACGCCGCGCTGAACTCGGCCCCGGTGTGGGAAGCATTGCTGGACAACGGCCTTCCGCAGACGGCACTGCTGCGTCAGCTGCCCCGGCTCACGCGGCTGGGTCTGCTCGACCCGCTCGGCCCGCGCACGGCCGCGATCTGCGCGCAGCTGACCGACCCGGACCGGCTGCGCAAGGCCCGCGTGCACCCGGTCGCGGTACTGATCGCCCAGCGCACCTACGCGAGCGGGCGTTCGGCCCGGGGTGCAGGCACCTGGACGCCCTCGGCCCCGGTCGTGGACGCCCTCGATGCCGCGTTCTACGCCGCCTTCGACACGGTCGAGCCGACCGGGCTGCGGCACCTGCTGGCGCTGGACGTCTCCGGGTCGATGATGAGCGCGATCTCTGGGCTGCCGCTCAGCGCACGCGAGGCCTCGGCCGCGCTCGCGCTGGTCACCGCACGCATCGAGCCGCGGCACCAGATCGTCGGGTTCACCTCGGTGGGTAAGGGCTGGCGAGGGGCCCGCGGGCTCACCGAGCTGCCGATTTCACCGCGTCAGCGGCTCGACGACGCCGTGCGGGCGGTGTCGGGTCTGCCGTTCGGTGGCACCGACTGCTCGCTGCCCATCCTGCACGCGCTGGACAAGGGCATCGAGGTCGACGTGTTCTCGATCTGGACCGACAACGAGACCTGGGCGGGGTCGATGCACCCGCACCAGGCGCTGGCCCGCTACCGCCGTGCGGTGAACCCGCGCGCCAAGCTGGTGGTGGTCGGGATGACGGCGACGAAGTTCAGCATCGCCGACCCGGACGACGCCGGCATGCTCGACGTGGCCGGATTCGACGCCGCCGTGCCGTCGCTGCTGGCCGACTTCGCCACGGCCGGTTGACGATACGGCCCTCGGCGAGCAGGGAATCGGTGCCGCCGCGACCTCGTTGTCGCGGCGGCACCGTTCTTTCCGCGAAGCATGGTGTCACCGGCGGGGCGGGCGAGCGCTGGGATCAGTGCGATCGCGGCCCCCCGCGCCGGCCCCGGGAATTCTGGGCTTGTCAACGCTGCCACTCCCACTAGCATTCGCAGGGCTGAACCGAGCTCCGAGAGGTACCTATGAAACGCATTCTCGCCACCGCCGCAGTCGCCGCCGCAGTTGTCGCACCTACCCAGTTGGTCCTGGCGGGCGCGGCTTCGGCCGCACCGGCCGACGTGGCGTCGTACCCTGCGATCGACCTCGGCTCCGTCGAGATCCCCCTTGACGGATCCTGCTCCCCCGAGCCGTGCCCCACGCTCCTCGACGTTCTGCTGACCGGCTCGAGTGCGGGCAGCGCGGAGTAGCCCCATGGCCCGGACAGCCGCCGCGACCCCGTTGTCGCGGCGGCTGTTTCGTGGTCCGTCAGTCGGCGACCGAGGACCAGTCGGCGAAACCGGTGGGGTCGTGGCGGCCCATCGAGGCGTGTTCGAACAGGCCCCAGCCCTCGGCGTCGTCGCAGCGGGCGTAGCCGATGTGGTCGATCACGCCGTAGGGGGTGCGGCCGATGATCGCGGGGTCGGTGAGGTCGTAGGAACTCGACAGCGACCAGTTCGGGCCCATCCAGCGGCCGTGCGTCCAGTCCGGGTCGGCGCCGTAGCCGCAGCCGACGTGCAGTGCGATGCCGGGCCGGGACTCGATCTCCACTTCGAGGGGCTTGCCGTCGGGGGTGGTCAGGTCCAGGCGCAGCGACTTCGGATGCCGGGTGCCCGGCTCGTAGGTCCAGTGCATGCGCGGCCAGCCCAGCTGTTCCTTGCGGCCGTCGTTCCAGATGCGGACCGCGTTGTTGAGCGTGCGGGTGCCGTCGGGTTCCTCCTGCACGATCACCACGATGGAGAACTCCGGGAAACGCAGCGGCGCGTACAGCCACCAGAACCCGCCCATGCCGTCGGCCGGACGGCCCGCGGGCTCCGGCTCACCCGAGGGGCGGATGCCCCAGGAACGGTCGCGGCTGCCGGTCCACACCGCCGGGTCGACGGTGTAGTCGCGACCGTCGACGGCGAGTGTGCCTGCCCAGGAACCCAATTGGGCGAAGCGGGAGGCCTCGATGATCGGGCGGGTGCCCGACAGGATCAGATGCGGCTGCTCCTGCACCGCGGGCTGCGCGCCGGTCCAGGTGAGGTCGAAACCGAGATCCTCGTGCTCGCACACCACCCGGAGTTTCTGTAGCGGCTCGATCACCTCGATCCGGTATCCGCCGACCGCGGTGGTCAGATCGCGCGAGGTCAGCGCGTCGGAGAAACGCACCGCGCGCTGGGACTCGCCGTGGCGCACGGTCGCGAACGCGTCGACCACACCCAGGTTCGGGTACACGCCGAACCCGGTGATGAGCATGGTGTCACCGGCGGGGTCGAAGGCGTTGAAGTAGTAGCGGTCGTAGAAGTTGCGGTCGCTGGTGGCCACCCTGGCCAGCGACAGCGGGGTCTGATGGACCGGGTATTCGTCCAGGGGGACGGGCATGACGCTCATCTGGTGCTCCTTCAGTCCCACTCGTAGGTGCCGTCGAGCAACGCCTCGAGGCTGAGGCGGTGCATCACGTAGTCGTCGAGGTCGGCGGGCACGGTGTCCTCGCCGAAGTGGATCATCCGGCGCTTGATCCGGGCCATCACGATCGCGTGCCGCAGCGCCGCGTAGATGATGTAGAAGTCCAGGTCGGTGACCGTATGTCCGGTCAGCTCTTCGTATTTCGCGACGACCGCGTCCTTGCGCAGGAAGTCGGGCAGGCCGGGCTGGTCGAACCGGGTGGCGATGTCCTGGAAGAAGCGGTGGATGAAGATCACCCAGCCCAGGTCCAGCTCGCGCGGGCCCAGGGTGGCCATCTCCCAGTCCAGCACCGCCGCGGGAGTGAAGCCGTCGAACAGGATGTTGCCGGGGCGCGCGTCGCCCCAATTGAGCACCTCGGCGTCGGTCTCGGCGGGCCAGTGTGCCTCGAGCCAGTCGAAGGTGCGCTCGATCAGCGGGATCCGCACACCGTCGTCGGTCAACGCCCAGGCGTACCAGTCGCGCTGGGCCTGGAAATGCCTGCGCAGCGCGGAGCCTTCGCCGTCGAGCAGCGGGAAACGCGCGGCGGGGTTGTCGATCGCGTGCACCCGCGCGATGGTCTCGACGGTCGCGTCGGCGACCAGCGCGCGCTCGGCGACGGTCGCGTCGAACATCCAGCCGAAGAACACGTACGGCGGATTGTCGGCGGGCACCCGGCCCTCGACCTTCTCCATCACGAAGAACTGGGTGCCGAACACCGACTCGTCGAGCTCGAGCCAGCGCAGCGGCGGCACCGCGACCTCCGAGGCCGCGGCCACACCCGACATCACCTGGTGCTGCAAGGGCAGGTCGTAGGACTGGAACACCGGGAACGACTCGTCCTCGGGCGCCATCCGCGCGACGAAGGACCCGCCGTCGACGACACCGCCGACAGCCCATTCGGCGTCGAACAGGATGGTGGTACTCGACATGCCGCCGGTGGACGGTTTGCCGAGGTTGCTGACCTTCGGCGGCGCGTCCGCACCGACCTTGCCGGACAGCCACTGCGACAGCTGCTCGGCGAGCTCGTCGAGATCGCGCTCGGTGACCGTGAGCGACTGCTGCGCGGTGAGGTCCGGATCGTCGGACATATGTGAGATACCCCTGTCGGCGAGATGGAACGCGTTTCGATACCGGCGTACCGGAAGACCGGCCGGAATGTAAGCCAGGCGTCGGTGAGTGAGATTCAGGGTTGACACTGCGAAAATGGGTGATTCCCCCGAGGCGCTCCAGGATGCCACCGATTAGCTTCGGTGACAATCGATCTCGACGGGGAGGCACCGGTGACGACGGCGACCGCGGAACACGTGCACGACGATCTGGCGGATCCACCGCCACCGGCGCCGAGCTGGCGTCCGGCCACACTGCTCGCATTCCGCTTCACGGTGGCCTATCTGGGCCTGTTCTGTCTGTGGATGGCGCAGATAACGTTCGTTTTCGTCGGTCTGCTGGTCGAGTGGATGCCCGAGGACGCCGTCGCCTGGCAGATCCTCGCGCTGGCACCGGTGAGCCGCTGGATCGGCGAGCACGTATTCGGGGTGCGCGCCGAGGTCGTGCTGACCGGTAGCGGCGACCTGGCCGCGATCTGGATCCAGCTCGGCCTGGTGCTGGTGGCCGCGCTGGTGGTCACGCTCGTGTGGTCGGTGCTGGACCGGCGCAGGCGCGCCTATCCGCGGCTGGGCAGCTGGGCGCTGACCGGGCTGCGGCTGGCGGTCGGCGGGCAGATGCTGTTCTACGGTTTCGCCAAGCTCATTCCCACCCAGATGCCCGAGCCCGCGCTGACCACGCTGCTCACCCGCGTCGGCGATCTCAGCCCGATGGCGATGCTGTGGACCCAGGTCGGCTCGTCGCCGGTGTATCAGATGTCGCTGGGGCTGGCCGAGGTGGTGGCCGGGTTGCTGCTGTTCTGGCCGCGCACCGCCACCCTGGGCGCCATGCTGAGCGTGATCAGCATGGCCCAGGTGTTCCTGCTGAACATGACCTTCGGCGTGCCGGTGAAGCTGCTGTCCGGCCATCTGCTGCTGATGAGCCTGGTGCTGCTGGTGCCGCAGGCGCGCCGGCTGGCGAATGTGCTGGTACTGCAACGCGCCTCGGAGCCGATGACCCAGCCACCGTTGTTCACCTCGGCCCGCGCGAACCGCTGGGCGGGCGTGGCGCAGCTCGTGCTGGCGCTGTGGGTCGTGACCGGATGCGTGTACATCGGGATCCGGAGCTGGAACGAATACGGCGGCGGCGCACCGAAACCCGAGCTCTACGGCATCTGGGACGTCACCGCGTTCACCGTCGACGGCGCGCCGCTGCCGCCGCTGACGACCGATCCGACGCGCTGGCAGCGGCTGGTCGTCGACGTCGGCTCGGCGGGCTACCAGCGCATGGACGACACGATCGTGCCCGCGCTGGCCACCGTCGACCCGGCCGCCCACACGATGGCCTTGATGCTCGCGCCCACCGAGCCCGGCCAGAACCCCGCTCCCTACGCGACATTCACCACCGAGCGGCCGGACACCGATCAGCTGCTCTTGCGCGGCGAACTCGACGGTCGCGCGGTGACGATCGCCCTCACGCGCCTGGACCTGGCCAGTTTCCCGTTGCGCGGCACCGGATTCCACTGGGTGCAGGACCGGCCCTACATCGGCTGAGCGAGCGATCGCCAGACCCGGTGGACAGGGGAGCCCTCGCCCGCGCCTGGGCCCGGCTCGTCCCGACCCCGGTCCCGGCGAACGCGGCTGGGCCAATGGTGCAGACGGTGGTTGCGTTCGGAGCCCGGCGACCCCGGGCGTGCCCGTCCAGCCGCGGCGGGGTGGTTCGGAGCATGGTGGGTGCCACGGTGGCTGTCTTCGTCTGGTCGCGGTGGCTGTGTTCGGAGCCCGGCGGGCGTCACCGTCGGCCGCGTCGGTCCGCGGCGGCGGGTGCGTTCGGTCGTCGGTGGCACAGCAACTAGGCTGAGCGACTGTGCCGAACACCTCTGACACCGCAGCGACCCCGCCCGCCGGCGACCCGAACTACCTGGTCGGGCTCGATCTGCGTGGACGCAGAGTGGTCGTGGTCGGCGGCGGGACCGTCGCCCAGCGCCGGTTGGGTCTGCTCGTGGCCGCGGGCGCGGATGTGCACGTGATCAGCCGGGCGGTGACACCCGCGGTCGAGGGGATGGCCACCGCGGGCCAGATCAGTGTCGAACTGCGCGAATACGCCGACGGCGACCTGGACGAGGCCTGGTACGCGATGGCGTGCACCGACGAACCAGCGACCAATGCCGCCGTCGTCGCCGAGGCCAGCGCCAAGCGGGTGTTCTGCGTGCGCGCCGACATCGCCCGCGACGGAACCGCGGTCACCCCGGCCACCGCCCGCTACGACGGACTGACCCTCGGTGTGCTGGCCGGCGGCGCGCACCGCCGCTCGGCCGCGGTGCGCAACGGACTGCTCGAGGCGCTGCAATCCGGGGTGGTCACCGACGATTCCGAACCGGTGACCCCGGGCGTCGCCCTGGTCGGCGGCGGTCCCGGCGATCCCGACCTGATCACCGTGCGCGGCCGCAGGCTGCTCGCCCGCGCCGACCTGGTGGTCGCCGACCGGCTGGCCCCGCCGGAACTGCTCGCCGAACTCGGCCCGCACGTCGAGGTGATCGACGCCGCCAAGATCCCCTACGGCCGGTCCATGGCGCAGGAGGCGATCAACCAGGCGCTCGTCGATGGCGCGAAGGCCGGCAAGTTCGTCGTCCGGCTCAAGGGCGGCGATCCGTACGTGTTCGGCCGCGGCTACGAGGAACTCGAGGCCTGCGCCGAGGCGGGTATCCCGGTGACGGTGGTGCCCGGCATCACCAGCCCCATCTCGGTGCCCGGCGCGGCCGGTATCCCGGTGACCCATCGCGGCGTCACCCACGAGTTCGTCGTGGTCAGCGGGCACGTGGCGCCCGATCACCCGGACTCCCTGGTCGACTGGCCCGCGCTGGCCAAACTGCGCGGCACCCTGGTGCTGATGATGGCGGTCGAGCGGATCGACAAGTTCGCGGCCGCGCTGCTCGACGGTGGCCGGGCGGCCGAGACGCCGGCGGCGATCATCCAGGAGGGCACCCTGCGCACCCAGCGGGTGGTGCGCGCGGATCTGGGCACGGTGGCGGCGGCGGTCAAGTCCGAGGGCATCCGCCCGCCGGCGATCATCGTCATCGGCCCGACGGCGGGCTTCGGCCTCGACTAGCTTCCCCGGCCAACTACACTGCCTCGCTGTGCTCGATAAACCCGCTGCGACGATGCAGTATCCGGTGACGAAGCGGGCCTTCGGCCTCGCCATCCTCGTACTGAGCGGCTTGCAGCTCATGGTCGTGCTCGACGGCACCGTCGTGATCTTCGCGCTGCCGCGGCTGCAGGAGGAGATGGGGCTGTCCAGTTCGGGCAGCGCGTGGACGGTGACCTCCTATGGCCTCACCTTCGCGGGTCTGATGCTGCTCGGCGGTCGTCTCGGTGACGCGTTCGGCCGCAAACGGATGCTCATCTACGGTGTCGGGCTGTTCACCGCCGCCTCCCTGGCGTGTGGTCTGGCCACCGGTGAGGCGATGCTGCTGATCTCGCGCGCCTTCCAGGGCGCCGGTGCCGCCATCGCGGCGCCGACCGCGTTCGCGCTGGTCGCGACGACGTTCGCGCCCGGTCCGGCCCGCAACCAGGCGATCGCGATCGTCGGTTCGATGGCCGGGATCGGCTCGGTCGGTGGCCTGGTCGTCGGCGGCGCGCTCACCGAGTTCTCCTGGCGCTGGATCTTCCTGATCAATGTGCCGATCGGCGCGCTGATCGTGCTCGGCGCGGTCTACAAACTGTCCGACACCGCCCACCACCGCACCCCGCTCGACATCAAGGGCGCGATCCTGGGCACGCTGGCCTGCGCGACCATCGTGTTCGGCGCGACCGAGGGACCGGCGATGGGCTGGACCAGCCCGGTGATCCTCGGGTCGCTGCTCGGTGGTTTCGCGCTGCTGATCGTCTTCGTGCTCACCGAGCGCCGCGAGTCCGATCCGCTGCTGCCGTGGTCGTTGTTCGACACCCGCGACCGGGTCGCCACCTTCGCGCTGATCTTCCTGGCCGGTGCCGTGCTCGGCGCGATGACCTTCTTCGTCGCCCAGCTGCTGCAGAACGTGCTCGGCTACAGCCCGCTGCAGGCCGGTATCGCCTCCATCCCGTTCACCATCGGTATCGGTGTCGGCGGTGCGCTGGCGTCCAAGGCGGCGCTGGCCGTCGCGCCACGCTGGCTGCTGGCCGGTGCCACGTCGGTGCTGGCGGCGGGACTGCTGTTCGGGTCGACCCTGGACAGTCACGTGGAGTACCTGTCGACACTGCTGCCGCTGCTGCTGGTGATCGGCTTCGGTGTCGGGGTGGCGATGGTGCTCGCCCCGCTGTGTGTCCTGGTCGGTGTGCCGCCGTCGAACATCGGCCCGCTCTCGGCGGTCGGTCAGATGTTCATGAACCTCGCGACCCCGATCGCGATCGGCCTGCTCAGCCCGATCGCGGCCTCGCGCACACTGTCGCTGGGCGGCACCGACGGCAAGGCCGCCGATATGACGCCGGCCCAGATCGACGCGCTCAACAGCGGCTACACCCTGGTGCTGCTGGTCTGCGCCGGGCTCGCCGTGCTGGCCGGCCTGGTCGCGCTGACGCTGCGGTTCACCCCGCAGCAGCTGGTGCAGGCCCAGCACGCCCAGGAGGAGGCCCAGAGGAGCTGACCCCGCCGGGCCGTGTGGCTCAGAGGCGGCCGGCGACTTTGCGCGGGGTGACCCGCACGACGACCCGTTCGGCGTCGTGTTCGGATGCCGGGTTGAACTCGCGGTAGGGCTTGCCGGTGTACTTCAGCGACATCTCGTCGGGGAGCGCGCGCTCCGGATCGGGCGTGGTGGTCGCGGTGCCCCGGATCTCGGCGTAGAGGAACGGGCGATCCGGCGGGTTCACCATCACGGTGATCCGCGGGTCCCTGGCCAGGTTCTTGGCCTGCCGGCGCGCGACGGTGGTGGAGAACACCAGGTCCTCGCCCTCGCGTTTGATCCAGACCACGGTGAGATGGGGGTGCCCGTTGGCGCCCAGGGTGGCGACGGTGGCATAGACCCGTTCGTCGTCGAGGTAGGCCTTCAATTCGTCGGAGAGCACTGCGGTATCGGTCACGCTTCTGCAGAACACGTGACGACACCCGCGCATTCCGCCATTCGACGTCGCCGGTCCTGTACGCGGATTCCGTGACCCGGCAACGGCTTTCGTGGCCACCTGCCGCCGCATCGACGCGCGGGCCCGCCGGTGACACCAGGACAAGGGGGTTGCCGCGGTCCGGCGCGATGCCGACACTGGATCGTATGTCGTTGCCGTCGCTGGATCTGCTGGACCGCTGGACCGCCCTGGCGGGTGCGGATACCGCGCCCATCGGCGCCGGGATCATCGCCCGTTACGCCGAACCGCACCGCCGCTATCACACCGGTACGCATCTGGGTGCGATGCTCGAAGCGATCGACGAATTGTCGGCCGCCGCAAGCGATATCACCGCGGTCCGGTACGCGGCGTTCTTCCATGACGCGATCTACGCCGTCGACCGCGCCGACAACGAAGAGCGCAGCGCCGACCTGGGCCGCGATATCCTCGAATCTCTCGGCGCCACACCGGCACTGGTGGGCGAGGTGGTCCGGCTGGTGGTGCTGACCCGGGGCCACGATCCCGAGGCGGGCGACGCGAACGGCGCGGTGCTCTGCGACGCCGACCTCGTCGTCCTCGGCGGCACGCCCGAGGCGTACGCCGCTTACGCGGTGGCCGTGCGCGCGGAGTACTCCCACGTCCCCGACGATCTGTTCCGCGCTGGCCGCGCCTCGGTGCTGCGCAATCTGGCCCGCCAGCCCCGCCTCTACCGCACCGCGCTCGCCCACGACCGCTACGAACAGCGCGCCCGCGCCAATCTGGCCGCCGAACTCGCCGACCTCACGGCGGCGACTGCCTGACCATTCAGTCTTTGCGCCCGGTCAGCGCGAGGGAGGCGCCCATGCCGATCATGACCAGTCCGCCGGTGCCGCCGACCACGGCGAGGCGCCGCGGCGAACGCGCGAACCAGGATCGCGCCGACCCGGCGGCCAGCGCCCACAGCGAGTCGAGGATCAAGCCGAAGATCGGGATGCACAGGCCGAGGATCAGCATCTGCCGCTGCACCGAGCCCGCGGCGGGGTCGACGAACTGCGGCAGCAGCGCCGCCAGGAACACGATGGATTTGGGGTTGGCGAACCCGACCACGAAACCGTCCCGCACCACCGCCGCGGCACCGCGGGTACCCGCCGGCGCCTCGGCGTGGAACGAGGCCCGCAGCGCTCCGCGATGCCGGATCGCCTGGACGCCGAGATAGATCAGATAGGCCGCGCCGACAACCTTGATCGCGGTGAACGCCGTCGACGAGGCGACGACGACCGCGCCGAGCCCGAACGCCACCGCGACGACCTGCACGTATATCCCCACCGAGTTGCCGACCACGGTCAGCAGTGCCGAGCGCCGCCCTGTGGTGAGCGCGCGGCTGATCGTGAACAACACGCTGGGTCCCGGCACGGCGACCATCAGGAAGGCCAGACCCGCGAACGACAGCAGCGCACCCCAGGACACCATGGGGCCCAACGCTATCGGCGTACCCGGCCACTGACAAGGGTGGCCAACCTTGACAGGCAAGTCACCACTTGCCTATTGTCGAAGCAGACGGGAGGACCAGCCGTGACCGACATCTTCGCCGCGCTGGCCGACCCGACCCGGCGCGCACTGCTCGACGAACTCGCCGACCGGGACGGGCAGACCCTGTTCGAACTGTGTGCCAGGCTGGTCAGCAAATACGGCATCAGTTCGTCCCGGCAGGCGATCACCCAGCACCTGGGTGTGCTCGAGGACGCCGGGCTGGTCCGCACCCGCCGGGCAGGTCGATACAAGTTCCATCACGCCGATTTCACGCCACTGGGCGAGATCGGGCGGCGATGGCCGATACCTCAGGAGGACACATGATCCGCATCGGTGTGACCAGCGTCTTCGTCGACGACCAGGACAAGGCCCTGGCCTTCTACGTCGACGTACTCGGCTTCCAGCTCGAGGACAAGGTGCCCCTCGGCGAGTACTTCTGGCTGACGCTGGTCTCACCCGCCGACGTCGAGGGCACCCAACTGCTGCTCGAACCCGACCAGCATCCGGCCGCGAAGGCGTACAAGACCGCACTGAGCGCCGACGGCATCCCGGTGATGTCCTTCGCCGTCGACGACGTCGAGGCCGAATACCGCCGGCTGCTCGATCGCGGGGTGGTCTTCACCCAAGCACCGCTGGCCACCGGCCCGGTCGTCACCGCGGTCTGCGACGACACCTGCGGCAACCTGCTGCAACTGGTCTCGCCCGCGCCCTGACCGGCCTGCCCGCCTAGGTGATGATGAGAAGTTCGGTGGGCGAGGCGATCTCGGTGCGCAACCCCGCCTTGTTCGCCACCCGCGCCACCGCCCGGATATCGGCCGGTTCGGCGCGGGTGAGCACCAGGGCGCGCGCCAGCAGCCCCTTGTGATGCTTGTTGAAATGGCTGACCACGGTGCGTGAACCGTCGGCATGCTCGGTGAGCACATTGGCGGTGACCGCGCCGGGCACCCGGCCGAGCTGCTGATAGGTGCCCGAACGCAGATCGACGACGAGCTCGCCCGCGGCCTCGGCGTAGAGGGCATCGGGCAGCACCTCACGCCACAGCGCCGACAAGGTCGGCAGACCGGGCAGCTTGGATCCACCGGAGAGCCGGTAGGCCGGAATCGCGTCACCGGCCCGGATCGCGCCGAACAGCGCCGAACCGATGCCCAGACGCGCGTAGGCCTTGGCCCGCTGCGCCTTGGTGAACGACGCGGCGTCGAGCGCGTCGTAGAGGACACCGGTGTAGCGCTCCAGCGCGGGCCGGGTGGGGGAGGTGCGCAGCGCGGCATTGCGGGCGACCTCGGCATCGGCGCTCTTGCCCAGGCCGAGCACCGTCGCGGTGGCCGCCGGGTCGGCGGCCAGCTGCACCACCTCGGTGACCAGCTTGTCGCGTACCGCGGTGAGCTGCGGCATCGCCAGATCGGCCAGTTCGAGGGGCGCGCCCGATCCGCCGTCGGACTTGGTTTCGGAGGGAGGCAGCAGCACCAGCACGAGCGTCAACGCTAGTGCGCCGCCTTCCGCCGTGTCGGCGCGGGTCAGCGCACGGCTTCGAGGAACTTGCGGGTCCGCTCGTTGGTCGGGGCCTCGAAGATCTGCTCGGGTGGCCCCTGTTCGATGATGCGGCCCCGGTCGAACATCAGCACCCGATCCGACACCTCGCGGGCGAACCGCATCTCGTGGGTGACGATCAGCATGGTGATGTCGGTGGTTTCGGCGATGGTGCGCAGCACGTCGAGGACGTCACCGACCAGCTCCGGGTCCAGCGCCGAGGTCACCTCGTCGAGCAGCATGACCTTGGGATCCATCGCACAGCAGCGCGCGATCGCCACCCGCTGCTGCTGCCCGCCGGAGAGCTGGGAGGGATGCGCGTCCGCCTTGTCGGCCAGGCCGACCACATCCAGGAGATGCCGGGCGCGCTTGCGGGCTTCGTCCTTGGATTTGCCGAGCACGTGGATCGGTGCCTCGGTGATGTTCTCCAGCACCGTCATGTTCGGGAACAGGTTGAACTGCTGGAACACCATGCCGATCTTGGTGCGCGCGGCGCGCAGCTGTTTCTCCGTGGCGGGCACCAGCTTTCCGTGGCGTTCGGTGTGGGTGAGCGGTTGGCCGCCGACCCAGATCACGCCGTCGCTGATCTTCTCCAGGGTCATCAGCAGCCGCAGGATGGTGGTCTTGCCCGAGCCCGACGGCCCGATCAAGGTCACCTTCTCGCCGCGGCGGACACTGAAATCGAGGTGGTCGAGCACGGTGAGCTCGCCGAAGCGTTTGACCACCTGATCGAATCGGATCATCTCGTCAGTAGTAGGCAAGTCGCTTCTCCAGTCTTCTGATCAGCACGGCGGTCGGGTAGCTGGCGACCAGGAAGAACACCCCGGCCAGCGTGATCGCCTCCAGGTAGGCGAAGTTGCGTGCCCCGAACTGCTGTGCGGCGGTCACCAATTCGACGACCGAGATGGCGAACAGGAACGGGGTGTCCTTGAACATCGAGACCGCGTTGGTACCCAGCGCAGGCAGGCTGGCCCGGATCGCCTGCGGCAGCACCACCGCGCGCCAGGTGCGCAGCGGCGGCAACGACAACGCCCTGGCCGCCTCCCACTGGCCCTTCGGCACCGACTCGATCCCGGCCCGGTACACCTCGGCGAGATAGCTCGAATAGTGGATGCCAAGCACCACGACACCGATCTGCAGCGCCGAGAACTGGGTGAGCAGCGTGTAGGCGAACAACAGCTGCACCACCAGCGGCGTCAGCCGGACGAACTCGCTGACCGCGTGCACCGGTGCCGCGATCCAGCGCGGCATCGACTGCCGGATCATCGCGATGATCAACCCGAGCACCGCCGCGAGCGCGAAGCCCAGCAGCGTCGCCAGCAGGGTGATCTGGAACCCGTCCCACAGCACCGGCAGTGCCTCGCGGGCCCGTTCCCAGCTCCATTGCACGGTCATGGCGCCGCCTTCGTCTCGTCGGGCGCCAGGCTCAGCACCTCTTTGAGGGAGGCGCCGCGGCCGAGCTTGGTCTTGGCACGGGTTTCGAGCAGGTTCATCCCCAAGGTGAGCAGATAGGCGAGCACGAAGTAGATCACCAAACCGATGCCGAAGGAGAACAGCGTGTCGCTGGTGGTCGTGCGCAGCTGGCCGATCTCATAGGTGAGATCGTGCAGGGTGATGTAGGAGGCCAACGCAGTGCCTTTGAGCAGGTGGACCAGCAGATTGGTGAGCGACGGCAGCATCAGCGCCCACGCCTGCGGGAACAGCACCCGCCGCATCCGTTGCCACGGACTGAAACTCAGCGCGACCGCCGCCTCGAACTGCGCGCGCGGCACCGCGTTGAGCGCCCCGCGCACCACCTCGGCACCGTAGGCGCCGTAGTTCAGGCCCAGCGCCAGGATCCCGCAGAACACCGGGTCCAGCTTGTAGCCGAGCAGCGGCAGCACATAGAACAGCCAGAAGATCTGCACCAGCAGTGAGGTGCCGCGGAAGAATTCGATCAGCACGCGGGCGCTGCCGCGCGCGGCGAGATTGCGCACCCGCACCGTCGTGCCGAGCACCAACGCCAGGACGAACGCGAGCAGCGCGCCGCCGACCGTGAGTTCCAGCGTCACCACGATGCCCTCCCACAGGGCGGGGAGGGCATCGAGGAACGCGTCGAGATTGCTCATGCGTGGATCAGATCTCGCCCTCGCACAGCTTGGCGGTGGTGTACTCCGGGTCGGGCAGCTCGCGTTCGGTGAAGCCGAACTCCCCGACGATGGACAGGTACTTCTCCTTGTCGGAGGTGATCTTCTTCAGCTCGGTGTTGTAGGCGGCGAGCAGCTCCGGGTCGCTGGTCCGGAACACCGTGCCACCCGCGCCGATCTGCGGCTTGCCGTCGATCACCGCCACGAACGAGTCGGTCACCTCGACCGCCGTGTCCGGGTTGTGGTCCTTCAGCCAGTTCAGCGAGATCGCGGTGAGCGCGAACACATCGGCGCGGCCGGACGTGACTGCGTCCATCCCGTCCTGTGGGGTGCCGACCAGCGTGGCGTCGATGCCGAGGGCCGCCGCGTAGTCCGATTCGATGGCACCGGTCATCGCGGCCATTTTCGCGCCGCTGGCCTGGACGGATTGCATATCGGTGAGGTTCAGCGGATTACCGGGTTTCACCATGAGCGCGGTGGTGTACATGAATTCCGGTTCGCTGAACGAGGCTTGCTCACAGCGCTTGGGCAGGATCGACATTCCGGCGCTCACCGCGTCGAATCGCCGTGCTTGCAGGCCGGGGATCAGCGCGCCGAATTCGGTCTGCACGCCGTCGACGGTCTCGATGCCGAGATTGCCGAAGATCTCCCGATGCAGGGCGACGGTGGCCCCGGTGAGCAAGCCGTCCGCCTCGAACGAGTACGGTGCCTCGCCGGCGAAACCCACGGTGACGACGCCTTTTTCGCGCAGCGACTGGAGCAGGTCGCCGGGCTCGGTGGTTTCGGTCTTGGTGCAGCCTGCCATGGCGGCGCTCACCAGAACGGCACCGGTGAGCACCGTGAGGCAACGTCGGGGGAAGGATTTCGTGACGGTCATATCGGACCTCTCGCAAGGGTGTAGCGGTATCAGCAGGTCAACTGCTTATTCGGTGCCAACGCGAATTGGACGCACCGTGCAACCTATGCCGAGAGTATTCGATCGGGCAAAGACCATGATGATTTCGTAATCTACGATTGAGCGCAGTGTCAATTGGGTATTCCAGTGTCATTTCGGTTGCGGAGATGGGCGGGCCGGGCGGTGGGATGGTAATCCGTTGTGAGCCCGTCCGGACCAGGGACTACGCTGTGCATCCGTGATCACCCGCCTCTCCCGCCTGTTCCTGCGCACCCTGCGAGACGATCCCGCCGACGCCGAGGTGCCCAGCCACAAACTGCTCGTTCGCGCCGGCTACGTCCGCCGCGTCGCCCCCGGCGTGTACTCGTGGCTGCCGCTGGGTCTGCGCACGCTGCGCCGGATCGAGGACGTGGTGCGCCAGGAGATGGACGCCACCGGCGCCCAGGAGATCTCCCTGCCCGCGCTGCTGCCGCGCGAGCCCTACGAGACCACCAACCGGTGGACCGAATACGGCGACGCCCTGTTCCGCCTGCAGGACCGCAAGGGCGGCGACTACCTGCTCGGCCCCACCCACGAGGAACTGTTCGCGCTCACCGTCAAGGGTGAGTACAACTCCTACAAGGATCTGCCGGTCACGCTCTACCAGATCCAGGCCAAGTACCGCGACGAGGAACGTCCCCGCGCCGGCATCCTGCGCGGGCGCGAGTTCGTCATGAAGGACTCCTACTCCTTCGACCTCGACGACGACGGCCTGGCCACCAGCTACGCCACCCACCGCGCGGCCTACCAGCGCATCTTCGAGCGTCTCGGCGTGCAGTACGTGATCGTGGCCGCCACCTCCGGTGCCATGGGCGGCAGCGCCTCCGAGGAATTCCTGGCCGAGAGCCCGGTCGGCGAGGACACCTACGTGCGCTGCGTGGAGTCCGGCTACGCGGCCAATGTCGAGGCCGTGGTCACTCCCGCGCCCCCGGCTCTGCCGATCGACGGCCTGCCCGCCGCGGTCGAGCACGACACCCCGAACACCCCCACCATCGCGACCCTGGTCGACTGGGCCAACGCGGCGAAGGTGCTCGACCGCACCGTCACCGCGGCCGACACGCTCAAGAACGTGATGGTCAAGCTGCGCCACCCCGACGGCAAGACCGAGATCCTCGGCATCGGCCTGCCCGGTGACCGCGAGGTCGACGACAAGCGCCTCGAGGCCTCCGTCGAACCCGCCGAGGTGGAACTGCTCACCGACGCCGACTTCGCCGCCAACCCCTTCCTGGTGAAGGGCTACATCGGCCCGAAGGCGCTGCAGGCCAACGGTGTTCGCTACCTGGTCGATCCGCGCGTGGTCGCGGGCACCGCGTGGATCACCGGCGCCGACACCCAGGGCAAGCACGTGATCGGCCTGGTGGCCGGTCGCGACTTCACCCCCGACGGCACCATCGAGGCCGCCGAGGTCCGCGACGGCGATCCCTCGCCCGACGGCGCCGGTGTGCTGGTGGCGGCCCGCGGTATCGAGATCGGCCACATCTTCCAGCTCGGCCGCAAGTACACCGATGCCTTCGATGTCGACGTGCTCGGCGAGAACGGCAAGCCGGTCCGGCTCACCATGGGCTCCTACGGTGTCGGCGTGTCCCGGCTGGTCGCGGTGATCGCCGAACAGCAGCACGACGACAAGGGCCTGCGCTGGCCCGCCGAGATCGCCCCCTTCGACGTGCACGTCGTCATCGCCAACAAGGACGCCGCCGCCCGCGAAGGCGCCGAGCAGGTCGTCGCCGGCCTCGACAAACAGGGCCTCGAGGTCCTCTTCGACGACCGCACCGCCTCACCCGGCGTCAAGTTCAAGGACGCCGAACTGCTCGGCATGCCCTGGATCCTGGTGATCGGCCGCGGCTGGGCCGACGGCAAGGTCGAACTACGCAACCGCTTCACCGGCGAAGCCGAGGAAATCCCCGCCGAAGACGCCGTCGCCGCAGTAACCGCGAAGATCCGCGGCTGAGGTCGGTACCGCTCTTTACAGGAAGATGAACGACCCGGTGCCAGTACAGCATTCACTGGCACCGGGCTGATAACTTCGAGCGGGTGGACACGTTCAGCGATGCGCTGTTGCGGTTGGCGCGGGGGTTTCTCGGCGGGGCGATCGAGCAGTATTCGGTATTCCAGCAGCAGGTTGATCCCGGTCGTACCCGGCTGGACCACCGGGCGGGCCGGGTCTGGATCGGTGAGCGGGAGTTCGCCGATTCCGGTGAGATCGGGACCTTCGCCGAGGATCTGACCTTTCAGTGGGCGTGGGCGAAGCCCGCGCTCGCCGGTATGTCGGGTGTCGCGGCGTCGGTGCGGTTGCGGGAGATCGGATTACGTGAGGCGATCCCGGAATTCACGACCGACCTGCTCGACCTCGCCGGGTTCCCCGACCCGATGCTGGCCGCCGACCACCTGTCGATCATCGCGATGGGTGTGCTCGGCGCGCGCGGGATGACCAAGTTCAACTACGGCGGTCGCGCCTACGCCTACCTGGTCGTCGAGGACGAGCAGGTGCCGTGCGCCACACCCGATCCCGGTGCGGTGGCCGGTGTCGTGCGGGCCGCCGCCGCGATGCTGCCGGGCGGGGGAGCGCGGTCGGTGGTGGAAGGCTATGCCCGCCGTCATCACGCCACCGTGCGGGCGAGTGCGGACGGCCTGGAAGTGTCACTGCCGCAAGGCTTCCGGTTGATCGCCCGGGTCGACAGCGCGGACCGTCTCGTCGCCGCCGACATCGTCGACGCCGGTCTGGCCGCCGTCCCCGCGACCCTGCCGGAGCCCCGGCACGAGCGGATTCCGCCGTTCGTCCCCGATACGCTGCTCGCCGCGCTGGCCGCACCCGCGGCGATCACGATCGGTGGCCGTGGCTCACTGCGCGGCAGCGCCGACGCCACGAGCCTGTGGTGGGAGCCGATGTACGCCGCCGAGGATCTGGTCGAGGTGCCGGACCGGCGCGTGGCCGTCGCCGAGATCGGCCGCTACGACAGCGAACACCGGATCTGGACCTGGGTACACCGGGACGGGTCGGGCGCCACCACGCTGCGCGCGCTCGCCCGCGAGCACGGCGCCGCGCACCTGGCCGCCGACCGGGTGGACCTCAGCGGCACCGCACACCCGAACAATGTCGTCACCGTGCTCGTGGCCGGTGCCGCCGACCTGGGCGGCAACCTCGGCTGGGCCGCCGTGCCCGACGACGCGGGCTGGCGCTACTTCGCGGTCACCGACCACGAGGTGCGCGCGCCCGGCGCCGATCCGGCGGTGGCCGCGCTGGTCATCGACACCGCCGCGAACCTGCTGCATCCCTTGACCGACCAGCAGAGCCGCTACGCCACGATGCGCGCGATGATCCTCGGCTGGTTCCGCCGCCACGACGTCGCCGCGCTGACCTTCGGCGAACCCCAGCTGCTGCTCGGCCACTTCGGCCTCTACGAGCTGCGCGTGGAATTCGACGCGGGCGGCGGCATCATCGGCACCCGCACCGGCATGATCGGCGAGCTGATGTTCTGACAGTGGCGTCAACTTACGCTTACGTAGGGGAAACCTGCAGGTAGAAGGCTCGGCGGCGGGGGTGGCGCTGATAGGTTGACTCCATGACGAGTTCGCCCA
This sequence comes from Nocardia sp. NPDC059177, assembly GCF_042755165.1. Lineage (NCBI taxonomy): Bacteria > Bacillati > Actinomycetota > Actinomycetes > Mycobacteriales > Nocardiaceae > Nocardia > Nocardia sp. NPDC059177. Next base: position 175,706 of record NZ_JBHZBX010000013.1, on the reverse strand, counting down.
GCCTGCTGTTCAATCCCGCCACCTACGACCCGCAGCACTTCGATGCCGAGACGCGGCGGCTGCTGCGCGCCACCATCGAGTTCTTCGAGTCCAAGGGTCTGGCGCAGCTGCTGGCCGACGACCGCGACGCGGTCTGGACCCAGGAATTCCTCGACTTCGTCGCGAAGGAGAAACTGTTCGCGACCTTCCTGACCCCGGCCGCCTACGCCGACGGCAACCCCGACAAGCGCTGGGACGCCGCCCGCAACGCGGCGCTGGCCGAGATCTTCGGCTTCTACGGCCTGGCCTACTGGTACGCCGAGCAGGTGACCATCCTCGGCCTCGGCCCGATCTGGCAGAGCGACAACGAGATCGCCAAGCGCAAGGCCGCCGCCGACCTCGACGCGGGCCAGGTGATGGCGTTCGCGCTGTCCGAGCGCGAGCACGGCGCCGACATCTACAACACCGACCTGATCCTCACCCCGAGCGAACCCGGCAGCGCCGACGCCGAGGCGGGCATCCTGTTCCGCGCCAGCGGTGAGAAGTACTACATCGGCAACGGCAATGTCGCCTCGATGGTGTCGGTGTTCTCCCGCCGCGGCGATGTCGAGGGCGCCGAGGGCTACATCTGGTTCGCCGCCGACAGCCGCCACGACGACTACCACCTGATCGAAAGCGTCATCCACGGGCAGATGTATGTCAGCCACTTCCGGCTGGAGAACTACCCGGTCACCGCCGCCGATGTGCTGCACGAGGGCCCCGAGGCGTTCTCGGCCGCGCTCAACACCGTCAACGTCGGCAAGTTCAACCTCTGCCACGGCAGCATCGGCATGGTCGAGCACTCGTTCTTCGAGGCCATCACCCACGCCAACAACCGCATCCTCTACGGCAACCCGGTCACCGACTTCGCCCACGTGCGCGGCAATTTCGTCGACGCCTACGCGCGTCTGATCGCGATGAAACTGTTCAGCGACCGCGCCGTGGACTACTTCCGCAGCGCCTCCCTGGACGACCGCCGCTACCTGCTGTTCAACCCGATGACCAAGTCCAAGGTGACCTCCGAGGGCGAGGTCGCGATGACCCTGCTGCTGGATGTGCTGGCGGCCAAGGGTTTCGAGAAGGCCACCTACTTCGCACAGGCCTCCCGCTACATCAACCACCTGCCCCGGCTCGAGGGCACGGTGCACGTCAATGTCGGCCAGATCCTGAAGTTCATGCCGAACTACCTGCTCAACCCGGCCGAGTACCCGGCCATCGGTACCGACCTGGCACCCGGTGACCAGGAGTTCTTCTGGCAGCAGGGGCCGGCACGCGGTGCGGGCAAGGTGCAGTTCGCCGACTGGACCCCGGCCTACGAGCAGGCCGCGAGCGTGCCGAACGTCGGCCGGTTCTACGAGCAGGCCCAGGCGCTGCGCACCCTGCTGCTCACCGCGGCGCCCGACGCCGATCAGCAGAAGGACCTGGACTTCATGCTGACCATCGGCCACCTGTTCTCCACGGTGGTCTACGGCCAGCTGATCCTCGAACAGGCCGAGCTCACCGGCCTGGACCGCGACGTCCTCGACCAGATCTTCGACTTCCAGATCCGCGACTTCAACACCCACGCGACCGCGCTGCTCGGCAAGCCGTCGGTCACCGAGGGACAGCGCGCCTGGGCGGTCGGCGCACTGCGCAGCCCGGTCGCCGACACCGCGCGGTTCGACCGGGTGTGGCAGCAGGTGGCGTCCTACGACGGCGCCTACACGATGCGCCCGTAGGTGCCAGGAGGTTCGGCCGTCGCCTGATCGCGGCGGCCGAACACCGGGGCCGTATGCCGGGTTCGGTCAGGCGCGGCCAGGGAAGCTCACGGTGACCGGGTTCGCGCCCAGGATCGCCTGCCAGCGGGCCCGGCGGACGGCGGATTCGGTCAGTGCCTCGGTGGCCACGGTGCGCACCGATTCGTCGGTGGCCTGCTCGGCGACGGCCAGCCACGCTGCGGCGCAATCGGATTCGACGGCTACGGCGAGGTTGGCGGCCGGGATCGGGTCGTCCACCGGGAACGGTGGCGCATAGGCAGCGTCCGCGGCCTCGGGTTCGGTGCCACCGGTCTCCAGCAGGTCGACAGTGGCGTCCCGGCGGGCGCGGTGCGCGGCGCTGAACTCGGCGACCAGACCCGCCCGGTCGGTATTGGCGTAGGCGGCGATCACGCCGTAGGAGTAGACGGCCGCGTACTCGCTGTCGAGGGCGGCCTGCAGGGCCTGACGTTGCTCGGTCATGTCAGCAGCACTCCTGCCTCGGCCGCGCAGGCGGCACTGATCGACGCCAACAGCCCCGCGCGATACCCGGATTCGGTGCGGGCCAGCGCGGCGGCGGCCTGCTGGGATCGCACCAGCTGATCGCGCAGCTGGGCGACGGTGCCGGGCTGCTGGGCAGCCGCCTCGACCTCGGCGGCGAGCACGGGCATGCCGTCGGGGCCGGGCACGATGACCGTGCCGGTGCGGTGCACGGGGGTGGTGCCGTCGCCGTAGACGCCGATCACCCGGTCGATCTCGGCGCGCAGCGCCTCGGCGTGCGCGGTGCGCTCGGTCGCGACGGTGCGCAGCGCGGCGCTCGACTGCGGGGCCAGCGCGATGGCGGCCGTCGCGGCGGCGGCGTCGGCGCGAGCCAGCACTTCCTGGGCGGCGAGCGGATCGGGGTCGTGCACGGTGTCGTCCTCGGCGCAGCCCGCGAGCGCGGCGACCACCGGAACGGCCAGCACCCCCGCACCGGCGAGCCGGAACACGGAGCGACGGCGCCAGAGGGTGGCCGGAAGCTGTTGTGCGCGTGGCGGATACGGCCGGTTCACGGCCTCCGGACCGGCCGGGATGAGCGGGTGGGCGGCCTCGACCGGCACCGGGTGGGATTCGTGCCGGTCGGAGCGTATGCCGGAAGGTCGCCCGGCGCTCGGCGGGGCGGTATGGCGGAAAGGCACGTGCACCATCGTGCCAGATCCGCGCGGCCGCGCTCACGGTGGCGCGACACGTCCTGGCCCGCGGGGTGGACCGGTGCGCGACGCTTGGCCGTCGGTCCTTTACACTCTCGTGGCGCGTTACGCTAGACCTTCGGCGTAGAAATTTCCGATCGCGTCACAACTGAACCAGGAGCCGCCCATATGCCGATGCCCACCGAGGAAAGGGTGAGCCAGCTAGTCGCTGAGCTCGTCGCACGCCGGGGATTCGACCTCGAGGGCGTCGCGATCGCGGCTGCGGGCAAAGACGAACTGGCTCCGGTTCGGGTGAAGGTGACCGTGGACGCTGACGGCCCCGCCGACCTGGACGCCATCGCCGAACTCAGCCGCGAGATGTCCGAACTGCTCGACGCGGCAGGAGATTTCGGCGAATCCGCCTACCTGCTGGAAGTGACCACGCCCGGCGTGGACCGCCCGCTCACCACCGACCGGCACTGGCGCCGCGCCCAGGGGCGCAAGGTGAAGCTGACGCTGCGCGCCGGCGCCGAACCCGTCGAGGGCAAGAACCGCTTCGAGGCCCGCGCCGGGCAGCTCGCCGGCAACGGCACCGTGGCGCTGGTCCTCGGCGGCAAGAACAAACCGCATCGTGTGCACGTGCCACTCGCCGACATCGCCTCCGCGGTCGTCCAGGTCGAGTTCAGTGCACCCGGAGCCACCGAACTCGAACTCGCCGGCGGCATCGCCGCGGGCCGTCCCGTGCCCGGCGACGAGCCCGCCGACCTCACCGCCGCAGGCCAGCACAGTGACACTCCCACCGAAGGGGTCGTGGAATGAACATCGAAATCGAAGCCCTGCGCGCGATCGTCGCCGACAAGGGCATCTCGATCGAGACCGTGATCTCGGCGATCGAGTCGGCGCTGCTCACCGCCTACCGGCACACCGACGGCCACCAGCCCAACGCGCGCATCGACATCAACCAGAAGACCGGTGTGGTCCGGGTGATGGCGCGCGAACTCGACGCCGACGGCAACCTCGTCTCCGAATGGGACGACACCCCCGAGGGCTTCGGCCGGATCGCGGCGACCACGGCCCGCCAGGTGGTACTGCAGCGCCTGCGCGACGCCGAGAACGAGAAGTCCTTCGGTGAGTTCGCCACCCACGAGGGCGACATCGTCGGCGGTGTCGTCCAGCGCGACGCCAGGGCCAACGCCCGCGGTGTGGTGGTGGTGCGGATCGGCAGCGAGGCCAACGGCGTCGAGGGCCTGATCCCGCCCGCCGAGCAGGTACCCGGTGAGACCTACGAGCACGGCGACCGGATCAAGTGCTACGTCTACGGTGTCTCGCGCGGTCCGCGCGGCCCGCAGGTGCAGCTCTCGCGCACGCACCCGAACCTGGTCCGGCGGCTGTTCTCGCTCGAGGTGCCCGAGATCGCCGACGGCTCGGTGGAGATCGTGGCGGTGGCGCGCGAGTCCGGCCACCGCTCCAAGATCGCGGTCCGCTCGACGGTGCCCGGGGTGAACGCCAAGGGCGCCTGCATCGGCCCGATGGGTCAGCGCGTGCGCAATGTGATGAGCGAACTGGCCGGCGAGAAGATCGATATCATCGACTACGCCGAGGATCCGGCGACCTTCGTCGGTAATGCGCTCTCGCCTTCGAAGGTGGTTTCGGTCACTGTCGTCGACCCGGACGCGCGGGCGGCGCGGGTGATCGTGCCGGACTTCCAGCTGTCGCTGGCGATCGGCAAGGAGGGCCAGAATGCCCGTCTTGCAGCTCGTCTGACCGGCTGGCGGATCGATATCCGCAGCGACGCGGCTCCGGAGACGGGTGACTCGGTGCGGCCTTCGAGCGCACCGTAGTTGACGAAAATGCAGGAATCCCGACCCCCGGATGACATGTTGGTAACTTCGGAAGGGGAGGGGTTCGTCGTTATGACCGGGTCACCGGTAGAGTGGGTACAGGACCGGCCCGCGCAATCCGTTCGCACCTGTATCGGATGCCGTCAGCGTGAGCCGTCTGCCGAGCTGTTGCGGATCGTGGCGCAGCATCGGGACGCCGACAGTGACACTGCCGGAGCCCCGGCTGTTGCGGTCGTTCCCGATCCGCGGCGCAGACTTCCCGGACGGGGTGCCTGGCTGCACCCCGTTTCAGCTTGTCTGCGTTCCGCAGAACGGCGCCGAGCCTTCGGCAGAGCCCTACGAGTGTCCGGAAATCTGGATATCTCAGCCCTGGAGCAGTACCTCGAGAACAGGCACGAGCACTCATGAGCACACCGTGAAGCACCAACGATGAACGTCCATCGGAGATAACCCGAGGTCGTGCGGGCCCGCCTTCCCTAGGCGGCGTCACTGCTCGGCCTCTCAGTGAGGAGAGCAGTGGCAGGCAAGGCCCGCGTGCACGAGTTGGCCAAAGAACTCGGTGTCACAAGCAAGGAACTACTCGCGAAGCTCAAGGAGCAAGGCGAGTTCGTGAAGTCGGCGTCCTCGACGGTGGAAGCACCCGTCGCCCGTCGTCTGCGCGAATCGCTCGCGTCGAAGTCCGCCCCGGCGGGCGACGCGAAGCCGGCGGCCCGTCCCGGACCGTCCCAGGCAGCCCGTCCGGGCGCCAAGCCCACCCCCGGCGGTCCCCGTCCGGGTCCGCGTCCGACCCCGGCGGCACCCGCCGCGGCGGCGACCCCGGCTCCGGCCGCACCGGCCGCACCCGCGCCCGAGGTCAAGCCGGCTCCGGCCGCCAAGCCGGCCCCGGCCGCCGCGCAGTCGGCACCGGCCGCCAAGCCCGCGGGCGCTCCGGCGCCCGGCCCGCGTCCGGCACCCGGCGCCCCGCGTCCAGGTCAGCCGCAGGGCCAGCGTCCCGGCGCCCCCGCACCGGGTGCTCCGGCCCCGCGTCCGGCCGGTCCCGGCCCCAAGCCCGGCCCGAAGACCCCGCGCGTCGGCAACAACCCGTTCAGCTCCGCACCGGATCGTGATCGTCCGGCGCCGCGTCCCGCCCCGCAGGGTGGGCCGCGCCCGACCCCGGGTCAGGGCGGTCCCCGTCCGGCACCCGGTCAGGGTGGTCCGCGTCCCGCGCCCGGTCAGGGCGGTCCCCGCCCCGGTCAGGGCCAGGGTGGTCCGCGTCCGGCCGCCGCGCAGGGCGGTGCCCCGCGTCCCGGCGGTCCCCGTCCGACCCCGGGTTCGATGCCTCCGCGTCCGAACCCCGGTGCCATGCCCGCGCGTTCGGCGCGTCCGGGCCCGGCGGCCGGTGGCCGTCCGGGTCGTCCCGGTGGCGCTCCCGGCGGTGCCGGTCGTCCCGGTGGCGGCGGTGGCGGTTACCGCGGTGGCGGTGGCGGTGCCCCCGGCGCCGGTGCCGGTGCGGGTGCTCCCGCGGCCGGTGGTTTCCGTGGTCGTCCCGGTGGCGGCGGCGGTCGCCCGGGTGGTCCCGGTGGCCGTGGCGGTGCCGCGGGTGCGTTCGGCCGTCCCGGTGGAGCTCCGCGTCGTGGCCGTAAGTCGAAGCGGGCGAAGCGCGCCGAATACGAGAACATGCAGGCGCCCGCCGTCGGTGGCGTGCGGCTGCCGCGCGGCAACGGCGAGATCATCCGGCTCGCCCGTGGCGCCTCGCTGTCGGACTTCGCCGAGAAGATCGACGCGAACCCGGCTGCCCTCGTGCAGGCGCTGTTCAACCTCGGCGAGATGGTCACCGCGACCCAGTCGGTGAACGACGAGACCCTCGAGCTGCTCGGCAGCGAGATGAACTACGTCGTCCACGTCGTCAGCCCCGAGGACGAGGACCGCGAGCTGCTGGAGTCCTTCGACCTCACCTACGGCGAGGACGCGGGCACCGAGGAAGACCTCGAGCAGCGTCCGCCGGTCGTGACCGTCATGGGTCACGTCGACCACGGTAAGACCCGACTGCTGGACACCATCCGCAAGGCCAACGTCCGTGAGGGCGAGGCCGGTGGCATCACCCAGCACATCGGTGCCTACCAGGTGCTGACCAACCTCAACGACGAAGAGCGCCTGATCACCTTCATCGACACCCCGGGTCACGAGGCGTTCACCGCCATGCGTGCCCGTGGTGCGAAGGCCACCGACATCGCGATCCTCGTGGTCGCGGCCGACGACGGCGTCATGCCGCAGACGGTGGAAGCGATCAACCACGCCCAGGCGGCCGACGTGCCGATCGTGGTGGCGGTCAACAAGATCGACAAGGAAGGCGCGAACCCGGACAAGATCCGGCAGCAGCTGACCGAATACGGCCTGGTGACCGAGGAATACGGTGGCGACACCATGTTCGTCGACATCTCGGCCAAGCAGGGCACCAACATCGACGCGCTGCTCGAAGCGGTGCTGCTGACCGCGGATGCCTCGCTGGACCTGCGGGCCAACCCGGACATGGACGCCCAGGGTGTCGCCATCGAGGCGCACCTCGACCGCGGCCGTGGCCCGGTGGCCACCGTGCTCATCCAGCGCGGCACGCTGCACGTCGGCGACTCGATCGTGGCGGGCGACGCCTACGGTCGCGTGCGCCGCATGGTCGACGAGCACGGCGAGGACGTCCACGCGGCGTCGCCGTCGCGCCCGGTGCAGGTCATCGGTTTCACCTCGGTGCCCGGCGCCGGTGACAACCTGATCGTGGTCGAGGAAGACCGCATCGCCCGCCAGATCGCCGACCGCCGCAACGCGCGCAAGCGCAACGCGCTGGCCGCACGCAGCCGCAAGCGGATCAGCCTGGAAGATCTGGATGCCGCCCTGAAGGAGACTTCGGAGCTCAACCTGATCCTCAAGGGCGACAACTCCGGTACCGTCGAGGCCCTCGAAGAGGCCCTGCTCGGCATCGAGATCGACGACGAGGTGCGCCTGCGCGTCATCGACCGTGGTGTCGGTGGCGTCACCGAGACCAACGTCAACCTGGCGTCGGCCTCGAACGCGATCATCATCGGCTTCAACGTCCGCGCGGAGGGCAAGGCCACCGAGCTGGCCAACCGCGAGGGCGTCGACATCCGGTACTACTCGGTGATCTACCAGGCCATCGACGAGATCGAGAAGGCCCTCAAGGGCATGCTCAAGCCGATCTACGAAGAGGTCGAGCTGGGCCGGGCGGAGATCCGCGCGATCTTCCGTTCGTCGAAGGTCGGCAACATCGCCGGCTGCATGGTCCTGTCGGGCTCGGTCAAGCGCAACGCCAAGGCGCGCCTGATCCGCGACGGCCGGGTGATCGCGGAAACGATGACCATCTCCTCGCTGAAGCGGGAGAAGGACGACGCTCCCGAGGTTCGTGAAGGTTTCGAGTGCGGTATGACCGTGACCTACAACGACATCAAGGACGGCGACATCATCGAGGCCTACGAGCTGCGCGAGAAGCCGCGCGACTGATATCGCAGACCGTTCCACACGCCGCATCCGAGCTTCGGGTGCGGCGTGTGGTCATGCGGGCGATTCCATCTACCAGGAGGTGAGCACCGCTGTACATCGGTGCGCTCGAATTCGATCTACTGCTCGGTGACGTGCATTCGCTCAAAGAGAAGCGGTCGGTGATCCGCCCGATTCTCGCCGAGCTGCAGAAACGTTTCGCCGTGAACGCCGCCGAGGCCGGAGATCAGGACCTGCACCGCCGGGCGCTGCTCGGGGTGGCCATGGTCAGTGCGGAAATCGGGCACCTGAACGAGGTGCTCGACAAGTGTGAGCGGCACGTCGCCGCCCGTCCGGAGATAGAGTTGCTGGCAGTACGCCGCCGGATCTTCGGACCCGAAGACTAACCAGAGGAGGGCCGACCCATGGTGGATCAAGCCAGGGCACGCCGACTCGCCAAGCGGATTTCCGCGATCGTGGCCACCGCGATCGAATACGAGATCAAGGATCCGCGGCTGCGGTTCGTCACCGTCACCGATGCCAAGGTGACCGGCGATCTGCGCGAGGCGACGGTGTTCTACACGGTGATGGGCGAGACGCTCGACGCCGAACCCGACTACGCGGCCGCGGCCGCTGGCCTGGACGCGGCCAAGGGTGTGCTGCGCTCCAAGGTCGGCGCCGGTACCGGGGTGAAGTTCACCCCGATCCTGTCGTTCACCCTCGACAAGGTGCCCGACGCGGCGCGCGAGATGGAAGAGCTGCTGGCCAGGGCGCGCGCCATCGATGACGAGGTGGCCAAGGTGGCCGCCAACGCCACGCACGCCGGCGAGGCGGACCCGTACAAGTCCGACCGCGACGACGAAGACACCGAGTAACCCGATGTCGGGCAGGCGTCCCAGGAGGGTGACCCGCGTGCGCACGCGGGCCGCCCGCCCATGCCCCCGGGACACCCTCGGATGACCGGGGTACTCGACGGAACCCAGCTGGACGCTGCCGTCGCCGCACTGGCGGCGGCGCGTTCGGTGACCGTGCTGTGCCACGTGCAGCCCGATGCCGACACGATCGGCAGCGGACTGGCACTGGCGCTGGCCCTGGATCGGCGCGGGGTACCGGTTCGCGTGTCGTTCGCCGAGCCCGCCGAACTGCCCACGTCCCTGCGTACCCTGCCCGGCGTGCGGCACGTGGTGGCGCCCGCGGAGGTGCCCCAGGAGGTCGACCTGCTGATCGTGGTCGACTGCGGGGCGCGCAGCCGGCTCGGTGCGCTCGCCGACCGATTACCCGGGGCCGCGACGACGGTGGTGATCGACCACCATCGCGCCAATGACGGATTCGGCACCGTCGACCTGATCGACGAAACCGCGGCGTCGACCACCGAGCTGGTCACCCGCCTGCTCGACGCCTGGGGCGTCCCGATCGACGCCGAGATCGCGCACTGCCTGTTCGCCGGCCTGGTCACCGACACCGGCTCGTTCCGCTGGGCGCGGGCAGGCAGCCACGAACTCGCCGAGCGGCTGCTCGCCACCGGCATCGACGGCACCGAGATCACCCGCGTGCTGCTCGACACCCACCCGTTCAGCTGGCTGCCCATGCTGGCGACAGTGCTCTCGACCGCGGTTGTCGTGCCCGAGGCCGCCGGAGTCGGCATGGTCTACGCGCTGGTGCGCGCCGCCGACACCCACGATGTCGGGCCCGAAGAGGTCGAGAGCGTCATCGATGTCGTCCGGACCACGGCCGAGGCCGGGATCGCGGCGGTCTTCAAGGAAGCCCGCGGCCAGAACGACCGCTGGACGGTCTCACTGCGCTCCCGCGACTCGGCGCCCGGCCGGTCGGACGGGGTGGACGTCGCCGCGGTCGCCAGTGGATTCGGTGGCGGCGGGCACCGGTTCGCGGCCGGATACACGACCTACGGCACCGCCGAGAGTGTCGTGCGCGCGTTGATCGCCGCACTGGGCTGAACGGCGTCCGCCTGCGAATCGTCGGGGTCGGGGTGTGCCCGGTCTTCCCGCACGCCGCATCCGGCATCGGGGCAGGGGGCGGTCGGTGGCGCTGGGGGAGGTCAGCTGACGGGGAGTGGTTCGCGGCGGAGGCGCAGGACGAGGGGGACGCCGAGGAAGGTTGTCGCCGCGCACAATCCGAAGGCGAGGGCGGGGTGGTCGACGAGCAGGCCGGTTGAGCCGGCGACGAGCAGGCCGCCGAGATTGCCGGTCATCCAGATCAGGCCGGCGGCGGTGCCTTCGGCGGCGCCGGTGTGACGTTCGGCCATGGCCAGCACGATCGGGAGCGCGGGCAGCAGGGTGAGGCCGATCAGGACGAAGGCCAGGAAACCGGTGGCCAGGCCCGGCGCCGCCGCGACGAGCAGGCAGGCCAGCGCGCTGGCGGTCAGGCCGACCATGACGGCGGGCAGTTCGACACCGCGGCGCAACACCGCGACCGGCACGACCGCGCAGCCGACGACCCCGGCCACCACATTGACCAGCAGCACCACGCTGGCGGCGTCGGCGCTCACACCGGCCGGTTCCAGCAGCGCCTGCCCGAAGGTCGCCAGCGCGACGAAGGTGCCGAACGGGAAGAACACCGCCGCGCACAGCCTGCGCACATAGCTGTCACCGAGCGTGGCCCGCAGTGCGGCCAGGGAGGTCGCGGTGCTGGCCACCGGCCCCCGACCGGCTCGCCGCAGTTCCACGGTGAGCAGCACCGCGGCCAGACTGGCGAAGACGGCGCCGATCGCGGTGAGGGTCGTGAGCTGATCCGCGGCGGGCAGGGCGGCGCCGAGCACGAAGGCGGCCGCCATCCCGGCGAAGGTACTGGCCGTCCCGACGGCGATCCCGGTCGCGCGGTCCTTCGCGTCGAGATAGTGCCCCGCGATGCCGGTGATCGCATTGAGCACCAGCGGCTGCGCCACCGCCACAACGGTCTGGCCCAGCAGCACCATGGCGAACCCGTCGTGCAGCAGCCGCAGATCGGCGCCGATCGCGGTGAGGACCGCACCGGCGATCAGGCTGGGACGGAACCACCGGTCGAGCAGGATGCCGGCGGGAATCGCGAGCACCACGTAGAGCAGCGGGAACATATTGGCCAGCCAGCCGATCGCAGACTCGGAGACGCCGAAATGCCCGGCCGCCACCGTCGTCACCGGCGCGTAGGTCAGCCACACGAGCTGCGTCGCCGCCCCGACCAGGGCGAAAGCCGTGATCACCCGCCACCGCTGCACACACGCCATGTCGATCATCGTCCTGAGTTCATCGGGCGAACGGGTGTCCGCGAGGTGGTACCGCCGAGCTGGGCAGGTGACCAGTATCGCGGGTCGTGGTGCGCGCCGTCCTCGTTTCGGACCGTCGAGTTGTCCCGGGGCCGGATGCCGCGACACTGTGCGTGGGCCGGCCGGTGGTCGGCCTCGGTGCAGTGCCGCGACACTGTGCGTGGGCCGCCGGGTGGTCGGCCTCGGCGTCGCCGGGACCGGTCGACGGTGGCTGCCGGAGTGCGTGGTCGTTCCCGGCGGCCGTCGGTTGACGTTCTCCGCCGGGGAACGGCCGCGCAGGCATTGCCGGCCCGATCGCCGACCTGCGCATGGTGGTATCTCACCCAGACACGGACGCTGATGTGGCACGTCGGGTCTGCGGGTGTGGCGTCGGTGTCGGTGGGCTGTGTCAGGATCGGCGTCGACGTAGTGCACACAGTCGCGCCGCAGTGGCGCCTTCGGTTCGGGGAGGTCCGGCGTGAGTTCTGCGGGAGTGGCGGCGGCTCAGGCCGGGCCGCGGCGGATTCTGGGGATCGCGTTGCCCACGCTCGGGGTGCTGGTGGCCGAGCCGTTGTATCTGCTGTTCGATATGGCGGTGGTCGGGCGGCTGGGTGCGCTGGCGCTGGCCGGGCTGGCGGTCGGCGCGGTGATCGTGGGGTCGGTCAGTACCCAGCTGACGTTCCTGTCCTACGGCACGACCGCGCGGGCGGCGCGGCGGCACGGGGCGGGAGACCGAGCCGGTGCGGTGGCCGAGGGGGTGCAGGCGAGCTGGGTCGGGCTGGCGATCGGGCTGCTGATCGTCCTGGTGATCCAGGTGTTCGCGGCGCCCCTGTGTTCGGTGATCGCCGGCGGCGGGGAGATCGCCGGCGAGGCGCTGATCTGGGTGCGCATCGCCCTGTGTGGCGTGCCGCTGATCCTGCTGTCGATGGCGGGTAACGGATGGATGCGCGGGGTGCAGGACGTACGCCGTCCATTGCTGTATGTGGTTGCGGGACTGGCACTCTCGGCGGTACTGTGCCCGATTCTCGTCTACGGCTTACTCGGCGCGCCCCGGCTGGAGCTGGCCGGCTCGGCGGTGGCCAACCTCGCCGGCCAACTGGTCTCCGGCGCGCTGTTCGTCTATGCCCTGCTGCGCGAACGGGATTCGCTGCGACCACATCCGGCGGTCATGCGCGCCCAGCTCGTCCTCGGGCGCGACCTCATCGTGCGCAGCCTGTCGTTCCAGGCATGCTTCATCTCCGCCGCCGCGGTCGCCGCCCGCTTCGGCGCCGCCTCGGTCGCCGCCCACCAGGTCGTCCTGCAGCTCTGGAATTTCCTGGCGCTGACCCTGGACTCGCTGGCCATCGCCGCGCAGACGCTGGTCGGTGCCGCCCTCGGCGCGGGCAACGCGCGCGGCGCCAAGGGCATCGCGCGCCGGGTCACCGGCTGGTCGGGGGTCTTCGCGCTGGTGCTGGCCGCGGGCTTCGCCGCGGGCTACGGCGTGGTGCCGCTGCTGTTCACCGACGACCCCCAGGTGCTCGATCGCGTGCAGGTCATCTGGTGGTTCTTCGTCGCCATGATCCCCGTCGCCGGTGTGGTCTTCGCGCTCGACGGCGTCCTGCTCGGCGCGGGCGACGCGGCCTTCCTGCGCACCGCCACCCTCGCCGCCGCGCTGACCGGTTTCCTGCCGCTGATCTGGCTCTCGCTGGTCTTCGACTGGGGTGTCGCCGGTATCTGGACCGGCTTGGTCGTCTTCATGCTGCTGCGCCTGGTCGCGGTCGTCGGCCGGGCCCGATCGGGACGGTGGGCCAGGGTCGGCGCCGAGATCCCCAGTGGAGTCGCGTGAGCACCCGGCGCGAAACGCCCGTCCAGTTCGGCTGACGGTCGCCACACCGCGAAGAAGACGACGCCCAGGGTGTTCGGATTGCTGGTCGCCGGGGCGTGGCGGGCCCGTACAGCGGGAACCAGCCGAGGCCACCGCGACCTGATGTGCGACTGTGGACAAGTGATACCCAAGTTGATGGCGGTCAGCGATGTCCATGTCGGGCACCAGGGCAACAAGCCGGTCGTGGAGCAGATCCGGCCGGACTCGCCCGAGGACTGGCTGATCGTCGCGGGCGATGTGGGCGAGAAGGCCGACGAGGTCCGGTGGGCGCTGGAACTGCTGCGCCGCCGGTTCGCGAAGGTCATCTGGGTGCCCGGCAACCACGAGCTGTGGACCACCCCGAAGGACCCGGTCCAGATGCACGGCGCGGCCCGCTACGACTACCTCGTCGCGATGTGCCGCGACCTCGATGTCGTCACGCCCGAGGACCCGTTCCCGGTGTGGACGGGCTCCGGCGCCGAGAAGTACGGCGGCCGCGTCACCATCGCGCCGATGTTCCTGCTCTACGACTACTCGTGGCTGCCCGAGGGGACCACCACCAAGGCACAGGGCCTCGCCGTGGCCCGCGAGCGCAATGTGGTGGCGACCGACGAGTTCCTGCTCACCCCCGAGCCGTACCTCACCCGCGACGCCTGGTGCCACGCCCGCGTGCAGTACACCCAGCGCCGCCTCGACGCGCTGGCCCCCGACACCCCGGTGGTGATGGTCAACCACTTCCCGCTGGTCCGCCAGCCCACCGACATCCTGTTCTACCCCGAGTTCTCGCTGTGGTGCGGCACCGACCTCACCGCCGACTGGCACACCACCTACAACGTCGTGTGCTCGGTCTACGGCCACCTGCACATCCCGCGCACCACCTACTACGACGGTGTCCGCTTCGAGGAGGTCTCCCTCGGCTACCCGCGCGAATGGAAGCGCCGCGGCATGCCCGAACCGCTGCTGCGCCAGATCCTGCCGGAACCGGTGTACGCCGAGGGCGCGCTGAACTCCTGGGGCGGCCACTTCACCGTCACCCCGGAAATGGAAGCCGCCGCCGAGGAGATGCGCGCGAAAGCCGATCGCCGCCGTGGCGTGTGAGGGCGGGATTTGCTTCGCGACCCGCCCACTGATTTGGTGATGACCATGGGTAACTCATCGGGACTGCTGCGCCAGATCCTGCCGTCCGGGGTGGCGACCGCGGAGCTGCTGGCCTATCCGGAGGATCTGACCGCGCACCCGGCCGAGGAACACCTCATCGCCAAGTCGGTCGAGAAGCGCCGCCGCGATTTCATCGGCGCCAGGCACTGCGCGCGGCTGGCCCTCGAACAGCTCGGTGAGCCGCCGGTCGCCATCGGCAAGGGGGAGCGCGGCATGCCGCTGTTCCCGCGCGGCGTCGTCGGCAGCCTGACCCACTGCGACGGCTACCGTGCCGCCGCGATGGCGCACGCGCTGCGGTTCCGTTCGGTGGGCATCGACGCCGAACCGCACGGCCCGCTGCCCGACGGCGTGCTCGACTCGGTCAGCCTGCCCGCCGAACGCGACTGGCTCGCCGGTGCGCCGAGCGACGGCCTGCACCTGGACCGGCTGCTGTTCTGCGCCAAGGAGGCCACCTACAAGGCCTGGTTCCCGCTGACCTTGCGCTGGCTCGGCTTCGAGGACGCGCACATCAGTTTCGAGATCGATTCCCGCACCGCCGACACCGCCGCAGGCACCTTCCACACGAAGCTGCTGGTCCCCGGCACGACCAACGACGGCGGCGCCCCGCTCGCGGAGTTCGACGGACACTGGCTGATCGCCGACGGGCTGATCCTGACCGCGATCGCGCACGGCTGATGGCGGCGCGCACGCCCCCGGCCGACCCGCTGGGCGGACTGCTGATCGTCGACAAGGACGGCGGCTGGACCAGCCACGACGTGGTGGCCCGCAGCCGGAAGCTGTTGCGTACCAAGAAGGTCGGGCATGCGGGCACGCTGGACCCGATGGCGACCGGCGTCCTGGTCCTCGGCGTGGAACGGGCGACGAAGCTGCTCGGTCAGCTGATCCTCACCACCAAGGCCTACACCGCGACGATCCGCCTCGGTCAGGCCACGATCACCGACGACGCCGAGGGCGAGGTCACCGCGACCACGTCGGCGCTGCACGTCACCGATGCCGGGATCGCCGCCGGAGTCGCCGCGCTCACCGGTGACATCGAGCAGGTCCCGGCGACGGTGAGCGCCATCAAGGTCGACGGCGAACGCGCCTACGCCCGTGCGCGCGCCGGCGAGGACGTCCAGCTCGCGGCGCGTCCGGTGACGGTGTCGCGCTTCGAGGTCCTGGCCCGCCGCGATATCGCCGACGGCGCGTTCGTCGACCTGGATGTGGAGGTCGAGTGCTCCTCGGGCACCTACATCCGCGCCCTCGCCCGCGATCTCGGCGCCGCCCTCGGTGTCGGCGGTCACCTGACCGCGTTGCGCCGCACCAGGGTCGGTCCGTTCACCCTCGAACACGCCCGCACCCTGGCGCAATTGGCGACCGCCGCCGAGGCCGGACAGCCACTGCTGAGCCTCGACATCGACACCGCCGTGCGCACCGCCTTCCCGCATCGCGATATCGACGAATCCCAGGCGAACGACCTGCGCAACGGCCGTTGGCTGGAACCGATCGGTCTCGAGGGTGTCTACGCGGCCATCGATCCGGCGGGCCGGGCCATCGCGCTGCTGGAGGAGAGCGGTAAACGCGCGGCCTCGGTGATGGTGGTTCGGCCGCAGGGGATCGGTGACTGAACCCATCGGCTGGCCGGCCCCCGGCATTTTCGTGCAATCTGGCTCTCTGCAGTCAGAATACTGACTGCTGAGCCCCGGATTGCACGAAAATGCCGGTCCTCGCGCGGCGACCGGCGCATCGGGAGACCGGCCGGATCCGTAGCGTGGCGATGACGGTCGGCGCAACGGTTTTCGCCGTCTTCCGCGTCTTCGACGTCGACGGCGAGCGTGCCATCGTGTCAGTGCCACTGGACGTGTCGTTAACGTGCCTACCGCGCCCGGCGATAGCCAATATGTATATCCGGCGGTGCGGAGGGTGAGTCATGGCTGCGATACGGAAAACCTGGATCGGCGTCGTCGCCGGTGTGACCGCACTGGTGCTGGCCGGCTGTGCAGGCGGTGACCCGCAGGCGCCGGGTACGTCGAGCTCGGTCCGGCCGACCACTACGACCACCTCGTCACAGCCGGTCGTCATCGCGCCGACCGGCGGCCCGGTCACCGCAGCACCGATCGACACCGCCCCCGGGGCAACCGGTGCGCCCACCACACCGGCGCGGCCCGGCCCGCCGCCGACACCGGCGACAGGCACCGTCGTGCTGCGGACCGCGACGCTGTCGGGCGTTCCGGTTCCCGCTGTGCCCGTGTACCTTTCGCTCCAGCAGCCGTGCGATCCGGCGAGCCACGACATCCCGGTCGGCGAGACCACCGAAACCCAGCGCCTGACCGGGGTCACCGATTCGTCCGGCCTGGCCACGTTCACCGCCGCGACAGGCTGCTACCGCTTCGGCATGACGGCGCCCGCGGGAACGAACCCGGTCCCCGAAGGTATGCACACCCTGTTCCTGGTCGACGCGGGCGCCACCGTCACCGGACAGCTCCGCTTCCAGGACACCGCACCCGAACCGGCCCCGGCCTGCGCCGAATCCACCATCGAGACCGAACTCGGCGTCGACCCGGCACCGGTCGCCGACATCTCCGGGTGCGACGGGCAGTGGGCCGTGGTGCGCTGGGCGTCCCCCGGCGACAATCAGCGAATCATCACCCGCGCCTCGGGGACCTGGACCACCTACGTGCTGTTCCCGCACACCACCTGCTGGGACACCGCCGCCGCCGACGGTGTGCCCGACCGTCTGCGGCAGTACTTCAACTGCTGATCAGGTCGTGAGCCAGATGGCTTCGGCGGCCAGGGTTCCCAGTTCGGTGGGGGAGTCGGCGGCGGCGATCCGCACGGCGATGGTGCCGGCGAAATCGCGGCGTTCCTCCACGGCGATGGTGGTGTCGAGGGCGATGCCGACCGAGTCGAAGTAGCGCAGCATCGCGGGGTCGGAATCGGAGATGCGGGCGACCCGGCCGGATTCGCCCGCCGCGAAATCGCTGAGGCGGCGGGCGGGCGGCGTGGGGACCGCGCCGTCGACCGAGGGGATCGGGTCGCCGTGCGGATCACGGTCGGGGTGACCGAGTTTCGCGTCGATCCGCGACATCAGCAGGTCGGAGACGGCGTGCTCGAGTACCTCGGCCTCGTCGTGCACCTCGTCCCAGCCGTAGCCGAGTTCGTTGACCAGGAAGGTCTCGAGCAGCCGGTGTCTGCGCACCATCGCGATCGCGGCGTCGCGGCCGTGCTCGGTGAGTGTGATCGCGCCGTAGCGGGCGTGCTCGACCAGGCCCTGATCAGCGAGTTTGCGTACCGCCTCGGACACCGTCGAGGCCGACACCCCGATGCGTTCGGCCAGCAGCTTGGTCGACACCTTCTCCTGCGACCACTCCTGCGCGGTCCAGATGACCTTCAGATAGTCCTGTGCCACCGCGGACAACTCGGGTGCGACCGTCGCGGCGGCGGTGAGTTCGGCCGGCTCACCGGGCGGGTTCGACGCACGGCGGGTCGCGACATCTCGTTTACCTGGCACCTTCTTGATGTTAGGCATCCCTGGCCGGAATGACACATCGACGAACCGGTACGCCGCAGCACGACATTCCGGTCAGAGGCGGAATTCTGTTCCCGTGCGGCCTTGCGTAGGCTTCGCTGTGTGCAGAGATGGCGAAGCCTCGACGAGGTGCCCGCGGACTGGGGGCGCTGCGTCCTCACGATCGGCGTGTTCGACGGCGTGCACCGCGGGCACGCGCAGCTGATCAGCCGGGCGGTGGCGGCGGCGCACAAACGTGGTGTGCCCGCGGTCCTGATGACCTTCGATCCGCACCCCATGGAGGTGGTGCGGGCCGGTTCGCATCCCGCGCAGCTGACCACCCTGAGCCGCCGCGCCGAGCTGGCCGAGGAACTCGGTATCGACGTGTTCTGCGTGATGCCGTTCACCCAGGAATTCATGAAGCTCACCCCCGCCGGTTACGTGCACGACCTGCTGGTCGAACGGTTGCACGTCAGCGAGGTCGTGGTCGGTGACAATTTCACCTTCGGCAAGAAGGCTGCGGGCACCGTCGACACCATGCGTGAACTCGGCCATCGGTTCGGCTTCGAGGTCGACGGGGTGACCCTGCTCGGTGAGCACGCCGTCACCTTCTCCTCCACCTACATCCGCGCCTGCGTCGACGCGGGCGACATGGCCGCCGCCGCGGAGGCGCTGGGCCGCCCGCACCGCATCGAGGGCGTCGTGGTGCACGGTGACGGTCGCGGCCGTGGACTCGGCTTCCCCACCGCGAACGTCGCGCCGCCCATGCACGCCGCCATCCCCGCCGACGGGGTGTACGCGGGCTGGTTCACCGTGCTCGGGCAGGGGCCGACGATCGGCGCGGTCGAGGCCGGGCAGCGGGCGATGGCGGCGATCTCGGTCGGCACTAATCCGACGTTCTCGGGGCGTTCGCGCACCGTGGAGGCCTTCGTCCTCGACGGCGAGGCCGACCTGTACGGCCAGCACGTCGCCGTCGACTTCGTCGAGCAGCTGCGCGGGATGCGCAAGTTCGACTCCATCGACGACCTGGTCGAGGCGATGGGCCGGGACGTGGAGAACGCGCGCAAGGTGCTCACCGCCGCCGACGCCTGAGGGCTGGTTCAACCTACCGCCGGCGGTGGCGTAAAGTAGCTCCTCGGGTTTGCTGCGGTCTGCGGTGGCGCCCACCCGGTGTATGTCCGGGCTTCGAGCGCAGTCCAACGGTGTTTCCCCGCGCGAGCGGGGATGAGCCCTGAGAAAGAGGAGTCGATGCCGCATGGCGCTGACCACTGAGCAGAAGTCGGCCATCCTGGCCGAGTACGGCCTGCACGAGAAGGACACCGGCTCGCCGGAGGCGCAGATCGCGCTGCTGTCGAAGCGGATCTCGGACCTGACCGAGCACCTCAAGCAGCACAAGCACGATCACCACACCCGGCACGGCCTGCTGGCCCTGATCGGTCGTCGTCGCCGCCTGTCGAAGTACCTGCAGGCCAAGGACATCAACCGCTACCGTTCGCTCATCGAGCGTCTCGGCCTGCGTCGCTGATCTGCTTCGACACGCCTCCGCGCTGAGGCGGTCGGCGAGTAGCCAATGGGAAGAAGTACACTTCTTCTCGTTGGCTATTCGTGTATTCGGAGACCATGGGGTTTCCGCGTGCACTACAACATGTGACAGCCGTGTGCATCCGTCCGCGTGGCGTCGGTCTTCGGTAGTGGCCTTTCGGCCGGCGATATTCTCCGCCGCCGGCGGGCTTCGATCGATGACCGCCTCCGCGTCGCCGCTTCCAAGGGGATCCGGCCGGGTGCTGCGCGTGGGTGACCAGGAGGGTTTCCACGTGTCCGTGTCCGGTACGGCTGACGAACAGCCGGTTCGCGCCCGCAACGGTGCTGCGCTCCGGCGAGACGAGAGGTCGAGAGAAGAAAAAATGACGCAGACAACTGAACGTACTTCGACCGCGGTCGAGGTCGAGCCCGGTGTTTTCGAATCGGTCGCGCTGATCGACAACGGCAGCTTCGGCACCCGCACCATCCGCTTCGAGACCGGCCGTCTGGCCAAGCAGGCCGCCGGCTCGGTGGTCGCCTACCTGGACGACGAGACCATGCTGCTGTCGGCGACCACCGCCGGTAAGCACCCCAAGGACCAGTTCGACTTCTTCCCGCTGACCGTCGACGTCGAAGAGCGCATGTACGCCGCGGGCCGCATCCCGGGCTCGTTCTTCCGTCGCGAGGGCCGCCCCTCCACCGACGCGATCCTGACCTGCCGCCTGATCGACCGTCCGCTGCGCCCGTCGTTCGTCGACGGCCTGCGCAACGAGATCCAGGTCGTGGTCACCGTGCTGAGCCTGGACCCGCAGGATCTCTACGACGTGGTGGCCATCAACGCCGCCTCGGCGTCCACCCAGATCTCCGGCCTGCCGTTCTCCGGCCCGGTCGGCGGCGTGCGCGTCGCCCTGATCGGTGGCCAGTGGGTCGCGTTCCCGACCGTGGAGCAGCTCGAGGACGCGGTCTTCGACATGGTCGTGGCCGGCCGGGTCACCGAGACCGGTGACGTCGCCATCATGATGGTCGAGGCCGAGGCCACCGACAAGGTCATCGCGCTGATCGAGGGTGGCGCGCAGGCGCCGACCGAGGCCGTGGTGGCCGAGGGCCTCGAGGCCGCCAAGCCGTTCATCGCCCGGCTGTGCCGCGCGCAGTCGGACCTGGCCGCGCTGGCCGCCAAGCCGACCGAAGAGTTCCCGCTGTTCCCGCCGTACGGTCCCGATGTGTTCGAGACCGTCGAGGGCACCGCGAAGGTGGAGCTGAACCAGGCGCTGAGCATCGCCGACAAGCAGGCCCGCGAGGCCAAGATCGACGAGATCAAGGCCGAGGTGCTCGGTCGCCTCGGTGACGACTTCGCCGGTCGCGAGAAGGAGCTGGGCGCGGCGTTCCGCTCGGTCACCAAGAAGCTGGTGCGCCAGCGCATCCTCACCGACGGTTTCCGCATCGACGGTCGCGGTCTGGCCGACATCCGTCAGCTCTCCGCCGAGGTCGACGTGATCCCGCGCGCCCACGGTTCGGCGATCTTCGAGCGTGGCGAGACCCAGATCATGGGCGTCACCACCCTGGACATGGTGAAGATGGCCCAGCAGGTCGACTCGCTCGGCCCGGAGACCACCAAGCGCTACATGCACCACTACAACTTCCCGCCGTTCTCCACCGGTGAGACCGGCCGCGTCGGTTCGCCGAAGCGCCGCGAGATCGGCCACGGCGCGCTCGCCGAGCGTGCGCTGATGCCGGTGCTGCCCTCGCAGGAGGAGTTCCCCTACGCCATCCGTCAGGTCTCGGAGGCGCTGAGCTCCAACGGCTCCACCTCGATGGGTTCGGTCTGTGCCTCGACCCTGTCGCTGCTCAACGCCGGTGTGCCGCTGAAGGCGCCGGTCGCCGGTATCGCCATGGGCCTGGTGTCGGACACCGTCACCAACGACAAGGGTGAGGACGAGGTCCGCTACGTCGCGCTGACCGACATCCTCGGCGCCGAGGATGCCTTCGGCGACATGGACTTCAAGGTCGCCGGTACCCGTGAGTTCGTCACCGCCCTGCAGCTGGACACCAAGCTCGACGGTATTCCCTCGCAGGTGCTGGCCGGTGCGCTGAACCAGGCGCACGACGCCCGCACCACCATCCTGGACGTGATGGCCGAGGCCATCGCCACCCCGGACGAGATGAGCCCGTACGCCCCGCGCGTCACCGCGATCAAGATCCCGGTCGACAAGATCGGCGAGGTCATCGGGCCCAAGGGCAAGATGATCAACCAGATCACCGAGGACACCGGCGCCAACATCTCCATCGAGGATGACGGCACCGTGTTCGTCGGTGCGACCGACGGCCCGTCGGCGCAGGCCGCGATCGACGCGATCAACGCGATCGCCAACCCGCAGCTGCCGAAGGTCGGCGAGCGTTTCCTGGGCACGGTCGTCAAGACCACCGCCTTCGGCGCGTTCGTCTCGCTGCTGCCGGGCCGTGACGGCCTGGTGCACATCTCCAAGCTGGGCAGCGGCAAGCGCGTGGCCAAGGTCGAGGACGTGGTCAACGTCGGCGACAAGCTGCGCGTGGAGATCGCCGATATCGACAACCGCGGCAAGATCTCGCTGATCCCGGTCGAGGAAGAGGCCCCGGCCGCCGAACCGGCCGCCGAGGAAACCGTCGCCGCCGAGTAGGCAGCGCGGTAGCTCAGCTGCTGCCGAAACCCCTCGCCGTATCGCACGGCGGGGGGTTTCGTCGTCTCGTCATGGGACCGGGCGGGACCACGTGGTGTGAATCACGCCCTTGCAACGTTGATGCAACCTTGTTTCACATAGTGTTGCCCGACACAGATCGAGTCTGTGCAGACAGCGTCGTGCCGCCTGTGGGGTGGGTGCGGCTGCTCGGCGTATGCGGTCGGATTGCTGGACCGTTCTCAGCGCCGGAAAGTGACTCACGAGTACCAGTATTTTGACTGAATCTGGTCCGGTTTATTGTCGAACCGAATACGCTTCCCTTCGTCCGCGGGCGTGTGTTTCAGGTGTCGGGGTTGACGATGGAGGTTCGGAGATAGCCGAGTCATAGCTGCAAGGGATGCAACCCCTGGATCGTGGGCCCGGCGGAGACGGACGAGCTGGTGCCCGGTTGCATGGCGGCACGCCGGAGCGTGACGATCGTGTCATAGCCGATCGCACTGAATCCTGGTGCCAGTGGGCGGATTTCGGGCAGGGTGCCCGGGGCTGGCCGCCCACCGCCGATCCCGTCACCCGGTGGACCCGGGAGTTCCGAGAGTTTTTGCGGCCGCGTGATGTCACCTGCGGCCGGTAGATGGAAGGCAGTGTGCGATGACCAACCCCACTCCGGCGCGCGCGGGAACCGAGCAGCTGGCAGCGCTGGTGGCGACGGTCGCGGCGATGGATCCGGCGCGGATCGCGGTCGAGTTCGGTGGCAGTGCGGTGTCCTACACCGACCTCGATGCCCAGCTCACACTGATGGCCGAGCTCACCGGCGGCGCCCTCGACCCCGAATCGCTCGTGCAGGTGGTGCTCGCCGAGCTGTTCCCCGGGGTGGTCGACGCGGCCGAAGGCACCTTCGGGCTGCTGCTGGACACCCTCGTCGCCGACACCCTGGCCGTACTGGGGATCGAGCAGGCACCGGCAGCCGCGGCGCCGACGCTGGTCGACCGGTTCACCGATCAGCTCGCGCGCACGCCCGACCGGATCGCCGTGCGGTTCGGCGCCGAGACGCTGACCTACGCGCAGTTCGATGCCAGGGTGCGGGTGCTGGCCGCGCGGCTGGTGGAGCTCGGGGCCGGCCCGGAAACACTGGTGGGTGTGTCGCTGCGGCGCGGTGTCGAACTGATCGTCGCGGTGCACGCCGTGGTGCGGGCCGGTGGCGCGTATGTGCCGCTGGATCCGGATCACCCGGTGGATCGGCTGCGCTATGTGCTCGAGGTGGCGCGTCCGGTCGTGGTGGTGACCCGCGCCTGCGACGCACCCGACCTGGCCGGCGCCCCGGTGCTGCGGACCGACGACATCGACTGGACGGTCACGCCCGGCCCGGTCGAGCCGCGGGCACAGGCGGGCAATACCGCGTATGTCATCTTCACCTCCGGATCCACCGGCAGACCCAAGGGCGTGGCGGTCACCCACGGCGCGATCGTGGCGAACCTGGACTGGCGGCAGCGCCGCTACGGCATGACCGAGACCGATGTGGTGCTGCAGAAGACGCCGTACACCTTCGACGTGTCGGTGTGGGAACTGTTCTGGCCGTTGCAGATCGGCGCCGAGCTGGTGGTGGCCGAGCCCGGCCGCCACGGTCATCCCGGATATCTGGCCGCGGTGATCGCCGAGCACGGCGTGACCGTCACCCACTTCGTGCCCTCGATGCTGGCCGCGTTCGCCGGTGAGCTGGCCGAATCCGGCGCCGAGGTCGAGCTGTCGTCGCTGCGGATGGTGTTCGCCTCCGGCGAGGCGCTGCCCGCCGCGACCGCCGCGCGGCTGCGCAAGCTGTCCGGCGCCGCGCTGCACAACCTGTACGGGCCCACCGAGGCCGCGGTCGACGTCACCGCGCACGAGGTGACCGCGGCCGACGAGGTGTCGGTGCCGATCGGTGGCCCGGCCGACGACACCGGTCTGCTGGTGCTCGACGAGAACCTCGACCAGGTGCCCGCCGGCGCCGTCGGCGAACTGTATCTGTCCGGTGTCCAGC
Organism: Nocardia sp. NPDC059177; assembly: GCF_042755165.1. Taxonomy (NCBI): domain Bacteria; kingdom Bacillati; phylum Actinomycetota; class Actinomycetes; order Mycobacteriales; family Nocardiaceae; genus Nocardia; species Nocardia sp. NPDC059177. The sequence continues at coordinate 151,565 of NZ_JBHZBX010000013.1, read as the reverse complement.
TCGCGCGCGGCTATGTCGCGCGACCGGGACTGACCGCCGACCGGTTCGTGGCCGATCCGTACGGCGCGCCCGGCGAGCGGATGTACCGCACCGGTGACCTCGTGCGGCAGCTGCCCGGCGGGGACGAGCTGGAATACCTGGGGCGCACCGATTTCCAGGTGAAACTGCGCGGGCTGCGGATCGAGCTCGGCGAGATCGAGGCGGTGCTGGCCGCGCATCCACGCGTCGGCAATGCCGCGGTGGTGCTGCATCGGCACACGGCCGGGGAGGCGCTGGTCGGCTATGTGGTGAGCGTCGACGGTGCGCCGCTGGACCAGGCCGAACTGGCAGTGCACGCGAAGGCGTCGATGCCGGAGTACATGGTGCCCGCGCTGCTGGTGCAGCTGCCCGCCATGCCGATCAACGCCAGCGGCAAGCTGGACCGTAAAGCACTGCCGGAACCGGACTTCCGGGTCGCGGCGGCGGAGTTCCGCGCCCCGCGGACCGCGACCGAGCGGGCCGTCGCCGCGCTGTTCGCCGAACTGCTCGACGTCGCCGAGGTCGGTCTCGACGACGACTTCTTCCGGCTCGGCGGCAATTCCCTGGTTGCCACCCGCGCCATCGCCCGGCTCCAGGCGAACTCCGGTGTCCGCGTGGATGTTCGCGACTTCTTCGACAACCCCACCGTCGCGGTGCTGGCCGCCCTGGTCGACGGCGGCGTGGTCGACGCGCGACCCGCCCTGCTCGCCGGGCCCCGCCCCGAGGTGCTGCCGCTCTCACCCGCCCAGCAGCGCATGTGGTTCCTGAACCGGTTCGATCCGGCCACCGGCGCCTACAACATCCCGATCGCGGTCCGCTTGTCCGGCACGCTCGACCTGCCCGCCCTGCGCGCCGCGGTCGGCGACCTGATCGCCCGCCACGAGGTCCTGCGCACGGCCTACCCGGAGGTCGACGGCGTCGGCACCCAGGATGTGCTGACCCCGGACGAGGCACTCGAATTGCTTGTCGCCGAAGCAGGATCGGCGATCCTCGCTGCTGGTTCTGCTGGTTCTGCTGGTTCTGCTGGTTCTGCTGGTTCTGCTGGCGTTGCTGGCGCTGCCGCTGCGGCTGGTGGCGCTGCCAGTGCTGGTGGTGTTGCTGGCACTGCTGGCGCTGGTGCCGCTGCCGACGTTGCTGGTGCTGGTGTCGGGGCGGGCGAGACGAGTGTGTCTGTGTCCGGTGGCCTCGGGTCGGGATCGGGGTTGCTGGAGCCGATCAGGGTTGCGGCGCGGGAACTTCCGGGTGTGCTGGGTGAGGTGATTCTGCGGGGCTTCGATGTGACAGTGGCGCCGCCGGTGCGGGTGCGGCTGTTCGAGGTCGACGGTGATCATGTGCTGGTGCTCGTCGTGCACCACATCGCCGCCGACGGGTGGTCGGCCGGTCCGCTGGTGCGTGACACCATGACCGCGTACTACGCGCGGACCGCAGGGGCCGCGCCGGAGTGGGCGCCGCTGCCCGTGCAGTACGCGGATTACACGCTGTGGCAGCGCGCGGTGCTCGGCGCCGAGGACGACGAGACGGCGCAGGCGGGACGCGAGATCGCGTTCTGGCGCTCGGCGCTGGCCGGGGTGCCGGACGAGGTGGGTCTGCCGTCGGATCGGCCGCGTCCGGCGACGGCGTCGATGCGCGGGCGCCGGGTCGGCTTCGAACTCGACGCCGACCTGGTCGCGACCTTGAATGCCGTTGCGGCAGAGCAGGGTGCGACCCTGTTCATGGTGCTGCACGCCGCGCTGTCGGTGCTGATCGCGCGCCTGTCGGGTACGGACGATGTGGTGATCGGCAGCCCGGTCGCCGGCCGCGGCGCCGCCGAACTCGACGATGTGATCGGCATGTTCGTCAATACCGCCGTCCTGCGGACCCAAGTGCGGGCGGGGGAGCCGTTCGCCGAACTGCTCGGCCGGGTGCGCGCCGCCGACCTGGCCGCGTTCGACCACACCACCCTGCCGTTCGAGCGGCTGGTCGAGGTACTCGCGCCGCCGCGCTCGGCGGGCAGGCATCCCCTGTTTCAGGTGGCGCTGTCGTTGCAGAACCTGCCGCCCACCGCCGTCGAGCTGCCCGGCCTGCGTGCCGCCGCCGTCGACCTGCCCTACGACATCGAGAAGTTCGATCTCTCGGTGACGCTGCGGGAATCCGGCGCCACCGGTCTGTCCGGCGAATTCTCCTACGCCACCGACCTGTTCGACGAGCCGACGGTCGCGGCCATGGTGGGCCGTTTCACCGGTCTGCTCGCCGCGATCGCCGCCGCACCGCACACCCAGGTCGCCGACCTGCCGCTGCTGATCGGCAGCGAACTCACCGACCTCACCACCCGCACCGGCGGCCCGTCCACGCCGGCGCCGCTGCTGCCCGAGGTCCTCGCCCGCGCCGCCGCCGACCCGGCCGCCCTCGCGATCCGCGACGGCGCGCGCACCCTCACCTACGGCGAACTCGACGCCACCTCCACCGCGCTGGCCGCCCGCCTGACCGCGCTCGGTATCGGCCCCGGCGATCTCGTCGCCGTCGGCATCCCCCGCTCCGCCGAGTCGATCACCGCTGTCTGGGCCGTGGTCAAGTCCGGCGCCGGTTTCCTGCCCGTCGACCCGAACTACCCTGCCGACCGCATCACCCACATGCTCGCCGATTCCGGTGCGGCAGCGGGCATCACGACCACCGCCGTCCACCCGGACCTGCCCACCACCGTGCACTGGCTGGTGCTCGACGCCGCAACCTCGGCTTCGACCGTGGCCGAGAGTGCGGGGCGGACGCTGGATCCGCTCGATCCCGCCTATGCCATCTACACCTCCGGCACCACCGGTCTGCCCAAGGGCGTGGTGATTCCGCACGGTGCGGTGGCGGCGTATCTGCCGGTGCAGGCGGGGCGGTATCTGGCGGCGGCGGATGCGCGGGTGCTGCATGTGGCCTCGCCGTCGTTCGACATCTCGGTGGCCGAGCTGTTGCTGACGGTGACCGAGGGCGCGACCATGGTGATCGCGCCCGCCGGGGTGTTCGGTGGGGCGGAGCTGGGTGAGTTGCTGCGGGCCGAGCGGGTGACCCATGTGGCCATCACGCCGTCGGCACTGGCGACGGTGAACCCGGCCGGCCTCGTCGACCTGCGGCTGGTCGTGGTCGGTGGTGAAGCGTGCCCGCCGGAGCTGGTGGCACGCTGGACCGCCGCGATCCCGGGGCTGGTGTTCCGCAACGCCTACGGGCCGACCGAGACCACCATCGTCACCAATATCAGCGAACCACTCGACGCCACCACGCCGATCACGCTCGGTGCCCCGGTGGAGGGCACCACCGAACTCGTGCTCGACGATCGGTTGCGGCCGGTGCCGGCCGGGGTGGTCGGTGAGCTGTACATCGCGGGCCCGCAGCTGGCGCGCGGCTACCATCGCAGACCGTCGCTGACCGCGGGCCGGTTCGTCACCAACCCCTACGGTGCGCCCGGTGAGCGGATGTACCGCACCGGCGACACCGTGCGCTGGACGCGGCGCGCGGACTCCTACGATCTGGAATACCTGGGCCGCAACGACTTCCAGGTGAAGGTCCGTGGTTTCCGGATCGAGCTCGGCGAGATCGACGCCGTCCTGTCCCGGCACGCCTCGGTGGACTTCGCGGCGACCATCGGCCACCGCACCGACGCCGGCGCGACACTGCTGGTGTCCTATGTCGTCCCCGTGGCCGGTGCCACTGTCGACGCGGCCACTCTCCTCGCGCACGCCGGTGACCGGCTGCCCGCGCACATGGTGCCCGCCGCGATCATCGCCCTGGACGCGGTGCCGCTGACGCCGGTCGGCAAGCTCGACCGGGCGGCGCTGCCCGCGCCGGTGTTCGAGGCCGCGGTCTACCGTGCCCCGGAAACGCCCGCCGAGCAGGTGATCGCCGCCGCGTTCGCCGAGGTCCTCGGCCTGGACCGGGTCGGCCGCGACGACGACTTCTTCGAGCTGGGCGGCAATTCGCTGCTCGCCACTCGGCTGATGGCCCGCATCGGCACCGATCTCGCTATCCGTCTCCCGGTCCGGCAGCTCTTCGACACCGCCGTCGTCCGCACGCTCGCCGCGGCCGCCGACGCCCTGCGCGGCACCGGCACCGGCCCGGCGCTCGTCGCGGGCGCCCGTCCCGACCCGCTGCCGCTCTCGCCCGCCCAGCAGCGCATGTGGTTCCTCAACCGGTTCGACCCCGGTTCGGCCACCGACAACATCCCTCTGGCTGTGCGCCTGACCGGCGACCTCGATGTCGCCGCCCTGCGACTCGCGGTCGTGGACGTGCTGGACCGGCACGAGGTCCTGCGCACCCGCTACCCGGAGCGCGACGGTCACGCGGTCGCCGAGATCCTGTCCGCCACCGGCCTGGTCCCCGAGATCCTTGCGCACCTCGTTCCCGCCGCCGACCTCGCCGACGCGATCCGGACCTTCTCCGCGACCGGCTTCGACCTCACCCTCGACGCCCCACTGCGCGCAGCCCTGTTCCGGGTCGCGAACAGTGCAGATTCTGGCGACGGCGTGACGGAGCCTGCCGGACCGGAGTACGTGCTGGTCATCGTGCTGCATCACATTGCGGCGGACGGCTTCTCGTTCGGGCCGCTGATCAGGGATGTGCTCACCGCCTACGGCGCGCGCGCCGCCGGTGACGCGCCGCAGTGGGCGCCGCTGGAGGTGCAGTACGCCGACTACGCGGTGTGGCAGCACGCGGTGCTCGGTGACGCGAACGATCCGGAATCTGTTGCCGCCGAGCAGCTCTCGTACTGGCGCGACACGCTGAACGGTGTGCCCGAGCAGCTGGAACTGCCCGCCGACCGGACCCGGCCCGCTGTCGCCTCGCGACGCGGGGCCACCCACGGTGTCGAGATCGACGCCGACACACACAGAGCGTTGGCGGAATTCGCTCGCGCACACGGGGTCACGGTGTTCATGGCCGCGCACGCGGTGCTCGCCGCCCTGCTGGCACGCCTGTCGGCGACCACCGATATCGCCATCGGTACCCCGGTGTCGGGTCGCGGTGAGCGCGCGCTCGACGACCTCGTCGGCATGTTCGTCAACACCCTGGTGTTGCGCACCCAGGTCGAGCCTGCCACGCCGTTCACCGAGCTGATCGCCCAGGTGCGCGAGATCGACCTCGCCGCCTTCGGTCACGCCGACATCCCGTTCGAGCGGCTCGTCGAGGTCCTCGACCCGGTCCGCTCCACCGCCCGCAATCCGCTGTTCCAGGTGATGCTGTCGCTCAACGAGGACACGCCCCGCGTCCTCGCCCTGCCCGGCCTGACCGTCGGCGGCGTCGAGCTGCCCACCGCCGTCGCCAAATTCGACCTCGAACTCACCCTCACCGAACACCGCGACGAACACGGCGGCCCCGCCGGTCTGTCCGGTGCGTTCGTCTACGCCACCGACCTGTTCGACGCCACCACCGTCGCCGGTTTCGCGACCCGCCTGAACCGGATTCTCACCACCGTCCTCACCGACCCCACCCGCCCGATCGGCGACATCGACCTCCTCGACCCCGCCGAACGCACCGACCTGCTGTCGACCTGGAACACCACCAGCCCTCTAGACGCCGCCACCACCCTCGCCGACCTGTTCGCCGATCAAGTGGCGGCCGGCGGAGACGCGATCGCGGTCGTCGTCGACGCTGAGGGCGGCGAAAGCGCTGAGGGCGTGGTGTCGTACGCGGAGTTCGGGAGCCGGGTCGCTCGTCTGGCGCGCTACCTGATCGGGGCCGGAGCCCGGCCCGGAACAACGGTTGCCGTGGCGATGCGGCGGGGGATCGACCAGCTGGTCGCCGTGCACGCGGTGCTGGTGGCCGGTGCCGCGTATGTGCCGGTGGACCCGGAGCATCCGGTCGAGCGGACCACGGATCTGCTCGCGCAGACGGCACCGGTCCGCGTGCTGACCGTCACCGGAAGTGGTGTGGCGGAGGGTGATTCGGTCGTCGCGATCGACACGCTCGACCTGTCTGAGTTCTCCGGGGAACCGGTGGACGACGCGGAGCGGCTCGCTCCGTTGCGGCCCGAACATCTCGCCTACGTGCTGTTCACGTCCGGTTCCACCGGAAAGCCCAAGGGTGTGGCGGTGCCGCATCGGGCCGTGGTGAACCAGTTGCTGTGGCTACAGCGTGAATACGCCCTGGGCGCTGCGGACGTGGTGCTGCAGAAGACCCCCTTCACCTTCGACGCGTCGGTGTGGGAACTGTTGTGGCCCTTGCAGACCGGTGCGCGGCTGGTGCTGGCCACCGCCGACGGGCATCGCGACCCGGCGTATCTGGCCGAGGCCACGGTGCGGCACGGGGTGAGCGTCGTCCAGTACGTGCCGTCGGTGCTCGCGGCAGTGCTCACCGAAGAGGCTACAGCGCAGGCGAATTCGCTGCGCCTGGTGTTCGCCGGCGGCGAGGCGCTGACCACCGACCTGGCCCGCCGGGTGCGGGAGCGCACCGGGGCGAGGGTGGTCAACCTGTACGGCCCCACCGAGACCGCCATCCAGGTCACCACCCACCGGGTCGGCGACGAGCACGGCGCGGCGGTGCCGATCGGCACACCGGTCGCCGGCACCCGCGTGTACGTGCTGGACGCGCGCCTGCGCCCGGTCCCCGCCGGGGTGCCCGGTGAGCTGTACATCGCGGGCACCCAGCTCGCCGACGGCTACCACGGCCGCCCGGACCTGACCGCCGAACGATTCGTCGCCGACCCCTTCGGCACCGGCGAACGCCTCTACCGCACCGGCGACCTCGTCACCTGGCGCGCCGGGACCGGCCGGGGCAGTGACGGCCCGGCCCTGCACTACCTGGGCCGCACCGACTTCCAGGTGAAGCTGCGCGGCCTGCGCATCGAACCCGCCGAGATCGAGGCCGCCCTGAACTCGGTGCCGGGGGTGCGCCGCGTCGCGGTCTTGGTCCGCTCCGACGAGGGCCGACCCGACCAGCTCGTCGCGTACATCGTCCGGGACACCCGAAGCGATGCGGCGCACACTGCGAACGACACGAGTGGTCCGGGCACCCCGGCGGTCACGCTGGTCGGCTCGAATCCGGCGGTGACGGCACCGTCTGGTCGAGCCGCACTGCCCGCGTCGGTGTCCGGTGTGGTTTCGGCTGCGGGTGTCGCGCAGGTGCCTGGTGTGGATTCTGCTGCGAGCGTCGCGGTGGAGCCGGACGCAGTCGTGTCGGCCGCCGGCGACGAGCACGTTCCGGGAGGCTCGGCTGCGGCCGTCGTCGCCGACCTCGATGCCGCGGTCGCCGCGGTGCTGCCGTCGTACATGGTTCCGGGCGCCTACGTCTTCCTGGACGACCTGCCCGTGAACAGTTCCGGCAAGCTGGATCGCCGTGCGCTGCCCGCACCGCAGGCGCGCACCCTCGACTATCGCGAACCGGCGACCGCGACCGAGCGGATCGTCGCCGCCACCTTCGCCGGGGTTCTCGACCTCGAACGGGTGGGCGCCGACGACGACTTCTTCGCGCTCGGCGGCAACTCGCTGTTGGCGACCCAGGTGGCCGCGCGGCTCGGCGCCGCTCTCGATGCCAGGGTGCCGGTGCGTGAGCTGTTCGAGGCGAGCAGCGTGAGCGGGCTCGCGGTGCGCCTGGACGCTCTGCGCGGTACCGGCAGCAGGCGCGGACCGGTGGCGGGGCAACGCCCGCAACGGATTCCGCTCTCACCCGCGCAGCAGCGGATGTGGTTCCTGCACCGGTTCGATCCGGATTCGGCGGGCTATCACATCCCGGTCGCGCTGCGGCTCAGCGGCGAACTCGACATCGCCGCGCTGCGCGGGGCGCTCGGCGACCTGATCGCCCGGCACGAGACCCTGCGGACCACCTATCCCGAATTCGACGGGCAGGCGACCCAGCTCGTCGGCGCGCCGTTCGTGCCCGAGCTGGCCGTCACCGAGACGGCCGCCACCGAGGTACCCGCCGCCGTCGTGGCCGCGCTCGCGGGCGGCTTCGACATCACCACCGAAGCGCCGGTGCGCGCCGAGCTGCTGCGGGTCGCGCCCACCGAGCACGTGCTGGTCCTGGTCGTGCACCACATCGCGGCCGACGGCTGGTCGATGGGCCCGCTGACCCGTGACCTGGTCACCGCCTACGCCGCCCGCGCCGCGGGCGCCACCCCGCAGCTGCCCGCGCCCGCCGTGCACTACGCCGACTACTCGCTGTGGCAGGTCGAGGGCCTGGGCAGCACCGACGACCCGGATGCGCCGCTGGCCCGCCAGCTCGACTACTGGACGCACCGCCTCGCCGGTCTGCCCGACGTGCTGACCCTGCCCGCCGACCGGCGCAGGCCGCTCGTCGCCACCAACCGGGGCGCCACCTTCACCGCGACCCTGGACGCCGAGCTGCACCGCGGCATCGACGAGCTGGCCCGCGCCCAGCGCGCCACCCCGTTCATGGTGCTGCACGCCGGACTCGCGGTCCTGCTGGCCCGGCTCTGCGCGGGTACCGACATCGTGGTCGGTACCCCGGTCGCCGGCCGTGGTCACCGCGAGCTCGACGATATCGTCGGCATGTTCGTCAACACCCTGGTGCTGCGCGCCGAGGTGCGCTCGAACGCCCGTTTCAGCGACCTGCTCGCCGAGGTCCGCGCCGGTGACCTGGACGCCTTCGACCATGCCGATGTGCCGTTCGAAAGCCTTGTCGACGCGCTGAATCCGGCACGCTCCCAGGGCTATTCGCCGCTCTACCAGGTGTCGCTGGCGTTGCAGAACCAGCGCCGCACCGCCTTCGAACTGCCCGGCCTGACCCTGTCCGGCCTGACCCTGCCCGACGCGCCGATCGAGGTGGACCTCGACTTCACCTTCGTCGACCGGTTCACCGCCGACGGCGCGGCCGACGGATTCGACCTCGAACTGCGCTACGCCACCGACCTGTTCGACCCCGGCACCGTCGCCGCCCTGGTCGGCATGCTCGAACGGGTGCTGCGCGCCGCCGTCGCCGCCCCGGGTACCGCGGTCGGCGATCTCGCCCTGCACGACGACACCGAGCGCGCCACCCTGCTGGCCGGCCCGCACGGTGACGAGGTACCCCTCGACCGCGCCCTCGCCGAACTGGGCGTGCCCGCCCCGCTGGCCGCGCATCTGCTCGACGCCGCGGCCGCCCGCGACCCGCGCGCGGTGGCGGCGGTGTTCGAGGGCGCCGAGATCACCTACGGTGCGCTCGCGGCCCGCGCCAACCGGTTCGCGCGCAGGCTGATCGACTGCGGTGTCGGCCCGGAAACCCCGGTGGCCGTAGCTGTTCCGCGCGGCATCGACCTGCTGGTCGTGCTGCACGGTGTGCTCGCCGCGGGTGGGGTGTACGTGCCGATCGACCCGGCACAACCCGCCGACCGCATCGGATACGTGCTCGAGACGGCCGCCCCGCGTCTGGTGGTGGCCGCCGCGGCCGCCGACCTGGACCACGTCGACTCGGGTATCCGATCCGCCACGGCCTCGGTGCATTTCGCGGCCGCGTCGCGCTCCGGCTTCCCGGTGCTGACCGTCGCCCAGGTCGAGGATCCGGCCCAGCCGCCGGTGCCCGGCACGCCCGTCACCGATGCCGAACGGCTCGCGCCGCTGCGCCCGGAACATCCGGCGTATGTGCTGTTCACCTCCGGCTCGACCGGAACCCCCAAGGGGGTGATGGTGTCGCATCGCGCGGTGGTCAACGAATTGTGCTGGCTGCGTGGCGAATACGCGATGACCTCCGGCGACCGGTTCCTGCAGCGCGCGCCGCTGACCTTCGACGTCTCGATCTGGGAACTGCTCGCGCCCGCGCTGCTCGGCGCCACGCTGGTACTGCTGCGCCCCGGCGGCCACCTCGACCTGGCCTGCCAGGCACAGGTCCTGCGGGAACAGCGGATCACCATCGCGGAATTCGTGCCCTCGGTCCTGGCCGCGCTGCTCGCCGAGGGCCTCGGCGACGCGCTGGGCGGGCTGCGGATGCTGCACGCGGGCGGTGAGGAACTGCCCGCGCCGCTGGCCGCCGCGCTGCTCGACGCCATTCCCGGCGAACTGCACAACACCTACGGCCCGACCGAAGTGGCGATCACCAGCACCTTCGAACAGATCACCGCCCCGGTCGAGCAGACCGAACTGCCCATCGGCAGGCCCACCTGGAATGTGCGGGCCTATGTGCTCGACGAGCGACTGCACCCGGTGCCCGCCGGTGTCGCGGGCGAGCTGTATCTCGCCGGCGCCCAGCTGGCCCGCGGCTACCTGGGCAAGCCGGACCTGACCGCCGACCGGTTCGTCGCCGATCCCCACGGCGCCGACGGTTCGCGGATGTACCGCACCGGTGACCTGGTCCGCCGCGACCGGTCCGGTGCGCTGATCTACCTGGGCCGCAACGATTTCCAGGTGAAGATCCGCGGCCTGCGGATCGAGCTCGGCGAGATCGAGGCCGCGCTCGGCGACGCACCCGGCGTCACCCACGCGACCGTGCTGCCCGCCACCGACGACGCCGGACGGCAATGCCTGGTCGCCTACGTGGCGGGCGAGGCCGACCCCGGCGCCGTGCGCGCGCACGTGGCGAGCCGGGTGCCCGCGTACATGGTGCCCGCGCACCTGATGGTCCTCGACACCGTGCCGCTGAACTCCGCGGGCAAACTCGACCGCTCCGCGCTGCCCGCCCCCGACCTGTCGACCACCACCGCCTACGTGGCGCCGCGACCCGGTGCACAGACCGCGCTCGCGGGCGTGATCGCCGATCTGCTCGGCGTCACCCGGGTGGGTGCCGACGACGACTTCTTCGCCGTCGGCGGCAACTCGCTGCTGGCCATGCGCCTGGTCGCGCGCGCCAACGCCGCCCTGGGCAGCGCGCTGGACGTACGCGATGTCTTCGACGCCCCCACCGTCGCCGCCCTCGTCGAACGCGCCGCGACCCGGCGCGAACAGCTGCCCGCGCTGACCGTCGCCGCACCGCGCCCGGACCGGATTCCGTTGTCGCTGGCCCAGACCCGCCTCTGGCTGCTCAACCGCATCGAACCCGGCTCGGCCGTCTACACCCTGCCCATCGCCCTGCGCCTGACCGGCGACCTGGACACCCACGCGCTGTGGGCCGCCCTGGGCGACGTACTCGGCCGCCACGAATCACTGCGCACCGTCTTCCCCGAGGACGCCGACGGCCCGACCCAGATCGTGCTGCCCGTCGACCAGGTACTACCGGAACCTGTCGTCCGCGAGATCGCCGAGGCCGAACTGGCCGAGGCCGTGCGCGCCGTCGTCGGCGCGGCCTACGACCTGACCACCCAGCCCCCGCTGCGCGCCGCACTCTTCCGCCGCGACACCCGGTCGACGGACGCCGCGACCGGGGCTTCGCGCGAAGCGACGGCGGACGAGATCGAGCATGTGCTGGTGCTCGCTGTGCATCACATCGCCGCCGACGGTGTGTCCACCACACCGCTGGCACGTGATCTCGTCACCGCCTACGCCGCGCGGGCGGCGGGGAGTGCGCCGGCGTGGGAGCCGTTGCCGGTGCAGTATCCGGACTTCACGCTGTGGCAGCGGGCCGTGCTCGGTGACGCCGCCGATCCGGGGTCGCGTCTGGCCCGGCAGTTGACCCACTGGCGGGACGAATTGGCCGGGCTCGCACCGGTTCTCGAATTGGCGACCGATCGGCCGCGGCCGGTGGTGCGCTCCGGGGCGGGTGCGGCGGTCGGGTTCGATGTGCCCGCCGAGGTGGTCGCCGGGATCGAGGCGCTGGCTCGCAGGCACGGTGTATCCACGTTCATGGTGGTGCACGCGGCCTTCGCGGTACTGCTGGCGCGGCAGGGCGCGGGGACCGATATCGCGGTCGGGACGCCGGTCGCCGGGCGGGCCGATGCCGCGCTCGACGACCTGGTCGGCATGTTCGTCAACACCCTGGTACTGCGGACCTCGGTCGACGCGGGCGCCGGTTTCGCCGAACTCCTCGCCGAGGTGCGCGCGGCCGACCTGCGGGCCTTCGCCCAGGCCGACCTGCCGTTCGAACGGCTCGTCGACGAACTGAATCCGGTCCGGTCGACGGCCTATTCGCCGATCGTGCAGGTGATGCTCGCCTTCGAACACCGCGAGGACACCACCATCGAACTGCCCGGCCTGCGCATCGCCGAATTCGCGATGCCCGCGGCCACCACCCAGTTCGATCTGTCCCTGGCCGTCAACGAGATCACCGGCGCGGCAGGCGAACCCGGAATGCGGGGCTGGCTGCGCTACGCCACCGATCTGTTCGACGCGGGCACCGTCACGGCGCTCGGTGCTCGTTTCGTGCGGGTGCTGGCCGCCGTCGTCGCCGACGACAGCACGCCGGTAGGCGAGATCGACCTCCTCGACGCGGGGGAGACCGCCCAGCTGGCGGCCTGGAACGACACCGCCGCACCCCTCGACAGCACCGCGACACTGGTGTCGCTGTTCGCCGAGCAGGCGCTGCGCACGCCGCAGGCCGTCGCGCTCGACTTCGAGGGCGAGCGGATCACCTACGGCGAGTTCGCTGTTCGCGTGGCGCGGCTGGCGCGCCGGCTGATCGCCGAACAGGTCGGGCCAGGGGCGATCGTCGGTGTCGGGCTGCGGCGCGGCATCGACCTGCTGGTCGCCCTGTACGCGGTGCAGGCCGCCGGTGCGGCCTACCTGCCGCTGGACCCCGATCATCCGGCCGACCGCATCGCCGACGTGCTGGCCACCGCGGCACCGGTCTGCGTGCTCGCCGCCGCCGGCTTCCCCGCCACCGGGACCCGCACCGTCGACCCTGCCGCGCTCGACCTGGCCGGCTACGCCGGTGAACCCGTCACCGACGCCGACCGGATCCGGCCGCTGCGCGCCGCCGACCTGGCCTACGTCCTGTTCACCTCCGGTTCGACCGGCAAGCCCAAGGGCGTCGCGGTGAGCCACGCCGCCATCGTCAACCGCCTGGTCTGGATGCAGGACACCTACCGGCTCGCCACCGGGGACAACGTGTTGCAGAAGACGCCGATCACCTTCGACGTCTCGGTGTGGGAACTGTTCTGGCCCTTGCAGATCGGCGCCACCTTGGTGATCGCCCGCCCCGACGGGCACCGCGATCCCGCCTACCTGGCCGAGGTGATCACCCGCACCGGTACCGGTGTCGCGCACTTCGTGGCGTCGATGCTGGCTGCCTTCCTCGCCGAACCCCGTGCGGCGGAATGCGTGTCGCTGCGGCAGGTGTTCGCCTCCGGTGAGGCGCTGCCCGCCGCCGACGCCCAGCGCCTGCGCGCACTGCTGCCCGGCGTCACGGTGCACAACCTGTACGGGCCGACCGAGGCGGCGGTCGACGTCAGTTTCCACGAGGTCACCGACGACGACACCGTCACCGTCCCGATCGGCGCCCCCGTCGCCAATACCGCACTGCACGTCCTCGACGCGCGCCTGCGTCAGGTCCCCGTCGGCACCCCGGGTGAGCTGTACCTGGCCGGTGTCCAGCTGGCCCGCGGCTATCTGGCCCGCCCCGACCTGTCCGCCGACCGCTTCGTCGCCAACCCCTACGGGCAGCCCGGCGAACGCATGTACCGCACCGGCGACCTCGTCGTCCGCACCCGCACCGGCGAACTGGAATACCTGGGCCGCACCGACTTCCAGGTGAAACTACGCGGCCTGCGCATCGAACTCGGCGAAATCGAAGCGGTCCTCACCGCCCTCGACACCGTCGAACGCGCCGTGGTCGCGGTCCGCGACGACGGCACCGGCGACTACCTCACGGCCTACCTGGTCCCCACCGAGGCGAGTCCGCCGACCGCGCACTCCGAAGCCCCGGTCGTCACCGCCGTATCAGCGGTCGCCGCTGCCACAGCTCCGGTCGCGGCTGCCGTGGAGGTCGCCGCCGCAGGAGATGGCGGAGCCGGCTCGAGGAGTGGCCGGGACGACGCCGGGACCGGGCTGGATCTGGACGGAGTGAAATCCGCACTGCGGGAGGCACTTCCGGCCTACATGGTGCCGAATGCGTTCGTGGTGCTCGACGAGTTCCCGGTGAACGCGTCCGGCAAGCTCGATCGGCGGGCGCTGCCCGCGCCGGAGCTGGTCGCCCGGGAGTTCCGGGCGCCGGTGACACCCACGGAACGGTTGGTGGCCGAGGTGGTCGCCGAGGTGCTCGGGGTCGAGACGGTCGGTGCCGAGGACGATTTCTTCGATCTCGGCGGCAATTCGCTCATCGCCACGCGGGTCGCGGCGCGGCTCGGGGCGGCGCTGGACCGGCAGGTGCCGGTCGCGCGGATCTTCGAGACGCCGGTGGTGGCCGAACTGGCCGCCGCGCTCGATGCCACCGGCGGTGTCGCGCGGGTGGCGCTGGTGGCGGGCGAGCGGCCCGCGGCGATTCCGCTCTCGCCCGCGCAGCAGCGCATGTGGTTCCTGAACCGGTTCGATCCCGACTCGGCGGGCTACAACGTGCCGATCGCGGTGCGGCTGGGCGGCGTCCTCGATCTCGCGGCGCTCGGCGCCGCCGTCGACGACCTCGTCGAACGGCACGAAGTGCTGCGCACCTACTACCCGGAAACCGCCGACGGACCGGTGCAGCAGATCGTCCCGGCCGCCGAAGCCGGTGTCGCACTACAGGTTCGCGAACTCCCGGCCGCCGATGTCGTCGACGCGGTGACCGCACTGGCCGCCACCACCTTCGATGTCACCACGGGTGTGCCGTGGCAGGTGGTGCTGTACCGGATCGGCGCCGAGGAGGCCGTGCTGGCGCTGGTCGTGCACCACATCAGCGCCGACGGTTCATCGATGCCGCCGCTGGTGCGTGACCTGATGACCGCCTACCTGGCCCGCCGCGACGGTACGGCACCGGTGTGGACGCCGCTGCCGGTGCAGTACGCCGACTACGCGCTGTGGCAGCGTGCGGTCCTCGGCGAGGAGACCGATCCCGGTTCGGTCGCCGCCCGCCAGCTCGACTTCTGGCGCACCGAACTCGCCGATCTGCCCGACGAACTGGCCCTGCCGCTGGACCGTCCGCGCCCGGCGGTGCGCACCCTCGCCGGCGGCACCGTACCGGTGACCGTCGACGCCGCCACCCATGCCCGGCTCGCCGAACTCGCCAAGGACACCGGCGCGACCTTGTTCATGGTGGTGCACACCGCGTTCGCCGCCCTGCTGGGCCGCCTGTCGGGCAGTGCCGACATCACCGTCGGCACACCGGTCGCCGGTCGTGGCGAAGCCGCCCTCGAGGACCTGATCGGCATGTTCGTCAACACACTGGTCTTCCGGACCAGGCTGGCGACCGGCGAAACCTTCCGGCAGCTGCTGACCCGGCAGCGGGCCACCGACCTCGCGGTCTACGCCAATGCCGATGTCCCGTTCGAGCGTCTGGTCGAGGTGCTCGACCCGGCCCGCTCGACGGCCCGGCACCCGCTGTTCCAGGTCGGATTCTCCTTCCAGAACTTCGAACGCGCCGAACTGGCCCTGCCCGGCATCACCGTGTCCGGCATCGACACCGACACCGAGCTGTCCCAGTTCGACCTGCACCTGATCGTCAGCGACGACTACACCGCCGACGGCACGGCCGCGGGCGTCACCGGCGTACTCACCTACGCCCACGACGTGTTCGACACCGACACCGCCGCCGCCATCGGCGCCCGCCTCGAACGGCTGCTCACCGCCGTGGCCGCCGCACCGCACGCGCCACTGGACACGGTCGATGTGCTCGAGCCCGCCGAACGGACCCGCATCCTCGCCGAGTGGAACGCCACCACCCACGAGATCGACCGCGCCACAACACTGCTCACGCCCTACCGCGCGCAGGTGCGAACCCGGCCGGACGCGACCGCGCTCGTCTTCGAGGACACCGCGCTGACCTACGCCGCCTTCGACGCCAGGGTCAACCGGCTCGCCCGCCACCTCGTCGCCGACGGCGTCGGCCCCGACGTGCTCGTCGCGCTGGCGATGCGCCGCTCGATCGACCTGGTGGTCGCCATCTACGCGGTGCTCACCGCGGGCGGCGCCTACGTCCCGATCGACCCCGACCACCCCACCGACCGCATCGCCCTGGTCCTCGACACCGCCCGGCCACACCTGATTCTCACCACCCGCCGCGACGAATTCACCGCGCCCCCAGCGTCTGTGCGCGGCGTTGTCTCGACTGACGCTGTGCCGGCTGCCGCAGACTCGGGTACTTCGGCGCCAGTAGCCGAAGAGCATTCGGCACTGCCGTCGATCGACCGATCGGTCGGGGAGACTCCGACCGCCGCCGCTTCGGCTGTTCGGGTTGTCGCGCTCGATGACATCGACATCGATCGTTACCCCGCACACCCGCTCGACCTCACCGAACTCCGTGCGCCGATGCATGATTCGAACCTCGCCTATGTCCTGTTCACCTCCGGATCCACCGGTAGGCCCAAGGGTGTGGCGATGAGCCATGCCGGTATCCGCAACCAGCTCTCCTGGCTGATCGACCGGTTCGGGCTCGACGACCACGACGTGTACCTCCAGAAGTCGGCCGCCGGGTTCGACCTGTCGGTATGGGGCTTCTTCGCGCCGCTCGCCGCGGGCGCGAGCCTGGTGCTCGCCACCCCCGACGGACACCGCGACCCGCAGTACCTGGCCGAACTCGTCGCCGCGCGAGGGATCACCGTCGCCGACTTCGTGCCGTCGATGCTGGCCGTGTTCGCCGCCCACGCCGCACCGGCGCAGCTGGCGAGCCTGCGCCTGCTGCTCGCCATCGGCGAGGCGCTGACCCCGGACGTGGTCGCCGCCGTCGGCGCGAAAACCGCCGCGCCGGTACACAACCTGTACGGGCCCACCGAGGCCGCCGTGTCGGTCACCGCCTGGCCAGCCACCGGCGCGGCCGGGCAGAGCGTGCCGATCGGGGTGCCCGCGTGGAACACCCGCGTCTATGTCCTCGACGACCGGTTGCGGCCTGTCGCACCGGGTGTCGCCGGTGAGCTGTACCTGGCCGGCGCGCAGCTGGCGCGCGGGTATCTCGGGCGCGCTGACCTGTCCGCCGACCGGTTCGTCGCCGACCCGTTCGGCGGGCCGGGGGAGCGGATGTACCGGACCGGTGACCTGGTGCGGTGGACCCGCGACGGCGTGCTGAGCTACCAGGCGCGCATCGACTTCCAGGTGAAGTTCCGTGGCCAGCGCATCGAACTCGGCGAGATCGAGACCGCGCTGGGCTCGCTGCCCGAGATCAGCCAGGCCGCCGCGGTGGTCTCGCCGAGCGATACCGGCGACCGGCTCGTCGGGTACGCGGTCCCGGTGCCCGGCAGCGCACCCGATCCGGCGCTGCTGCGCACGGCCCTCGGCGCGCTGCTGCCCTCCTACATGGTGCCCGCGGTCATCGTGGTGCTCGACGCCTTCCCGCTCAACACCTCCGGCAAGCTCGACCGCAAGGCCCTGCCCACCCCGGAATTCGTGGCCCGGCCCTTCCGCGCACCCGTCACCCCGGTGCAGCGGGCCGTGGCCGAGGTGTTCGGCGCGGTCCTCGGACGCGAACAGGTCGGCCTCGACGACGACTTCTTCGAACTCGGCGGCAACTCCCTCGTCGCCACCCGGGTGGCCGCCCGGCTCGGGGCTGCCCTGTCCGCCCGGGTGCCGGTGCGGATCCTGTTCGAGGCGACCACCGTCGCCGGCCTGGCCGCCGCGCTGGCCGCGCACGCCGGCACCGGTGCCGGGCTGACGCTCGTGGCAGGCCAACGGCCCCAGCGGATTCCGCTCTCGGCCGCCCAGCAGCGGATGTGGCTGCTGAACCGGCTCGACCCGGCCTCGGCCGCCTACAACATCCCGATCGCGGTACGGCTCACCGGCGATATCGACGCCGTCGCGCTGGCCGCCGCCGTCACCGATGTGCTCGACCGCCACGAGGTGCTGCGCACCGCGTACCCGGCGATCGACGGCATCGGACACCAGGTGGTGTGGGAGTTCGTGCCGACCCCGGTGGTGGAGACCGTCGACCCGATCGCGGTCCCCGCGCTGGTGGCCGCCGAGATCGGTCGTGGTTTCGACGTCACCGTCGCGCCGCCGGTGCGAGCCAGGGTGCTGCGAACCGCGCCGGACGAGGTGGTCCTGGTCGTGGTCGTGCACCACATCAGCGCCGACGGCTTCTCCGCCGGGCCGCTGCTGCGCGACACCACCGCCGCCTACCTCGCCCGCCGGGCAGGCACCGAACCCGGCTGGGCGCCACTGGAAGTCCAGTACGCCGACTACACGCTGTGGCAGCGGGCCGTCCTCGGCAGCGAGGACGACGCCGACTCGCTCGCCGCCCGGCAGCTGCGGTTCTGGCGGGAGGAACTGACCGGCCTGCCCGGGCTGCTCGAACTACCCACCGACCGGCCCCGTCCGGCGGTCGCCTCCCAGCGCGGAGCCAGTGTGGATATCGTTGTGCCGCAGCGGATCTGGGAGCGGGTCGGGCAGCTCGCCCGGCGTGCGGAGGCCAGCGAGTTCATGGTGGCCCACGCCGCGCTGGCGGTACTGCTGGCGCGGTGGAGCGGGCACGGTGACATCGCCGTCGGAACGCCGGTCGCCGGTCGCGGTGAGCAGGCCCTCGACGCGCTCGTCGGCATGTTCGTCAACACCCTGGTGCTGCGCACCGCGGTCGATCCCGCCGAATCCTTCACCGCCCTGCTGCGCCAGGCCAGGCGGGTCGACCTGGACGCCTTCGAACACGCGGACGTGCCGTTCGAACGACTCGTCGACGTGCTCGACCCGGTCCGCTCGACCGCGCACAGCCCGCTGTTCCAGGTGATGCTCGCCTTCCAGAACCTCGACACCGCCCCGGCCGAGGTGGTGCTGCCCGAGCTGACCGTCACCGGCCTGGACGCCCCCGCCGGCATCGCCCGGTTCGACCTGGACCTGGTCCTGGCCGGAACCGCCGACGGCGGCTGCGCGGTGAGCCTCACCTACGCCACCGACCTGTTCGACACCGCCACCGCGACCCGCCTCGCCGACGGCTACGTGCGGATCCTCGACGCGGTGACCGCGCACCCGGACGGCGCCGTCGGTGACGTCGACCTGCGCACCGCCGACGACCGTGCGCTGTTCGACCGCTGGCGCGCCCCCGTCGCCCCGGCCGCCGCCGAGGTACTGCCGGTCGCCTTCGAACGACAGGTCGCCTTCACCCCCGACGCCATCGCGGTCGTCGACGGCGACACCTGGCTCACCTACGCCGAATTCGCGGCCAGGGTGCATCGGCTGGCCCGCCACCTGATCGCCCACGGCGTCGGCCCGGACACCGCGGTCGCGGTGGCCGTGCGGCGCTCGGCGGACCTGCTCGTCGCCGTGCACGCGGTGCTCGCCGCGGGCGGCACCTATGTGCCGGTCGACCCCGACCACCCGGCCGAGCGGATCGCCCGGATCCTGCGGATCGCCCAGCCGGTGTGCGCGCTCACCACCACCGAGGACAGCGTCGTCCTGCCCGGTGACCTCGACACGGTGCTGCTCGACACCGCCGATCTCACCGCCTACCCGGACGGCCCGATCGACGACGCGGAACGGAAACGGCCGCTGCGGCCCGAGCACACCGCGTATGTGATCTTCACCTCCGGCTCCACCGGCCTGCCCAAGGGCGTCGGGGTGCCGCACCGGGCGATCACCGGCCAGCTCGACTGGCTGGCCGCGCGGTTCGGTTTCGCCGTCGGCGACACCGTCCTGCACAAGACCCCGGTGACCTTCGACGCCTCGATCTGGGAGCTGCTGCTCCCGCACCGCACCGGCGCCTGCACCGTCGTCGCCCGTCCCGGCGGCCACGGCGACCCGGCCTACCTGGCCGCGCTCATCGCCGAATACGGCATCGACACCGTGCAATTCGCGCCGACCCTGCTGGCCGCCTACCTGGCCGAGCTGGAACGCGGTGCGCAACACCAGGGTTCGCTGCGGCGAGTCTTCGCCGGTGGCGAGGAACTGCCGGCCGCGCTCGCCCAGCGGGTGCGCGAACGCACCGGCGCGCAGGTGGTGAACCTGTACGGCCCCACCGAGACCACGGTCCAGGTGAGCACCCACGTGGTGACCGACGCCGACACCACGACCGTGCCGATCGGCGCCCCGGTCCAGGCGACCGGGCTGTACGTGCTCGACGCGCGGCTGCGGCCGGTGCCCGCGGGCGTGACCGGTGAGCTCTACGTCGGCGGTGCGCAGCTCGCGCACGGCTATCTCGGCGCGGCCGGGCTCACCGCCGAACGGTTCGTGCCCGATCCGTTCGGCGCGCCCGGCACCCGGATGTACCGCACCGGTGACCTGGTCCGCCTGCGCGCACCGGAAAACGCCGCAGCCGCACTGGATTACGTCGGGCGAGCCGATCTGCAGGTGAAGCTCAACGGTCAGCGCATCGAGCTCGGCGAGGTGGAAGACGCCCTGCGCAGGCAACCGGGCGTCGCGCAGGCCGCGGCCGCGGTGGTGTCCGGTGTGGGTGCCGACCGGCTCGTCGGCTACATCGTCGGACGCGATCGCGACGGCGGAACGGGTGCGCTGCGCGCCGCGCTGGCCGCGGAACTGCCCGGCTACCTGGTGCCCGCGGTGATCGTCACCCTCGACGAGTTCCCGGTCAACACCTCCGGCAAGCTCGACCGGGCCGCCCTGCCGCGCCCGCAACTGCGCCAAGCCGCCTACCGTGCCCCGGTCACCGCCACCGAACAGCGCGTCGCTGCCGAGTTCGCCCGGGTGCTCGACCTGGACCGGATCGGCATGGACGACAACTTCTTCGACCTCGGCGGCAACTCCCTGAGCGCGGTCCAGCTGTCCGCGCGATTGAGCGAAGCCCTCGACGTCGTGGTGCCGGTGGCCTGGTTCTTCGCCGAGCCGACCCCGGCGGTGATCGCCGAACGTGTTGCCGGGCAGCGGGATTCGGCCGACGACGCGTTCGCAGTGCTGCTGCCGCTGCGCACCACCGGCAGTCGTGAACCACTGTTCTGCATCCATCCGGTCGGCGGGGTGTCCTGGTCGTTCGCCGGGATCACCCGCCACCTCGACCCCGAGCGCCCGGTCTACGGCCTGCAATCGCCCGCGCTCGGCGCCGACGAACCACTGCCCGCCACCATCGAGGAGTGGGCGCAGCGCTACGTCACCGCCATCCGGTCGGTCCAGCCCACCGGGCCCTATCACCTGCTCGGCTGGTCGCTGGGCGGGCTGCTCGCCCACGCGGTCGCCACCCGGCTGCAGGCCGAGGGCGCGAGCGTGGCCCAGCTGGCCATGATGGACAGCTGGCTCGGCGACGGACCCGAGGACACCGCCGCACCCACCGTCGGTGATCTGCTCGGCGGGCTGGCGGGCGAGGACGTGCGCTTCGACGTCGATGGCCTGCTGGCCGCCGCCGCGGAGCTCGGCGGGCCGCTGGCCGCGCTCGACCGGTCTCGCGTCCGCCGCATCATGGACGCCGCCACGGCCTCGATGCGGATGGCCGAGGACTACCGGCCCCGCCGCTACGACGGTGACCTGGTGTATTTCGCCGCCACCGTCGACGACCCCACCGGCGCGCGCGGCGCGGCGAGCTGGACCGGCGCGATCGGCGGCACCGTGCACCGGCACGGCATCGACGCCACGCACTGGGCGATGACGGGGGAGACCGCACTGGCCAGAATCGCGGCGGTACTCGACGGCACCGGAGCCGGAACGCCACGGGCCGGCCAGGTCACCACCACCGAACCCGCCGGGGCCGCCGCACGGGCGGGGGCGATGGGCGCATAGAATCGCGGAGCCGGCCGTCGTGCCTGCTGCCTTGCTTCGTGGAGGTATCCCCGCATGTCACCGGCTCCCGTTTCGAGAGGTTGAGAACGCCCATGTCAGTACAGCCCTGCGGTGGGATCGGGTGACAGAGCCACAGTTGAGCGAGCCGACCACCACCTCCGCCGCCGACGTCTCCACCGACGGTGGCGTCCGCCGGACCGTGCTGCCCGGCGGGCTGCGCGTGGTCACCGAACACGTCCCCGGCGTGCGCTCGGCCTCGGTCGGGGTCTGGGTCGGCGTCGGCTCCCGCGACGAGGGCCCCACCGTGGCCGGCGCGGCGCACTTCCTCGAACACCTGCTGTTCAAGGCGACACCCAGCCGGTCCGCGCTCGACATCGCGCAGGCCATGGACGCGGTCGGCGGCGAACTCAACGCCTTCACCGCCAAGGAACAGACCTGCTACTACGCCCACGTCATCGACGAGGACCTGCCGCTGGCGGTCGAACTCGTCTCCGACGTGGTGCTCAACGGGCTGTGCCGGGCCGTCGACGTCGACGTCGAGCGACAGGTGGTGCTCGAGGAGATCGCCATGCGCGACGACGACCCCGAAGACCTGGTCGCCGACTCCTTCCTCACCGCCATGTTCGGCGACCACCCGATCGGGCGCCCGGTGATCGGCACCGTCGAATCCATCGAGGGCATGCAGGCCGGGCAGCTGCGCGGGTTCCATCAGCGCCGCTACCGTCCCGAGCGGATGGTCGTCGCGGTGGCGGGCAATGTGGACCACGACCGGGTCGTGGAACTCGTGCATCGTGCCTTCGAAGCGCACCTGGACAGCGCCGCCGAACCGGCGCCGCGCCGGGAGGGCAAGTTCCGGGCTCAGGCCGCGCCCGGACTGGTCCGGATCAACCGGGACAGCGAACAGGCGCACCTGGTCTTCGGCGTGCGCGCCTTCGGCAGGCACGAAGGCCAGCAGCGCTGGCCGCTGTCGGTCCTCAACACCATCGTCGGCGGCGGGCTGAGTTCGCGGCTGTTCCAGCGCATCCGGGAGGAACGCGGGCTCGCGTACTCGGTGTACTCGAGCGTGGACACCTTCGCCGACACCGGCGCGTTCTCGGTCGCGCTGGGCTGCCAGCCGGAGAACCTCGCCCAGGTGGCGGTGCTGGCCCGCGACGTGCTCGACGAGGTCGCGACCAACGGTGTCACCGACGCCGAATGTGCCAGAGCCAAGGGCTCTTTGCGTGGCGGACTGGTGCTCGGGCTCGAGGATTCGGCCTCGCGGATGAACCGCATCGGACGCAGCGAACTCAGCTACGGCAACCATCGCAGCGTCTCGGCCACGCTGGCGCGCATCGACGCCGTCACCACCGACGAGGTCAGCGAGATCGCCCGCACCCTGCTCGCGCGCCCCTACGGCGCCTGCGTGGCCGGGCCCTACCAGCGCACCCGCGATGTGCCCGCCTCGGTGCGAAAACTGGTGGAGCGCTGAGCGGTTCGCACCTGCCGGTCGCTCAGTGCTGTGCGCGGTCGGCCGCCTCGACGATCGCGGGCAGCAGGCCGGGGATCGCGTCTTCGACCTCGTCGGCGCGCAGCCGCTGATAGGTCTGGCCGTCGATGGTCAGCCGCTCGATCAGGCCCGCCTCGCGCAGGATCTTGAAGTGGTGGGTGGCGGTGGACTTGTTGATCGCTTCGTAGAGGGCCGCGCAGCGCATCGGCTCGCCCGCGTTGCTCAGGCGCCGGACCATCTCCAGCCGGACCGGATCGTGCAACGCGCCGAGCACGGCAGGCAGTCCGGCGACCGGTATGGTCGGCGCCGGCGGAAGATCTTTAGCCTGTGTCATGATCTACCTCACTCGGGGGTTTGATAGTCATCATACTCGGCGTAGGGTCGAGCCGTTCGATGGTGATCAAACTCTGCTGATGGGGGCCGCTATGGCTGCGACAACGATGGCGCCGGTCCACACCGGACAGCGCTGGGCGTACGGGCTCGTCCTCGCGGCGACCGCGGTGGCGCTCGGAGTGTCCGGTGCGCCCGCGCCGCTCTACGGCATCTACGAGACGCAGTGGCACCTCACCCCGCTCGCCACCACGATGGTCTTCGCCGTCTACGCCATCGCCGCCCTCGGCGCGGTCCTGGTCTCCGGGCGGATCTCCGATGTGGTCGGCCGCAAGCCGGTGATGGTCGGTGCCTTCGCCACCATGATCCTGGGCCTGGTCGCCTTCCTGCTCGCCGATTCCATGCCCATGCTGCTGCTCGCCAGGGCGCTGCACGGCGCGGCGGTCGGCGCCACGGTGGTCGCGGGCGCGGCGGCCCTGCTGGACCTGCGACCCGACCGTGGCGCGCGTTCCGGGCAGCTCAGCGGCGTGGCCTTCAATGTCGGCATCGCCGTCGCGGTGCTCGGCACCGCCGTGCTCGCGCAGTACGCGCCCTCGCCGTTGCGCACGCCGTACGTGGTGATCGCGGTGGTGTGCCTGGCCGCCGGTGGGGGCATGCTGGCCCTGCGCGAGCCGCACACCGCCCGCGTGCGGGCCCGCATCACCATCGCCAAGCCCGCGGTGCCGCGCGAGATCCGGTCCGATTTCTGGTTCTCCGCCATCGGCGTGATGGCCGCCTGGTCGGTGCTCGGTGTGCTGCTGTCGCTGTATCCGTCGCTGGCCGCGGCCAAGACCGGCGTGCACAACCTGGTCTTCGGCGGGGTGGTCGTCGCGAGTACCGCGCTCGCCGCCGCGCTGGTCCAGCTCTTCGCCACCCGCATCCCGGCCCGCCGCGCCGCCATCATCGGCGACCTCGGCATGGCGGCCGCGCTGCTGGCGACCATTCCGGCGCTGGCCACCGCGCAACCGGCCGCGGTGCTGATCGCGGGTCTGGCGCTGGGCGCCACCTTCGGCCTCGGTTTCGGTGGTTCGCTGCGGCATCTGTCGGAGGTCGTGCCGTCGCATCGCCGGGGCGAGACCATGTCGGCCTACTACCTGCTGGCCTACTCCGCGATGGCCCTGCCCACCCTGGCTGCCGGCTGGGCCGCCACCACCTGGGGTATCGCCACTATCTTCCCGTGGTTCATCGCGATCGTCGCGGTGGCCTGTGTGCTGGCCGCGCTGATCGGTCTGCGCGGCAATCGCGCTGCGGCGTAACCGGATCCGGCCGGTCCGCGAGGTGCGGACCGGCCGGATGGGGTGACTACTGCGGCCAGCCGCCGTACGGAACGGTGATCAGTTCCAGGAAGTGACCGTTGGGGTCGAGGAAGTACACGCCCCGGCCGCCGTCGTTGTGATTGATCTCGTTGACCCCGTGCTGCTGCGGATCGGCCCAGTGCTCCAGCTGGTAGCGCTGGATCTTGGCGTAGGCGGCGTCGAACTCGGCCTCGGAGACGAGGAACGCGTAATGCTGCGGCTGGATTTCGGATACGTGCGGCGGCACCTTCGCGAAATCGAAGGCGGCGCCGTGCGCGAGCGGGAGCGGGATGAACGGACCCCACTCTTTTCCTACGTCCAACCCGAGGATGTCCGCCCAGAATTCGGCGGTTTCCCTATTATCGCGACATCCGACAATGGTGTGATTGAACTGTACTGACAGGGGATTTCTCCTTGGTTCGTGATGGCGCCGACCCTGGGCACGGTACGAGGCGGCCGACAGGAGCACCATCACCGCGACCGAGATTAGCCGCCGATCCCGGACCGTGCAACGGCCGTTTCGCGGTAGGTTCGCGCCATGAGGATTCGTGGAGCCGTCCTGGAACGCATCGCCGATCCGGCGCCGTTCGCCGATTCGCGGCCGATCACCGTCTGCGAGCTGGAACTGGCCGAACCCGGTCCCGGTGAGCTGCTGGTACGGATCGAGGCGGCGGGACTGTGCCATTCGGATCTGTCGGTGGTCGACGGGAACCGGGTGCGGCCGGTGCCGATGCTGCTCGGTCACGAGGCGGCCGGCATCGTCGAATCCGTCGGCGCGGGCGTCGACGACGTGACTGTCGGGCAGCGCGTCGTCATGACCTTCCTGCCGCGCTGCGGCGACTGCGCCGGCTGTGCTAGCAACGGCCGCACCCCGTGCGGGCCGGGCAGCGTCGCCAACAACGCGGGGGAACTGCTCGGCGGTGGCCGCCGGTTGCGCCGCGACGGCGCGGACGTCCACCACCACCTGGGGGTTTCCGGATTCGCGACCCATGCCGTGGTCGACCGGCGCTCGGTGGTCCCGGTCGACGCCGACGTGCCGCCCGAGGTCGCCGCGGTCCTCGGCTGCGCGGTGCTGACCGGCGGCGGTGCCCTGCTCAATGCCGCGAAACCCGGTGCGGGCGACCGGATCATGGTGGTCGGGCTCGGCGGTGTCGGGATGGCGGCGGTGCTCGTCGCGGTCTCGCTCGGCCTCGGTGGCGAGGTGATCGCCGTCGATACGGTGCCCGAAAAGCTCGCGCTGGCGCGGGAATTCGGCGCGACCGCAGCCTTCACGCCCGCCGAGATCGCGGCCAAGGGGGAGACCGCGGAGGTGGTGGTGGAGGCGGCGGGCAATGTCCGCGCCTTCGAAACCGCGGTCGCCGCAACAGCTCCCGGTGGCGTCACCGTGACAGTCGGGCTGCCCGCCCCGGATGCCACCGCGACGATCTCGCCGCTGAGCCTGGTCGCGCAGGGCCGCACCATCATCGGCAGCTACCTCGGCTCCGCCGTCCCGGCCCGCGACATCCCCGAGTACGTCCGGCGCTGGCGCGCGGGCACCCTGCCGCTGGAACGGCTCGTCTCCGCGCGCATCGGCCTCGACCAGGTGAACGCGGCCATGGACGACCTCGCCGCAGGCGCCGCGCTGCGCCAGGTGATCGTGTTCGACTGACCTCGGCGCCCGCGCGCCCGCCGCTGCTCGATAGGCTGACAGCCAAGCGGACGCGAGACGACGAGGAGAAACCGGTGACCATTCGGGTCGGAGTGCTCGGTGCACACGGCAAGGTCGGGCAGGCGATCTGCGCCGCCGTGGAAGCGGCGGACGATCTGGAGCTGGTCGCGCGGGTCGACAAGGACGACGCGCTCACCGCCTTCACCGAGTCGGGTACCCAGGTCGTGGTCGACTTCACCCACCCCGATGTGGTGATGGGCAATCTGAAGTTCCTGGTCGAGAACGGTATCCACGCGGTCGTCGGCACCACCGGCTTCGACCAGGCCCGCCTGGCCGAGGTGCGGTCGTGGCTCGACCAGCGGCCCGAGGTCGGCGTGCTGATCGCGCCGAACTTCGCCATCGGCGCCGTGCTGTCGATGCGCTTCGCCGAGCAGGCGGCGCGCTTCTTCGATTCGGTCGAGGTCATCGAGCTGCACCACCCGAACAAGGCCGACGCGCCGTCGGGCACCGCCTACCGCACCGCCGCGCTGATCGCCGCGGCGCGCGCGGAGGCCGGGGTCGGCGCGAGCCCGGACGCCACCACCACCGAACTCGAGGGTGCCCGCGGCGCCGACGTCGACGGGGTGCGGGTGCACTCGGTGCGGCTGGCCGGGCTGGTCGCGCACCAGGAGGTGCTCTTCGGCACCCAGGGCGAGACGCTGACCATCCGCCACGACTCCATCGACCGCAACTCCTTCGCGCCCGGCGTGCTGCTCGGGGTCCGCGAGATCGCCGGCCGCCCCGGACTGACCGTCGGGCTCGACCCGTTCCTGGATCTGTGAGCGCCGAATCCGCCGGTACGGGGCCCGACCGGCAGGTCGTGAAGATCCTCGCGGTGGTGGCCTTCCTGGTCGTGGCGCTGATCTTCTACTTCGTGCGGCTCGGCGGGCTGGCCATCACCTATCTCGGCGAGGGCTTCGCCGGAATCGTGTTGGGGATCGGCATGCTGCTGCTGCCCGTCGTCGGTGCGTGGATTCTGTGGGCCACCCTGCAGGCGGCCTTCGCGCATCAGCGTCTGGCCCGGCGCATCGACGAAGAAGGGCTCGAGGTCGACACCTCGCAGCTGCCCCGGCGCCCCTCCGGGCGGATCGAACGCGACGCGGCCGACGCGCTGTTCGCCCAGATCAAGACCGAATGCGAAGCCGACCCGGACAACTGGCGCTCCTATTACCGGCTGGCCCGCGCCTACGACTACGCCGGTGACCGCGGCCGCGCCCGCGCGACCATGCGCCACGCGGTCGCCCTGGAAAAGCTGGAACGCGACAGCGGAGAATAGCGAGCCATGGCCCGGTTGCTGATCATCCACCACACCCCGTCGCCGCACACCCAGGCGATGTTCGAAGCGGTCCTCGCCGGTGCGAGCGACCCGGAGATCGAGGGCGTCGAGGTGATCCGCCGGGCCGCACTCGCCGTCACCGCCGTCGACGTCCTCGATGCCGACGGCTACCTGCTCGGCACCCCCGCCAACCTCGGCTATATGAGCGGCGCCCTCAAACACGCCTTCGACACCATCTACTACCCCTGCCTGGACTCCACGCGCGGCCGGCCCTACGCGCTGTATCTGCACGGCAACGAGGGGACCGAAGGCGCTGAGGGGGCCGTCGACCGGATCACCACCGGGCTCGGCTGGCAGCGCGCCGCCGCGCCCGTCGTGGTCTCGGGCCCACCCATCAAGGCCGACCTGGAACGCTGCTGGGAACTCGGCGCCACCCTCGCCGCGAGCCTGATGGACTGACCCCACCGCCGGGGCGGCCCCGAATTCTGGTGGGCTGACAGGGAGGTGGTGGATGCGGTATTACTCGACACCGACGTGTCGCGCCGCTGTCCGCGGTGGGTGTTCGAGGATGGGGAGTGGTCGGTGAGCGAGAATGCGCAGTCCGGGGCAGTGCGGCGGATCGGGCTGGTGGAGGACCACGAATCGGTGGCCATCGGGCTCGCGGCCATGCTCGGGCCCGAACCCGACCTGGAACTGGTGGCGACCGCGCAGACGGTGACCGGACTGCTCGCCGTCGACGGCGACCTGGACCTGGTGGTGCTGGATCTGCGGCTGCCCGACGGCTCCACGCCCGAGGACAATGTGACCGCGCTGCGCGAACGCGGCATCGAGGTGCTGGTGTTCACCGGCGCCGACAACGCCTTCCTGGTCCGCTCGGCCGCCAAGGCGGGTGTGCTCGGGGTGCTGCGCAAATCCGAGAGCGTCGCGACCGTGGTCGAAGCGGTGCGCCGGGCGGCCTCGGGGGAGCAGGTCGTCACCACCGACTGGGCCGCCGCGATCGACGGCGACCCGCAGCTGTCCGATGTGGGGCTCAGTCCCCGCCAGGAAGAAGTGCTGATGCTCTACGCCTCGGGGGAGAAGGCGTCGCGGGTGGCCCGGCTGACCGGGCTGTCCGAACAGACCGTCAACGACTACCTCGGCCGGATCCGGCAGAAGTACGCCGACGCGGGCCGTCCCGCGCCGACCAAGACCGACCTGTACAAACGCGCCGTCGAAGACGGCTGGCTACCGGTGCCGGAACGGCAGCAGCGCACGTGACCACCGCGGTCCAGCCGGTGCCCGCGCCGGTCGCCGAGCTCGAGCTCGAGCGGGCCGCGACCGAGCAGATCCGGCGCAGGCTCGGCCTGGTGGTCGGCATCGGCGCGACGCTGGTGATGGTGCTCGAACTGCCCGCGGTGCTGGTGCAGCCGGTCAACCAGTCGATCTGGCCGGAAGTGCATCTGGTGGCCGCGTACGCGCTGTTCCCGCCGTTGGCGATCGTGTCCGCCCGCGGCGCTGCCACCGCGCTCGAGCGCGTCGCCGGGGCCGCCGCGGTGTGCTACTTCGCGGCCACCGTGGCGACGCCGTTCGTGTACTCGGTGATCCACATCGGGTCGTTCGCCTCCTGGCCCTACCGCGGGCTCGTGCTGGGTGTGATGGCCGCCGGCCTGGCCTGGCCGGTGCGGGTCGCCGCCGGTTTCGCCGGGCTGCTCGCCGTCGCGACCAGTGTGTCGAACGTGTTCGTGGTGCCGGGGAGTTCGCTGTGGGCGCTGATGGGTGACATCACCCGGGCACTCGGGGTGGCGGCGCTGTTCCTGTGGTGCGTGGTCTACGCGCGCGCGGCCGCCGAACGCGTCGACCAGGAAGCCGTCCGCCAGCGCACCAGGGCCGCGACGGTCGCCGCGACCGCGGCCCGCGAACGCGAGAGCGCCCGCTTCGCCGCGCTCATCCACGACGCCGTGCTGTCGACCCTGCTGGAAGCCTCCCGGACCGAGCAGTCCTCGCCGGTGCTGCGCAGCCAGGCCGCCAAGACCCTCGAACAGCTCGAGCAGGCCCGTGGCGCACCCGAGGCCGCGCACCTCGACGCCGACGCCGCGGTCGTGTTCCTGCGCGATGCCGTCCGCGATGCCGACCCCGACATCCCCATCCAGGTGACCACCCGGCGCGCCGCCGTGCTGCGCCTGCCGATGGAGGCCGCCCAGGTACTCGGCGCCGCCCTCACCGAAGCGGTGCGCAACAGCCTGCGCCACGCCGATATCCCGGGCAGGCGGGTGCGCCGTGGTGTGTCGATCACCGTCGCGACCGGCGGCATCCGGGTGGTGCTGTCCGACGACGGCGCCGGATTCGACCCCGCCCGGGTCCCCGCCGACCGGATGGGGATCGCGGGCAGCATCCTGGGCCGTATGCACACCCTCGGCGGCGGAACGGCTTTCGTGGAATCGGCGCCCGGCGCGGGCACTGTGGTGACACTGGTGTGGGGGCACGATGATCGACCGTGACCTGCCGTTCGGCATGCGTGACCTGTTCGGCCTCAGCGACGGCACCGCGTGGCTGTTCGTGGTCATCTTCGAAGCCACCATCGTCATGTACCTGCGGGTGAACTTCGATATCGCGCCGCCGATCCCGGCCGCGATCGCCCTGCTGCTGATGGCCGTCGCCGCCCTGGTCGTGCTGGTGTTCCCGGTCGACCCGCTGCCCTGGCCCGCCACCGCCTACGTGGCCTGCGCCGGGCCGGTCGCGATGGCGGTGACCGTGCCGTGGATCGAGAACCCGACCGGTTTCTCGCACCAGCTGTGGACGGCCTACCCGACCTCGTATCTGCTGGCCATGCTGGTGCTGCGCGGGCGGATCGGCTCGGCCTGGCTGGGTGTGGCGGCGGCTGCCACCGTGCTGGTGACCTTCGGTGTGTTCACCACCTGGCATCCGGAGACGGTGGTGCGCGCGCTCACCCCCGTCGCCACGGTCGCCACGGTGACGGTGTTCATGGCCATCGTGCGTCCCTCCCAGCGCTCACTGCGCGAATTGCGCGGCCAGGCCAACCGTCGCGCCGCCACCGAGGCGGCACTGGCCGCGGCCACCGCCGAACGTGACCGGCAGCTGACCCGCCTCGACCAGGCGGCGCGGCCGATGCTCGCGCGCATCGCCGAGGGCGCCCAGCTCACCGCCGCCGAACGCGAACAGTGCCGGCTGCTGGAAGCCGACCTGCGCGACGGCCTGCGTGCCCCCGAGCTGGTGACCGAACGGCTCAGCGCCGCCGCCCGCGGCGCCCGTGGCCGCGGTGTGGAGGTGACCTTGCTCGACGACGGTGGGTTCCGCGGTGTCCCGGAATGGGTGCGCGGCAATGTGATCGACGCGGCCGTCGACGAACTCGCCGCCGCCGCCGCGGGCACTGTCACGGTGCGGGTGCTGCCGGTCGGGCGGCGCTGGGTGGCCACCGTGCTGGCCGCCGCGCCGGACGGGGACCGGCGCATCGAGATCGACACCGCGGGCGAGGTCCGGGTCTCCACCTGAGCCGGAAAGTTGTCGTACCCCTCTGCCAGGCTGAGGGGATGCAGCGGATGAATGCGGCCACGGCCCGGCGGACGGCGCTGGCCGCACAGGGTTTCGGTAAGCGGCGACCAGCGAATCCGAACCGGCGCGCTGTGCTCGATGTGGTGGCCAGAACCCGCCTGCTGCAACTGGATTCGGTGTCGGCGGTGGTGCGCGCGCACTACGCGCCGGTGTTCAGCCGGCTCGGCCCCTACGACCGCACCCTGCTCGAACGCGCGGCGTGGAGCGACAGCCCGCGCGCCCGGCGCGGGCTGGTCGAATACTGGGCGCACGAGGCCGCGCTGATCCCGGTGGCCGACTGGCCGCTGCTGCGCTGGCGGATGGCCGAATACCGGCACGGGCGCTGGTCGGGCATGCGCAAGGCCGCCGAACGCAATCCGACCCTCGGCAAAGACATCCTCGATGTCGTCACCGAGGTCGGCGCGGCCGGTGCCGGGGAGATCGAAAAGCATCTGGAGCTGGACAGACCACGGCCCAAGGGCACCTGGTGGAACCTCAGCGACACCAAACTCGTCTGCGAGCAGCTCTTCGCCGCCGGAGAACTGTCCATCGCCACCCGCGCCGGCTTCACCCGCCAGTACGACCTCACCGAACGGGTCGTGCCCGCCGACATCCTGGCCCGCGAGGTCGGCGAGGACGACGCCGTGCGCGAGCTGGTCCGCCGGGCGAGCCGGGCGCTGGGCATCGCCACCGAGGCCGATCTGCGCGACTACTACCGCCTGCACAAGCGCCGCAGCGCCCCGGCGGTCGCCGATCTCGTCGACGCGGGCGAACTGATCCCGGTCGAGGTCGATGGCTGGGACGCGCCCGCCTACCTGCACCCGGAGGCGAGCACCCCGCGCCGCGTCACCGGCGCCGCGCTGCTGTGCCCGTTCGACCCGTTGATCTTCTTCCGTCCGCGCACCCAGCGGATCTTCGGCTTCCACTACCGGATCGAGATCTACACCCCGGAACCGCAACGGGTACACGGCTATTACGTCTTCCCGTTCCTGCTCGACGGTCAGCTCGTCGCACGTGTCGACCTGCGCGCCGAGCGCGGATCCGGCCGGCTGCTGGTGCCGGGCGCCTTCGCCGAGCCCGGCCACGCCACGCCCGGGACCGCCCACGCATTGCGGGCGGCGCTGCGGGAGATGGCCGACTGGCTCGAGCTCGACGAGGTGGTGATCGGCGAGCGCGGCGAGCTGGCGCCGCTGCTGTGAGCGCGGCTCACCAGCCCTTCGGGCCCTGCCCCCGCATCTGATCGCGCAACGCGCCGGTGACCGCGCCGGACAGCCACGAATTCAGCGACTGGCCGTTCTGCTGGGCCGCCTCCTCGGCGCGCGACTTGAGCTGCTCGACCAGGCGCAGGGTGACCCGGCTGATGTCCCCGGTCATCTCCTCGATGGTCGGCGGTTCCGCCGGGTCCGACGGCGTGTTCTTGCGCACGTCGGCGACCGCGTCGGTGCCGTCGAGCCGCACGTGCACGGTGCGGTCGCCGAGCTCGGTGCTGATCTCGGCGGCCAGCTCCGACAGCGCCGACAGCAGCACGAGGCGGCTCGAGCTCTCCACCGCTGCCGCCAGTGCGGCGGCGGTGGCCTGCGTTTTCTCGTCGCCGAGGGCGGCGGCGGCGATCAGTTCCTCGCGCAGCCGCGCGGTGTGCGCGTTCAGATCCATGACATCAGTGTGGCGTCATAGTTGACATCATGCAAGGGTCGAGCTGATGTCACGAAATGCTCACCGGTAGCTGCGGAGGGCGCTAGGGTGTCGGGGCCGCTTCGCGACCGGGTAGCCTTTCTGACCATGACGAACGGTGAATCGACGCCAACGGAGCTGCGCGCGTCCGGCACGGTCGGTGTCGCGATGGTGACCCCCTTCAGCGCTGCGGGCAAGCTCGACGTCGATGCCGGTGTGGGGCTGGCGGCGCGCCTGGTCGATCGCGGCGTCGACCTGCTGATCATCTCGGGGACCACCGGCGAATCGCCGACCACCGCCGAAACCGAGAAAGCCGACCTGCTGCGCGCCGTGGTCGACGCCGTCGGCGATCGCGCCACCGTGGTCGCCGGCGCGGGCACCTACGACACCGCGCACTCGATCGAACTGGCCCGCTCGGCCGAGAACGCCGGCGCGCACGGCCTGCTCGTGGTGACCCCCTACTACTCGCGCCCGACGCAGGAAGGCCTGATCGCGCACTTCACCGCGGTCGCCGACGCCACCTCGCTGCCGGTCACGCTCTACGACATTCCACCCCGCTCGATCGTGCCGATCGCCATCGACACCATCCGGCGCCTGGCCGAGCACCCCAATATCGTCGCGGTCAAGGACGCCAAGGGCGATCTCGTCTCCGGCGCGGACCTGATCGCCACCACCGGACTGGCCTTCTATTCCGGTGACGACGGGCTCAACCTGCCCTGGCTCTCGGTCGGCGCGACCGGATTCATCAGCGTCATCGGCCATCTCGTGCCCGAGAAGCTGCGCGCCATCCATTCTGCCTACGCCATCGGTGACGTCGCCACCGCCAGGGAGATCAACGCGACACTGCTGCCGCTGTTTGCGGCCATGACCCGCCTGGGAGGTGTGGCGATGTGCAAGGGAGCTCTCCGATTGCTCGGTGTCGATGTGGGTGAACCCCGGTTGCCGCAGTTGATGCCGACCCCGGCTCAGCTCGACGAGCTGGCCATGGACCTGCAGGCCGCGGGGGTGACGGCATGACCGAGCCCACCGGGCGCAAGCCCCGCCGCCGTTCGGCCACCCGCGCCGCGGGCGCACCCGAACCCACCCCCGTGCAGACCCCGCCGGTCGAGCAGGCACCGGCGGCCCAGCCCGCCATCGCCGAGCCGGTCGCCGAGATCGCCGCCACCGCTGACCTGGCCGGTGCGGCCGAGGTCGGCACGCTCGGCGTCGCCGAGGGCCGCCCGCCCGCCAAGAAGTCCACCCGCCGGGCCAAGGCCAAGCCCGCCGAACAGGCCGCCCCGCAGCAGCAGGGCCAGAACCGCCGCGGCGGCGGCGGTGGCCGTGGCAGGCAGGGCGGCCGCGGCCGCGGTGACGCCCCCGCCGAGCCGCGCACCACCGCACCCCAGGACCGGCTCGGCGCCCCGCCGAAGCTGCCGAAGAACGGCCTGCGCCTGTTCGCGCTCGGCGGTATCGGCGAAATCGGCCGTAACATGACGGTTTTCGAGTACCAGGGCAAGCTGCTGATCGTGGACTGCGGTGTGCTGTTCCCCGAGGACCAGCAGCCCGGCGTCGACCTGATCCTGCCGGACTTCGGTCCGATCGAGGACCGGATGGCCGACATCGAGGCCATCGTGCTCACCCACGGCCACGAGGACCACATCGGCGCGGTGCCGTTCCTGCTGCGCCTGCGTTCCGACATCCCGGTGATCGGCGCCAAGTTCACCCTCGCCCTGATCGCGGCCAAGGCGCGCGAGCACCGGTTGCAGCCCAAGCTGCGCGAGGTCGCCGAGGGCGAGACCACCGTGCACGGGCCCTTCGAGCTCGAGTACTTCGCGGTCAACCACTCGATCCCGGACGCGCTGGCCGTGGCCATCCGCACCGGTGCGGGCGTGGTGCTGCACACCGGTGACATCAAGCTCGATCAGCTGCCGCTCGACGGCCGCCTCACCGACCTGGCCGGCTTCTCCCGCCTCGGCGACGAGGGCGTCGACCTGTTCCTGGTCGACTCCACCAATGCCGAGGTCCCCGGGTTCGTCACCCCCGAGCGCGAGATCGGCGGCGTGCTCGACAATGTGATCGGCAAGGCGCGCAACCGCGTCATCGTCGCCTCCTTCGCCAGCCACGTGCACCGCATCCAGCAGGTCGTCGACGTGGCGCAGAAGTACAACCGCAAGGTCTGCTTCGTCGGCCGCTCGATGGTGCGCAATATGCAGATCGCCCAGGACCTGGGCTATCTGACGGTGCCCGACAATGTCGTCGTCGAACTCGACCAGGCCGCCACGCTGCCCGGCGACCGGCTGGTGCTCATCTCCACCGGCTCCCAGGGCGAGCCGCTCTCGGCACTGGCGCGGATGGCCCGCGGCGACCACCGGCAGATCAACATCCGCGCCGACGACCTGATCGTGCTGGCCTCCTCGCTGATCCCCGGCAACGAGAACTCGGTGTTCGCGGTGGTCAACGGCCTGGCCCGGCTCGGCGCCACGGTCATCACCCAGCAGAACGCGAAGGTGCACGTCTCCGGGCACGCCTCCGCAGGCGAGCTGCTCTACCTCTACAACGCGGTGCGCCCGACCAATGCCATGCCGGTGCACGGCGAATGGCGGCATCTGCGGGCCAATGCCGCGCTGGCCGTGGCGACCGGTGTGCCCGAGGAGCGGGTCGTGCTGGCCGAGGACGGCGTGGTGGTCGACCTGGTCGACGGCATCGCCTCCATCGTCGGCCGGGTACCGGTCGGGCACGTCTACGTCGACGGGCTCTCGGTCGGCGACGTCGGCGAGTCGACCCTGTCGGATCGCCTGGTGCTCGGCGAGGGCGGTTTCATCTCGATCACCGTCGTCATCGACTCGACCACCGGCAAGGCGGTCAGCACCGAGCTCAACGGCCGCGGCTTCTCCGACGACCCGGCCGCGCTCCAGGGTGCCGTCGAACTGGTCGAGGCCGAACTGCTGCGCCTGGCCGGCGAGGGCATCACCGACACCCATCGCATCGCCCAGGGCGTGCGCCGGGTGGTCGGGCGCTGGGTCGCCGACACCTACCGCCGTCGTCCGATGATCGTGCCGACGGTCATCGGGGTCTGACCGCAGCGAGCACGACGAAACCGCCGGGTGACTATGTCACCCGGCGGTTGTCGTTCGCGTGGCCGATCAGGCCTGGCATGCCGCCGTGTCGAGCTCGGCCGACTTGACGACGTTGCAGGCGAAGGTGTGCGAGACCTTCCACGAGTCGCCCTCGGCGACGAACTCGACGAAGGCGTCCTGCACCTTGTTGCCGTCGATGGTCACATCGGCGTCGGCCTTGAGCTTGCCGTCGACCGGGTCGCCCACGGCGGTGATGACGACGGTGACGTTGTTCTTCTTCGCCGCGTCCACGAACTTGTCGACCAGCATCGGATCCTGGTCGGCATCCTCGATGTAGGTCTTCTTCTCGTCCTTGGTCAGCTGACCGGCCAGCGCCTTGTCCAGGCGGGCGTTGAGCTCCTCGACGGTGGGCTTGGGCAGGTTGGGCGGGGTGGTGGTGGTCGGCTCGACGCCTTCCTCCTTGCCGGGCGCGGTGTCGCCGGTCTCGAAGGCGTCACCGGCGGCGGTGGTCGTGGCCGCGGCACCGGTGCTGGTGTCGTCCTGCGAGCTGCAGGCGGTGAAGCCGAGCGCGGTGACGGCGGCGAGCATGGCTACTGCGGTCTTGATGGAACGGTTACGCACGAATTTCCCTAAGTCTCTCGGCACCGGGCCAGTGCCCGGCAGGTCGTCGTCGGTCAGATCGAGTGGTTGCTGGTGCAGTTCCAGTGCTTGATGTAAGCATTGCCCGGGTTGGCGTTGAGCGCCTCCCGCTTGGCGCCACCGACCGTCGACGCGGCACCGAATCCCCACCAGCCGCGCGAGATCGAGATCGCCCCACAGCCGTTGCGGTAGGACACCTTCACCTCGCAGCCGCCGCCGCCACCGCCGCGCCGGCACGCGTTCATCGCGCCCTGACGCGCGTCACCGTAGCTGCCGTAGTCCTGGGCGTAGCCGTAGACGCCCGCGCGCACATTGGCGGCGATGGCGCCGTAGTAGTTCCCCGACTGCGCCTGCGCCGGAGCGATATGCCCGGCGAACAGCGCCGCGGTGGTCGTGGCCAGCACGGCGGCACTGGTGAGCATTCTCTTCACTGTGATGCTTCCCCTTCGTAAGCACGGGCCGACTCGGCCCGATGGAGCGCAGTCAAGGTACCCAGCCGGTCGGTGCCCGCGCCAGCCGTCGCGGGCCGAAAGGCCGGAATCATCGGTGATCGGTAAGGATTCCGTAAGCGGGCAGCGGCGAAACGCGGTCGCGAGGGGCGTTTCCCCGCCCTGACCGGGGGCCCGCGACCTGCGAATACCTCGGTGGAGCGGGGTGTGACCAGTGTTGCGGATGGTCCGGACGGGGCCGGAGCGGCTAGCCTGATGGTCATGGCAGGTAAGTCCCGCAGCACCGCGACCTCTCGCGCGCGGGCGGGATCGCCTCGGGGGCAGACGTCGCCGGCGCGTTCTCGTTCGGCGACCCCGCGAGCGTCGTCGGCCGCGCGCGGGCGCACCACCGCCGCCCGCAGGCCGGTCAAACGCGCGTCCAGCACCGCACCGCCCGCGGTGATCGGGCGTGGCATCCGCAACGGCTGGACCATGCTCGCCCGCGGGGTCGGCGCCACCACCCGCACGCTGAGCCGGGCGGGCGATCTGGAACACGGGCACCGCCGCGACGGCATCGGCCTGGCGCTCATCGCGCTGAGCGTGATCATCGCCGCCGCCATGTGGCTCTCGGCGGGCGGGCCGGTCGGCCGCTTCCTCGAAGACATCGTGCGCGCTATCGCCGGCTCGGCCGCCGTGCTGGCCCCGATCCTGCTGGTCGGCCTGGCGGTGATTCTCATGCGCACCGAACCGCATCCGGAGATCCGGCCCCGGCTGGTCCTGGGCGGAATGCTGGTCATCGGGCCCGCACTGGGCATCTGGCATCTGGCGGCCGGTTCGCCGACCGACGCGCGCGGACGCGCCACCGCGGCAGGCATTCTCGGCTACGCCGTCGGCGGCCCGCTCGGCCAGGGCCTGACCCCGTGGCTGGCACTTCCGATCCTGTTGCTGGCCATGATGTTCGGTGTCCTGCTGCTCACCGGCACCACCGTGCGCGAGGCGCCCGAGCGGTTGCGCGAATACTTCGGCCTCGGCGAATTCGCCGACGACACCGACCGTTACGACCCGGCCGACTACGACGCCGACGGTTTCCCGCTGCACCGCCCGCGCACCCGCCGCCGCGGCAAGAACCCGCAGGACAACTACCCGCCCGACGAGTTCGGCGGCTCCGACGCGATCACCGAGGCACTGGGCGAACCGCCGCTGCGCGATGCCAAACCCATTGCCGACGAGCCGCCCGCCCCGGCTCCGGCGCCCAAGCCGGCCCGGAAACGCCCGCCCGCCAAGGCCGTCGACCAGACCCCGCCCGCCCCACCGGAACCGGAGTTCGTCACCGACCGGGTGGTCGACGGCGACTACACGCTGCCCCCGCTGACCCTGCTGCTCGACGGTGATCCGCCCAAGAAGCGTTCGGCCGCCAACGAATCGATGATCGAGGCGATCACCGAGGTCCTGGTGCAGTTCAAGATCGACGCCGCGGTCACCGGTTTCGTGCGCGGACCGACGGTCACCCGCTACGAGGTGGAGCTGGGCCCCGGCGTCAAGGTCGAGAAGATCACCGCGCTGGCCCGCAACCTGGCCTACGCGGTCGCGACCGAGAACGTGCGCCTGCTCGCCCCGATCCCCGGCAAGTCCGCCGTCGGCATCGAGGTGCCCAACGCCGACCGTGAACTGGTGCGCCTGGCCGACGTGCTCAAGTCGCCGCACACCCGCAACGACCACCATCCGCTGGTGATCGGCCTCGGCAAGAACATCGAGGGCGAGTTCGTCTCGGCGAATCTGGCCAAGATGCCGCACCTGCTGGTGGCGGGCTCCACCGGCTCGGGTAAGTCGAGCTTCGTGAACTCGATGCTGGTCTCGCTGCTGCACCGGGCCACCCCGGAAGAGGTCAGGATGATCCTGATCGACCCGAAGATGGTGGAACTCACCCCCTACGAAGGCATTCCGCACCTGATCACGCCCATCATCACCCAGCCCAAGAAGGCCGCCGCCGCGCTGGCCTGGCTGGTGGAGGAGATGGAACAGCGCTATCAGGACATGCAGGCCAACAAGGTGCGCCACATCGACGACTTCAACAAGAAGGTGAAGTCGGGCCAGATCACCGCGCCGCTGGGCAGCGAGCGCGTCTACCGGCCCTACCCGTACATCCTGGCCATCGTCGACGAGCTCGCCGACCTCATGATGACCGCCCCGCGTGACGTCGAGGACGCCATCGTGCGGATCACCCAGAAGGCCCGCGCCGCGGGCATCCACCTGGTGCTGGCCACCCAGCGCCCGTCGGTGGACGTGGTCACCGGCCTGATCAAGACCAATGTGCCCTCGCGGCTGGCCTTCGCCACCTCCTCGCTCACCGACTCGCGAGTCATCCTGGACCAGCCGGGCGCGGAGAAGCTGATCGGCATGGGCGACGGCCTGTTCCTGCCGATGGGCGCGGGCAAGCCGACCCGGTTGCAGGGCGCGTTCATCTCCGACGAGGAGATCCACGCGGTCGTCGAGTTCAGCAAGACTCAGGCCGAGCCGGAGTACCAGGAGGGCGTCACCGCCGCCAAGCAGGGCGAGACCAAGGATGTCGACCCCGATATCGGCGACGATATGGACGTGCTGCTGCAGGCCGTCGAACTGGTCGTCACCTCCCAGTTCGGTTCCACCTCGATGTTGCAGCGCAAGCTGCGAGTGGGCTTCGCCAAGGCGGGCAGGCTGATGGACCTGATGGAGACGCGTGGTGTCGTCGGGCCCAGTGAGGGCTCGAAGGCGCGTGACGTGCTGATCAAGCCCGACGAGCTGGACGGGCTGCTGTGGTCGATCCGGGGCGGCGACCCCGGCGCGGCCGAGGACGAGTAGGTCGGGTACGCACGCCGGTCGGCGCACTGGAGCTGGTTTGCTCTGACCGTGCCGGAGCGTGCCCGGCGACGAACGAGGAGGGACCGTGGCTCACCGCGGAGTCGAACCGCGCGGGCGGGCCTTATGAGAGCCCGTCGGCACCTGCGTGAGCCGGGAGGGTGGACGAGTTCCCCCGGCGAGAGTCGAACTCGCACTTGCCGGTACCTGAGACCGGTGCCTCTGCCAGTTGGGCTACAGGGGAAGGCGTGATCGCCCCGGCCAGCGAGGGCAGGGGTGGACTACGGGCGAACGGCCCGCGGGTGGGGGAGGCGCTCGGTGCCGGTCAGCAGTCGCCGGGAGCGCTCGAAAGGCGCTGCGGCAGTGCGGCACCCGGGGCTAGCCGGTGCATCTCGACACGGCGTTCGTACATCGCGGTGGATCCGTTCACGGCTGGCTCCTCTCGTGGTGCCGGGGTGGTGTGACGATGCGTCGACGGTAGCAGCGCGGCCGCGCGGCGGTAAACCGAATATCGGACGATCCGGACGCCGCGCCGGACCGGCCCCGTGCAGGTCGGCGGCCCTGTGTGTGAAATCATGGCGAGCAATCGTTCCGCAAGTCGGCAGAAACGGACATTTCGGGCATGATGGGCGACATGAACTTCATCGATCGGACCACCACATGCAGGTGACCACGCTCGAGTGGGTGATCACCGGCGTCGTGATCCTCGGCTTGTTCGTCTTCGACTTCTTCGCCCATGTGCGCACACCGCACGAACCGACCTTCAAGGAATCCGCGTTCTGGTCGGCCGTCTACATCGGCTTGGCCCTGCTGTTCGGCGGGGTCGTCGCCTGGAAATGGGGCGGCACCTACGCCGGGGAGTACTACGCCGGTTTCGTCACCGAGAAGGCCCTCTCGGTGGACAACCTGTTCATCTTCCTGATCATCATGAGCAGCTTCGCGGTGCCGCGGATCTACCAGCAGAAGGTGCTGCTCATCGGCATCGTGCTCGCCCTGGTGATGCGCGGTGTGTTCATCGCCGTCGGCGCGGCCGCGATCAGCGCGTTCAGCTGGGTGTTCTACCTGTTCGGCGCGTTCCTGATCTTCACCGCGGTCAAGCTGCTGCGCGAGAGCGGGCACGAGGCCGAACACGAGGAACAACGCGACAGCCGCATCGTGGCGCTGGCCAAGCGGATCCTGCCGACCACCGACCAGTACGACGGTGACAAGCTCGTCACCCGGGTCGACGGCAAGCGGGTCGTCACGCCGCTGCTCATGGCGCTGCTGGCCATCGGCTTCGCCGACCTGCTGTTCGCCCTGGACTCCATCCCGGCGATCTACGGCCTCACCGAACAGCCGTACCTGGTGTTCACCGCCAACGCCTTCGCCCTGATGGGTCTGCGTCAGCTGTTCTTCCTGATCGGCGGGCTGCTCGATCGCCTGGTCTACCTGTCCTACGGGCTGGCCGCGATCCTGGCCTTCATCGGCATCAAGCTGGTGCTGCACGCGCTGCACGAGAACACGCTGCCGTTCGTCAACGGTGGCGAGCACGTCACCGTGCCGGAGATCTCCACACCGATGTCGCTGGGTGTCATCATCGGCATCCTGGTCGTCGCCACGGTGGCGAGCCTGCTGCGTACCCGCAAGACCTCCGTCTGAACGCACACTGCCCGGAACCGCGATCGGTTCCGGGCAGTGTCGTGTCTGCCGGCCTATTCGCTGAAGGCGCCCATCACCGGCAGCCACTCGACCACGCGCACCGCATCGATCAGGCCCAGCTTCGCGAACGGATCGTTGGTGAGCAGCTCGGTCAGCGAGGGCGCGTCGGTGGCGCGGAAGATCAGCAGGGCGCCGGTGCCGTCCGGGTAGGGTCCGCTGGTCAGGACGGTGCCCGCGTCGACCAAAGCGTTGAGCCAGGCCCGATGCTCGGGGCGGTTGGTCAGCCGGTCGGCCGCGGTGGCCTCGGAGTAGGTGTAGTGGACAGCGAAGATCGGCACGTCGATCACTTTCTGGCGAGGGATTTCAGAGGGTCAGCAACATCCGGGTGTTGCCGAGGGTGTTCGGCTTCACATAACTCAGGTCGAGGAACTCGGCGACACCGGTGTCGTAGGAACGGCACATCTCGGCGTACACCTCGGCGGTGACGGGAGTGCCGTCGATCTCCACGAAACCGTGCCGCCCGAAGAAATCCACCTCGAAGGTCAGCACGAACAGCCGTTGCAACTGCAGCTCCCGTGCGACCGTGACCAGCCGCTCGACCACCGCACCGCCCACCCCGCGGCCCTTCACGACCGGGTCCACCGCGACGGTGCGCACCTCGCCCAGATCGGCCCACAGCACGTGCAGCGCGCCACAGCCGACCACCCGGTCGTCGAGTTCGGCGACCCAGAACTCCTGCACCGACTCGTAGAGGGTGACCAGGTTCTTCTCCAGCAGGATGCGGCCCGCGTACTCGTCGACCAGGCGCTTGACGACGGGGACATCGGAGGTTCGCGCGCGTCGGACGATCAGACCTGGAACAGGCGCCACAGTGGGCGCGGCGGGATGCGCGTCGCTGGTCGAACCACCCAGTGGTCCCCGTGAGGTCATGGGGTGCACAGTAGTCGGCCCGGTTACCGATAGTCTGAACATGTGCCGCACATCCTGTCGATCCGCTCACCGCATCGCGCCGGGCCCGTCGACCGGATCGGGCGGCACCGTGTGGGCGAGCAAATCGCCTGCGATCAGCGTGGGCGGCGCATTGCCGGGGAATGCCGAGAGGTTGGGGCATGAGAGGTCAGCGCTCGGAGGAGGCAGCCTGCGTAACCACGGAGAGCGCCCGAACATGCCGAATGGACAGAGCATGAGCGTGCGACCGGAAGAGATCGATCGCGGGGTGAGCGAGCCGGCGTCGTTGCGGGCCGGGCACGAGCGGGCCGAGGCTAACGTGCCGCTGCTCAATATCGCCAATGTGCTGACCATCGCCCGGATCGTGCTGGTCCCGCTGTTCGTGCTGGCGTTGTTCGCCGACGGCGGGCACGACACCCGCTGGCGGGTCATCGCCGCCGCGGTGTTCGGCCTGGCCGCGATCACCGACCGCTTCGACGGGCAACTGGCCCGCAAATACGGTCTGGTCACCGATTTCGGCAAGCTCGCCGACCCCATCGCGGACAAGGCGCTGATCGGTTCGGCGCTGATCGGGCTGTCGATGCTGGGCGATCTGCCCTGGTGGATCACCCTGGTCATCTGCGGCCGGGAGCTCGGCATCACGGTGTTGCGGCTGGTGGTGGTCCGGCGCGGGGTGATCCCGGCCGGGCGCGGCGGCAAGCTCAAGACGCTGGTGCAGTCGGTGGCCATCGCGCTGCTGCTGTTGCCGCTGTCGGGCGCCTACGAGACCGCGGGCATGTGGCTGATGTATCTGGCCGTCGCGCTGACGGTGGGCACCGGCCTGGACTACGTCGGCCAGGCGGCGCGGCTGTGGCTGGCCGGCGGACGGGCCAGGAGCGAGTCGCGCTCGTGAGCGATCCCCTCGTCGACGGCGCGCCGGTCGCCGAGCTGGTGCAGGCGCTGAACGCGGCCGGACAGACCGTCGCCACCGCCGAATCGCTGACCGCGGGACTTTTCGCCGCCACCGTCGCCGGGGTGCCCGGCGCGAGCGCGGTGCTGCGCGGCGGGCTGATCGTGTACGCGACCGACCTCAAGAGCGGGCTGGCCTGCGTCGACGACGCGATCCTGCGCGTGGACGGGCCGGTGGCCGCCTCGACCGCCGAACAGCTCGCCGCCGGGGCCAGGCAGCGCTGCGCGGCGGACTGGGGAGTCGGGCTGACCGGGGTCGCCGGACCCGATTCCCAGGACGGGCACCCGGTCGGGACGGTATACCTCGGATTGGCCGGTCCGCGCCACAGCGAGGTGGTCCGGTTGAAACTGGGCGGTGACCGGTGGACGATCAGAATCGGTGCGGTACACCACGCCGTGCGGGAATTGCTGCGCTGCGTGACGACGAACTAGCCGCGGCCGGGAACCACCGGCCGGTGCTCGACGTTGTGCCAGAAAGAGGTGAGCACCGCTACGGCGGTGACACGAGGTGGAGGAGAACGAGATGACGCTGCTGCGGGAGGCAATCGGGGACAGTCTGCGGCGTGCACGTCTCGCCCAGCATCGAACGCTGCGCGAGGTGTCCACCTCCGCGCGTGTGAGCCTCGGCTATCTGTCGGAAGTGGAGCGCGGCCGCAAGGAAGCCTCCAGTGAACTGCTCGCCGCCATCTGCGAGGCACTGGACGTGCCGCTGTCGCGGGTGCTGTGGGACGTGAGCACCATCATGGCCGGCGCCGACGGCTCCGCGCCGCGCGAACCCGCGCTGACCGGCCCCGCCGCCGA
Organism: Nocardia sp. NPDC059177; assembly: GCF_042755165.1. Classification (NCBI taxonomy): domain Bacteria; kingdom Bacillati; phylum Actinomycetota; class Actinomycetes; order Mycobacteriales; family Nocardiaceae; genus Nocardia; species Nocardia sp. NPDC059177. The sequence continues at coordinate 107,421 of NZ_JBHZBX010000013.1, read as the reverse complement.
GCACGAGGCCGCCGCGCCCGAGCAGGCGGCACCCGCCGACCCGGACGCGGGCGAGGTGCCCGCCTCCGCGAGCGCCGCCGCCGAGCCGGGCCCGCGCATCGGCATCGCCGAGGACACCCGCATCGTCATCCCGGCGCCGCGCGCCGAGATGCTGGTACTGGTGAAGGGAATGTGATGCGGTGAACCCCGCGCCCGGCGCGCGAGACGCTGCACACCGCTGGTGAGAACCGATAGATTCTCACCCAGGCGTCGATGGGGCCGGTTTCACCGGTCCGGGTGCCGCATGGTGAAGGATAAGCACATATCTGGTGCGTGACGGTCGCGCACCACCAGTCGCACGAGCGACGCACAGATGGAGGCGGGATCAATCGATGGCTAATCCGTTCGTGAAGGCCTGGAAGTACATGATGGCCCTCTTCGACTCCAAGATCGAAGAGCATGCGGATCCGAAGGTCCAGATTCAGCAGGCTATCGAGGAGGCGCAGCGTCAGCATCAGGCGCTGTCGCAGCAGGCGGCGTCGGTGATCGGTAACCAGCGTCAGCTGGAGATGAAGCTGAACCGCCAGCTCGACGAGGTCGAGAAGCTCAACGCCAATGCCCGTCAGGCCGTCACGCTGGCCGATCAGGCGGCCGCCGCGGGCGACACCGAGAAGACGATCCAGTACACCAACGCCGCCGAGGCGTTCGCCGCCCAGCTGGTCACCGCCGAGCAGTCGGTGGAAGACCTCAAGGTGCTGCACGACCAGTCCCTGCAGGCCGCCGCACAGGCCAAGAAGGCGGTCGAGCAGAACGCGATGATGCTGCAGCAGAAGGTGGCCGAGCGCACCAAGCTGCTCAGCCAGCTCGAGCAGGCCAAGATGCAGGAACAGGTCTCGGCCTCGCTGCAGCAGATGGACTCCACCCTGTCCGCACCCGGCTCCACCCCCAGCCTCGACGCGGTGCGCGACAAGATCGAACGCCGCTACGCCGATGCGCTCGGTGCCGCCGAGCTGGCACAGAACACGGTGCAGGGCCGGATGATGGAGGTCCAGCAGGCCAGCATCCAGATGGCCGGGCACAGCAAGCTCGAGCAGATCCGTGCGTCGATGCGCGGGGACGCGCTGCCCACAGGCAACAACGCGGCGGCGGTCGATCCGGCGCAGCAGCCCGCGCAGGCCCCCCAGATCAACAAAGGCCAGGCTACGCAGCAGTGATTGTGGAGCGCTGGCGCGCTCGAGTTCGCGGCCCCTTCAGGGCCGCGGGGGGGCCCCCCCGTAGTTTTGCTAAGGGGCGGGACAGAAGGCGGGAGGTCCGGGGCCCCCGCCCCGACCCCCCCTGTTGCCCGCCCCCCCTTCGGGCCCCCCTCCCCCCACCGTTTAGTTCCCCCCCCGCGCCCACCAACCGGGGGCCCCCCCGCCCCCCCGCCCGCCAACCGCCGCTTCGCGCCGATCCCTCCTCGAGGTCGGGATGTGCGGGGCTGGGAATGCGGTACGTGAGGCCCGGGGCGGTCGTAAGGTATCGGGTAGCCGGGGTTGCGGCGGAAGGAATTCGGGATGAGCGGGAAGACGCGGCGGGAACGCGCCGAGATCGTCGATCCGGCGGCGATCGTGGCTGCCACGGTCGCCGGTGGGGTGCCCGCCACCCTGCGGGGGGTCGGTGAGCAGGCGCTGGTCGCCGTGCGGCGCTGGGCCGATCCGCGGGAACGGGAACTGCGGCGGCGGCGCCGGGCGCGGCGGCGCAGTTTTCAGCTCGGGACCGCGTCGGGGATCACGACGGTCGGTGCGGTGGGGCTGGCCGTGGTATCCGCGCCCGCCTGGGCGGTGGTGGTGATCGGCGGCGGCGCAGTCGCTTTCGTCACCGGAACCGCGCTCAGCGCGCGACGCTACCTGCAGTTACGCGACCGGCCGTTGCCGCAGGCCGCGTTCGTGGCCCGCAAGTCACCGGGCGTGCGTTCGGCCGCCCGCGCCCCCATCCAGCGATTGTTGCGCGCCGAACGGGCGCTGCACGGGCTCGGCGCCCAGATCGCGCGCACCCGGCGGCTGCCCGACGACGAACTGCGCGACCTGCTCGCCACCGCCACCTCGGGCGCGGCCGCCCTGCACGCCCTCGCGGCCGATGTGGTCGCCATGGAACAGGCCGCCGACACGGTCGGGCGCGCCAACCCGGACACGGTCAGCGCCCTGAAGTCCACCGTCGCCGACGTGGTCACCCGCCTGTCCACCGGCGTCGTCGAATACGAACAGCTCGTCGCCGCCGCGGCCCGCATCCTCGCGGTCCCGGAGGACACCGTCGTCGCCTACCAGTTCAACGGCATCGTCGCCGACCTCCGCGAAGCCGCCGACCGCCTCGACGGCTGGGCCCAAGCCCTGGCCGAAATGGCCGACCGGACACCGGATCTGAGCACGGATTCACCCCGCTAGGCAGGGTTTCCGGACAGCTGCCGCCGAAACCTGGCCAGCGACTCCGGCGTAGGGCTGACCCCGTCGATCCGCAACGCCCAGTCGTAGCCCCCGTCCGTCCACCGTTCGACGTGCCCGGACCACCCCAACTCCCACGACAGCGCGGACTGCGGCCGCCGGGCGAGCATGGCGTGATTCGGGAAACCACGCAGCGACGCTTCGAAAGCGCCGGTCCGGTCGTCGTGGCGATACACGGTCTCCACCGCGATCTCGAAACGCGCCTCGATACTCAACGGCTCCCGGGTCACGGTGCGCGCGAACCACTCCCGCTGCGCCTCGGCCTCGGCCTCTCGTCGCGCCCGCAGACGCTGCTGCTCGTCTGCCCTGGTCCGCACCGGTCCCGCCCAGCCGAACAGGGCGTCGTCGAGTTCGGCCCCGACGGTCAGCTCGGACCATTCGTCGAGTACGGTCCCCGCACTGTCGCTGCGTTGCTGCAGCACGATGCCAGTCGCCCGGTCGACGACCAGCTGGATCGGATACGGCTTGCGCGGCGGTGGTGCCAGCTCGACGGTCCAGGCCGGCCTGCCCAGAAAGGTCGTCACGCCGACCGGGCCGGTGGGGGTGGTGAAATCGTCACCGGCGAACTCGTTCGGGGAGCGCCGGAGCAACAGCCTGGCCGCGGAGCCGAAGTAGTGGACGGTCGAGGCGTTGTCGCGCAGGGGCGCCGGATCACCGTCGAAGCGCCAGACCCACGTGCCGTCACAGATCAGCACCGGCTCGCCCGCCGCGTTCTCGATCCGTACCCGGGCGCCGTCGCGCCACACCCGCCACCTGGTCCGGCCGGGTTCGATGGCGCCGAGGTAGGTGGGTGTCACCGGTTCGAAGGCGGTGAAACCCACTGGTACCGGGCCGTTGTCGTCGAGACAGGTGAGGACACCGTGCACGGTCGGCTCGGGGTCGGCCGGATGGGTCATCGCGGTGAGTACCTCGGCCCACGAACCGGGACTCGACGGATCATCGGTCATCACACCACCCCGTTCGACGCTTTCGGTACGGCTCCGGTCAGCGGACGGTAGCACCGCCGGGCGCGGTGAGCGGGTCGGCGCGCCTGGGTTCAGGGGCGGGGGATGGCCTGGCGGAGGGCGGCGAGTTCGGCTGGGCGCAGGTCGGGGATCGTGGAGGATTCGGGGGAGTCGAAGACTCGGGTGTTCGGGGTGTCGGGGGTGTAGGTGGGCCAGACGACGGTGCCGTCGGTGGCGAATCGCACCCAGGCGGCGTGGATTTCGGTGGCCAGGTGCTGTGGGGGATTCGGCCCGGTGAGGGAATGGGCCTCGTCGAGGGCGTCGAAGACGAAGGGGACTTCCAGGACGTGGCAGGCGCCGAGGCCGGGAAGCTCGGTGGGCCAGGCGAATTCGTAGACGTGGGTGTCGGCGCCTGCGGCATTGGCGGTGGCGAAGTCCAGGGTGCCCGCGCGGAAACACCAGTCGGTGAGGATCGCGTTGAAGATCTCGGCCGGGGTGGCATCGGGCCGCTGGGCCGAATAGGCCGGGGCCACCGCGGGATCGATGCCGTAGCGGGTGAGCACCGACGGCAGGGTGTCGGCGGTGATCCCGGCGGTGATGCCGGTCGGGACGGTGAAGAAGCGGAACTCGTCGGCGGTGGTGCCGATGACGAGCGGGACCGCGCGCTCGGGATGCGCGGCCAGTGTCTCGGTGGCGGGGCCTGCCACGATGTCGTCGTCACGGACCGGGAACAGGCTCATGATGCCCAGACCCTGCTCGATCACCGTCGTACCCCAGCGCTGCGGATCGGGGTCCATCATCACCGCCAGCGCCACCGCGTTCTGCGCCGCGCGCAACTGGTCCGGCCCGAGCGCGCCGAAATCCTCGGCGGTGGGCGCGATCCCGAGCTCCTCGGCCAGCGCGGCCGTGACCTTGCGGGCATCGTCGAGATCCGCGGCGACGGCGCCGTTGCCGCTCTGCACGATCGCCCGCCGGAACAGCCCGGCCGACTGCGGCGCGGCGATCAGCGCCGCCACACTCATCCCGCCCGCGGACTCACCGAAGATCGTCACATTGCCCGGATCGCCGCCGAACGCGGCGATATTGTCGCGCACCCAGCGCAGTGCGAAGAGCTGATCGTGCAGGCCGCGATTGTGCGGCGCGCCCTCGATCGCGGCGAACCCGGACACCCCGAGCCGGTAGTTGATCGACACCAGCACCACACCGTCGCGCGCGAACGAGGTGCCGTCGTAGATCGCGCGGGCATTGGACCCGCGCACGAACGCCCCACCGTGGATCCACACCAGTACCGGCAGTCCGCTCGCCGCCGGATCCGGCGTCCAGACATTCGCGTTGAGGTATTCGTCGCCGGGAATCCCGTCGCTGCCGATCAGCGCGTGGATCGGCGCCGGATACGGCGACTGCGCGCAGGTGGCGCCCATCTCGCTGGCCTCGCGCACCCCGTCCCAGGCGGGCGCGGGCTCGGGCAACCGGAACCGTGCAGGCCCGACCGGCGCCGCCGCGTACGGCACCCCGAGAAATCGGGTGACGCCGTCGTCGGTGCGGCCGCGGATCGCACCGGCGGCGATCGTGACGATGGGTTCCATGGACTCCTCCTCGCGATGAGCCCCGATTATGGACGCAAGCCGGTCCCCGCGTCCGGTATTCGGGCCCGAGGTCTCGGGGTGAACCCTGATCTCCACCCGGATATCGGCGCTGACCTGGTGATCTATCGGTCCGGCGGTGGGAGTATCGAAAGGTGTCGGATCGCCGGACGGGCGGTCGCGGAACTGGCGAGGAGTCACATCATGGTCTGGAAAGTCATCGGCATCGTCGTGGTCGCGGTGATCGCGATCTGGATCATCGGCGCGCTGATCAAGGCGCTGCTGCCGATCCTGGTGATCGCCGCGATCGGTACCGGGGTGTATCTGCTGTACAAGGCGGTGACGGGGTCCAACGAGAACAGCCCGCTCACCAAGCCGTAACCGGTCGGTGCCCGCGCCTAGCATGGGCGAAATGGAGCAGCTCCCCGAAGACTGGCAGTGCGGACTGGTGATCGTCGCGCATCCCGACGACATCGAATACGGCGCGGCCGCCGCGGTCGCCCGCTGGACCGCGCAGGGCAAGGATGTGCGCTACCTGCTGGCCACTCGCGGCGAGGCGGGGATCGCGGGCATGCCGCCCGCGCAGGCGGGACCGTTACGGGAGATCGAGGAGATCGCGGGCGCCCGCGAAGTCGGCGTGCACACCGTGGAGTTCCTCGACCATCCCGACGGCCGGATCGAGGAGGGCCTTGCCCTACGCCGTGAGCTGGCCGCCGCTCTGCGCAGGCATCGCCCGGAGATGGTGGTGCTGTTCAACTTCGGCGACACCTGGGCGCCCGGCTTCGTCAACAGCGCCGACCATCGGGCGGTCGGCCGCGCGGCCATGGACGCCATCTCCGACGCGGGCAACGAATGGATCTTCCCCGAACTCGCCGATCTCGCCCCGTGGTCGGCGCGCTGGGCGGCCGTGGTCGGTCCGGTGGTGACGCACGCGGTCGATGTCGGCGGATATCTCGATCAGGCCAGGGCGTCTTTGGCGGCGCACCGTCGCTATTTGCAGGTGCTGAGCCCGGTCCCGGTCGAGGACCAGGTGCGCGAGATCGTCGAGCAGGCGACCGGCCCCAAGGACGGTTTCCCCGCCGAGCACGCTGTCGGCTTCGAACTGTTCACTTTCGCGGGCTGAGCAGGGCCGAGGGCGGTGACCGGCGCGTAACCGACACCGTGTGGCAGGCTGTGGCGCATGCGAATTGCCGTGGTGGCCGGGCCCGATCCGGGGCATGCGTTTCCCGCGATCGCGCTGTGTCTGCGATTGCTGGCGGCCGGTGACGAACCGGTGCTGTTCACCGGTCCGCGCTGGCTCGAGCCCGCCCGCGCCGCGGGGATCAGCGTGCGCAGACTCAAGGGGCTCGCGCCGCGGGCCACCGACGACGATGCCGACGCCGGCGCCCGCATCCACGAACGTGCCGCGCACATCGCCACCGAGAACCTGCCCGAACTCAGCGCGATGCTGCCCGACCTGATCGTCTCCGATGTGCTCACCGCGGGCGGCGGCATGGCGGCCGAACGGCTGCGGCTGCCGTGGGTGGAACTGTCGCCGCACCCGCTGTATCTGCCGTCGAAGGCGCTGCCACCGATCGGCAGCGGCCTGGCACCCGGTGCGGGTGTGCGTGGCCGCGTCCGTGACGGCGTGCTGCGCACGATGACCGCGCGTGCTGTCCGCAACGGGCACCGGCAGCGCGCGCTCGCCAGGGAGAGCATCGGCCTGCCCGGCGAGGACCCCGGGCCCACCGCCCGGCTGGTCGCCACCCTGCCCGCGCTCGAGGTGGATCGCCCGGACTGGCCTGTCGCGACCCATGTCGTCGGCCCGCTGCTGTGGGAGCCGACCGACGCCATCCTCCCGCTGCCGCCGGGTGCGGCCCCGCTGGTGATGGTGGCGCCGTCGACCGCGCAGACCGGCGTCGCCGCGATGGCCGAGACCGTCCTCGACGGGCTGACCGGACTCGATGTGCGCGTGGCGATCTCGACCCTGGACACCCCGCCGGCCGAGCTGCCGGACTGGGCCACCGCCGGCCTGGGCCGCCAAGACGAGCTGCTCACCCACGCCGCGGTCGTCGTCGGCGGCGGTGGCCACGGACTGCTCGCGAAATCGCTGGCGGCCGGCGTCCCGGTGGTGACTGTGCCCGGCGGTGGTGACCAGTGGGAACTGGCCAATCGGGCGGTCCGCCAGGGCAGTTCGCTGCTGGTGCGCCCGCTGACACCCGCGGCGGTCGGCGACGCTGTCCGGCAGGTACTCGGCGATCCGGCCTTCGCCGCCGCGGCGAGCAAGGCCGCCGACGGGCTGGCCGAGGTCGAGGACCCGGTCGAGATCTGTCACCGCGCGGGCGGCGCCTGAGAAACTGTTACCGAGCGCGAGTATCTTGGGCAGCGTGCGGTTGACCGAGTTCCAGGAATTGATGCACACCCAGTTCGGCGCGGCGCGCGCCGACTCCCTGCTCGCCGATCACGTGATACCGCGGTTCGGCCGGACCGGGGCGGTCGCGATCGAGGCGGGCGTCGACCCGCGTGACGTGTGGCGCGCACTGTGCGCCGAATTCGACGTCCCCCGGTCGCGGTGGTGACCAGGTCATGGCCGTGACCGCGCAGAACCCGCCGCGTCCGTACCGGTTCGACGAACGGCTGCGGATGATCCCGGTCGATCCCGAGATCCTCGCGGCCCGGGTCGCGGTCGCCGACCCACACGACTTCGCGGGCCTGCGCAGGCTGGGCATCGCCCTGATGCTGCTCGGCCGGTACGGTGACGCTCTCGACCGCCTGGACCAGGCGCTGGAGCTGGCCGATACCGAAAAGCGCCGGATCACCGTCTGGATCAATCTCGGCGACGTCTACCGCTACCAGGGCGAGCCCGGCCGTGCCGAGGTCCTCTACCGGCGCGCGCTCGACGCCAGCCGGGCCCTCGATCCCGATCTGGTCTCCTTCGCTGCCCATCATCTGGGCAAGTCCCTCGCCGAACAGCACCGGCCGCAGGAGGCCAGGCAGTTGCTCAACGAGGCCATGCGGTTGCGGGTGGCCGACGGCGACTCCGAACTCATCGAGTCGACCCGCGCGGCCCTGGACCATCTCACCGAACTGGCCCTGCCGCTGCCGCCCGAGGTCGCCGAGCTGCTCGACCCGGACGCCGCGTGGTCCTCCGGGCACGAGGGCCGTGGCGGCAACCTGGTGCGGGCCGGGCGGTACTGGATCAAGCGGGGTCCGCGCGCGGTGGCCGAATGCGAACGGCTGATCTGGTTGCGCGACAATGGGATCGCCGTGCCGGAGGTGGCCGCGTTCGCCGAGGACGTCCTCGTGCTCGCCGACACGGGTACCGGTTCACTGGCAGGACAGGCGATGTCGCCCGGCGATCCGGCAGCCGGCGCTGAATCACCTGGTGGACAACCGGATCCGGATACGGTCGGCGCCCTGATGGGCCGGACGTTGCGCGCGTTGCACGCCCTGCCGGTGGCGGCGTGCCCCTTCGACGGCAGTCTCGACAGCACCCTCGCCGAGGCGCGTCGCGCGGTGGTCGAAGGCTTCGTCGACACCGGCGACTTCGACGACGACCATCGTGATCGCACACCGCCCGAGATCCTCGCGCAGCTGCGCGAGCGGCGCCCGGCCGAGGAGGACCTGGTCGTCGCCCACGGCGACTTCACCCCCGCCAATGTGCTGCGCGGCGGTGTGCTGATCGACCTCGCGGCCCTGGGCCGCGCCGACCGCTACCGCGACCTGGCTCTGGCCGAGCGTGACCTGTCCGGGGACTTCGGCACCGATGCGGTCGATGCCTTCTTTACCGCCTACGGTCTGCCGGAACCCGATCGCGGCAAGCTCGACTACTACCGCTTGCTCGACGAATTGTTCTGAGGCGTGGACTCTTTGGCGTAGTGGCGGGCGGCCTTGGCGCGATTTCCGCAGGTCGCCATGGAATGCCAGCGCCGGGTGCCGTTCTTGGACGTGTCGTAGAAGAACAGCACGCAGTCGGGATGAGCGCATTGGCGGATCCGGTGCGGTGCCTCGGCGAGCAGGCGCAGCAGGTCGTCGGCGGCCAGCCAGCCTGGTAGCCAGGCCGGGTCGTCGAGTTCGGGAAGTTCGCGCGGACCGTCGGCGGTGAGTTCACGGCGGATCCGGCCGTGCGCGAGGACCCGGTTGATCGGGTCGTACTCGCTGCGGGTGAGTGCCTCGTGCACGGCCTCGCGCGCGGTCCGGACGGCGGCGAGGGTGCGCGAGTCGGCGGGCACGCGGTCGGTCAGGCCGAGCAGCGTCAGCCAGGTGCGCAACCCGTCGAGATCGGCGAGCAGATCACCGGGTTCGGTCCCCTGCCACCGGGTGTTGAGCAGGTCCAGAGCGGGTGGTTCGCCGGAGTGCGGACGGGGATCGCGCATGCCTGAGGCTATCAACTCCGCCTTCCTAACCGTCTAAAGTGATTTCAAGGGTTGACCGCAGTGGTGCCGTCGTTCTACGGTCTAACTGTTCAACACTCAATTGACGGTTAATTGTTCCGGGAGGACACCATGACAGCCATCAGCGCGCCCGTGCTCACCACCGGCCACGTCGGCCTCAATGTCACCGATCTCGAACGCTCCGTGGACTTCTATCGCCGTGGCCTCGGCTTCGAGCAGCTCGGTGGCGGGGTCGACGGCGCGCGTCGCTGGGCTTTCCTCGGCACGGGCGGGACGCTGGTGCTCACCCTGTGGCAGCAGAGCGACGGCGAGTTCTCCACCAGCACACCGGGCCTGCACCACCTGGCGTTCCAGGTGGCCGATCTGGAGACGGTCCGCGTCACCGAGGCCGCCCTGCGCGCACTGGGCGCCGAGTTCTTCCACGAGGGCGTGGTCGCGCACGGCGAAGGCGCCTCCTCCGGTGGCGTCTTCTTCGCCGACCCCGACGGCATCCGGCTCGAGGTGTACGCCCCGGCCGGTGCCGAGGCTGCCCCAGCGCCCGCGGGCGCCGCGCCGACCTGCGGCTTCTTCTGAGGCCGGGCGATGTTCCATCCCGGTGAGCTGGCCGTGCAGCGACGGCTCGGGCAGAACGAGCTCGCCGCCCGGGTCGGCCGCACGATCCGTAGCGACATCCCCGCGGTCGCGGCGTCCTTTCTGGCCGAGCAGCCGATGGTGGTGCTGGCCGGGGCGGATGCGGCGGGGCGGCTGTGGGCGAGTCCGCTCACCGGGCCCGCCGGCTTCGTGCACGCGGTGGACTCCACCACCATCGATATCGACGCCGCGCCCGGCCCCGACGACCCGCTGGCCACGGCGCTGGCCGGCGATCTGCCGGTGGGGCTGATCGCGTTGCAACCGCAACGCCGCAGGCGGATGCGGGTCAACGGCGACGCGGTCGCGCGGCCGGGCGGGCTGCGGATCAGCACCGAGCAGGTGTACGCGAACTGCCCGAAATACCTCTCGCGCAGACAGATCCGCGAGTACGCCACCGACGGCCCCGGTCCAGTCCGGCGCGGCACGGCGCTGACCGGGGCCCAGATGCGGGCGATCGGCACGGCCGACACCTTCTTCGTCGCCACCGCCGACGCCGACGGCCGGGCAGACGCCTCGCATCGTGGCGGCAATCCCGGCTTCCTGCAGGTGCTGTCGCCGACCCGCCTGCGCTGGCCGGACTACCGCGGCAACTCGATGTTCATGACCTTGGGCAATCTCGCGGTGTGGCCGCGCTGTGGGCTGCTCGTCGCCGATTGGTCGAGCGGAGCGCTGCTCCAGCTGACCGGCACGGCGGAAATCCGCTGGGACACCGATACTTCTGTCCCCGGCGCGCAGTGTTGGATCGACTTCACCGTCGAGGTCGTGCTCGACCGGCCCGCGGCGCTGCCGCTGCGCTGGGGTCCACCCGAACTGTCTCCGGCCAATCCCTGACCCGCACTTCCGAAAGGCGCACGTCATGCGACCGCCCCTGCCCCCGTTCGATCTCGAGACCGCCCGCGCCAAGGTGCGGGCCGCCGAGCACGCCTGGAACACCCGGGATCCCGAGCTCGTCGCCGCGGCCTATACCGAGGACTCGGTGTGGCGCAATCGCGACGAGTTCTTCACCGGCCACGCCGCGATCGTGGCGTTCCTCACCCGGAAATGGGCCACCGAGAACGGCTACGCCCTGCGCAAGGACCTGTGGGCCTTCCACGGCAATCGCATCGCCGTGCGCTTCCAGTACGAATGGCACGACGCGACGGGGCAGTGGTGGCGCAGCTACGGCAACGAGCAGTGGGAGTTCGCGCCGGACGGGCGGATGGCGCGCCGGGAGGCGAGCATCAACGACGTGCCCATCGCGGAGTCCGAGCGCCGGATCCTCGGGGCCCGCGCCGAGGGTGATGAGACGGTGCTGCCGCAGCACTGACCCGGGGTGGTGACGCCCGGTTTCGCGGCGGGATTGCTGGTCACGACGGCCGGTCCGCGCGTCGCTGGGCGCGTCGCTTGACTCGAATGGGTGTTCGACTAATCTGGTCGCCAGAACTTGTCGGTGCCGGCCTCTACTGTGGGCGCCAACCAGAGAGACACTCACCTCGAGAAGGGGATCACACCATGGCACCGCAGGCCTACGATCGCGACAAAGCGCTGGAACTGGCACTCGCGCAGGTCGAGAAGAGCTTCGGCAAGGGCGCCGTCATGCGCCTGGGCGAGGAGGCTCGCCAGCCCATCTCCGTCATCCCCACCGGGTCCATCGCCCTCGATGTCGCCCTCGGTATCGGCGGGTTGCCGCGCGGTCGCGTCGTCGAGATCTACGGCCCGGAATCCTCGGGTAAGACCACGGTCGCCCTGCACGCGGTGGCCAACGCCCAGGCCGCGGGCGGCGTCGCCGCGTTCATCGACGCCGAGCACGCGCTCGACCCCGACTATGCCCGCAAGCTCGGTGTCGACACCGACGCACTGCTGGTCTCCCAGCCCGACACCGGCGAGCAGGCGCTCGAGATCGCCGACATGCTGGTGCGCTCCGGCGCCATCGACATCATCGTCATCGACTCCGTCGCCGCCCTGGTGCCGCGCGCCGAGATCGAGGGCGAGATGGGCGACAGCCACGTCGGCCTGCAGGCCCGCCTCATGAGCCAGGCGCTGCGCAAGATGACCGGCGCGCTCAACAGCTCCGGCACCACCGCCATCTTCATCAACCAGCTGCGCGAGAAGATCGGTGTGATGTTCGGCTCGCCGGAGACCACCACCGGTGGTAAGGCGCTGAAGTTCTACGCCTCGGTGCGGCTGGACGTGCGCCGCATCGAGACCCTCAAGGACGGCAGCGACGCGGTCGGTAACCGTACCCGCGTGAAGGTCGTCAAGAACAAGGTCAGCCCGCCGTTCAAGCAGGCCGAGTTCGACATCCTCTACGGCCAGGGCATCTCCAAGGAGGGCTCGCTCATCGACATGGGCGTCGAGCACGGCTTCATCCGCAAGTCCGGCTCCTGGTACACCTACGAGGGCGACCAGCTGGGCCAGGGCAAGGAGAACGCCCGCAAGTTCCTGCTGGAGAACACCGATGTGCGCGACGAGATCGAGAAGAAGATCAAGGAGAAGCTGGGCATCGGCGCCGACCTGACCGCCGAGGCCGACGCGCCCGCCGACTTCTGAGCTGATGCGCACGCCGAACCCCGGCCGCGCCCGCCGTGACCCGACCGATCCGGTCGAGGACATGCGCCGGCAGCTCGCCCGCCTCGGGATCGAGGTCGAGCGCGAACAGGGAACGGCCACCGAGCTCGTCCGCCCGGCTCGTGACGAACGAGCCGGGCCGGACGCGAGGGGAATTCGGTCGGGTGCGGGCGATCCGCAGCGCGCGCACCCGACCGGATTCGCCGATTGTGACCAATCACGGTATTCCGCTGCGCGGACCGGTGATGATCATGAAGAGTGGGGGAGCGGGGCCCGACCCCGCCGCGCCCGGCGCGGACGCGAGTCCGGCCGGCGCGACGCAGACTCCCTGTCGACCGGCGTCGGTGGTGACGACGGACGACAGGCGGATCCGGTGGCGGCCGGATCCGAGCCGGGAGAGCCCGACAGGCGGGCCGGCACACGCCGGCTCGCCCCGGGCGACCGGCCCGCAGCGACCGTGGACCAGGCCAAGGACGCCTGTCTGAACCTCCTCGCGGTCCGCGCCCGCAGTCGCGCCGAATTGGCGAAGCGACTCGGCGAGAAGGGCTTCCGGCTCGAGGTGACCGACGCCGCGCTCGACCGGCTCACCGAGGTCGGCCTCATCGACGACACCGCCTTCGCCGAACAGTGGGTGCACGAACGGCACACATATTCCGGCCGCGGCAAGAAGGCGCTGCAACGCGAACTCCGGGACAAGGGCGTGGCCCCCGGTGACGCCGAGACCGCGCTCGCCGCCGTCACCGACGACGCCGAACGCGCCCGCGCCACCGACCTGGTACGCCGCAAACTCGCCACCCTCTCCCGGGAGTTGGACCGCGACAAGGCCGTGCGCCGTCTCGTCGGCATGCTCGCCCGCCGCGGCTACGACCAGGCCACTGCCTTCGCGGTCGTCACCACCGAACTCGCCGATGCCCTCGACGACCCTGCCGAGACCGACGACGAGCGCCGATCGGTACGCAAGCCGGTCCCCGGCGACGAGCAGGCCGCCGTCGAACTGGTGCGCCGAAAACTCCGTACGCTGCCCGCCGACCTCGACCGGGCCAAGGCCACCCGACGGTTGGTGGACATGCTCGCCCGCCGTGGCTACCGACCCTCGGTCGCGTACGCGGTGGTGAAAGCCGAACTGGCCGAAGCCGGCGAGGTCGGCTGACGGGTGGACGCGGCCGAACCGCCGCGGTGTGCTCGTTGCGGGCGTAGGATGATTCGTCGTCGATGAAACATGGTTCCGCGCAGGTGTTTTCGTAGTGCCGGGCATCGGCGGGTGTGGGGACGGAGTGTTTCACCCGGGATCCGGGTGGGCATTCGGGGGAGCAGGGCCCGGTGTGGCCGCCGATCTACGGGGAGGTGGACCCTGGACGCGTTGTGGTCGTTCGTGGTGAGCCGACGTGAGCAGTTGCTGCTCGATTCCTATCTGCACGTGTCGGCGGTGGTGCAGTCCCTGGTCGTCGCGACGCTGATCGCGGTACTGCTCGGGATCCTGGTCTACCGGAGTCCGCTCGGCTCGGCGGCGGCGACCGCCACGGCGGGCGCGATTCTCACCGTGCCCTCGTTCGCGCTGCTGGGCTTGCTGATCCCGTTCCTCGGGCTCGGCGTCGGGCCGACGATCGCGGCGCTGGTGCTGTACGCGCTGCTGCCGATCCTGCGCAACACCGTGCTCGGACTGTCCAGTGTCGACCCGGCCGTGATCGACGCCGCGCGCGGTGTCGGCATGAGCCGGCTGCGGCGGCTGGCGGTGATCGAGCTGCCGCTGGCCTGGCCGTCGATCCTCACCGGGATGCGGGTCAGCACCCAGATGATCATGGGCATCCTGGCGCTGGCGGCCTACGCGAAAGGCCCAGGCCTGGGCAATCTCATCATCTCCGGGCTCGGCCGCCTCGGCAGCCCGAACGCCGTGCCGCAGGCGCTCACCGGCACCGTCCTCGTCGTCGTGCTCGCACTCGCACTCGACGGCGTGCTGGTGCTGCTCGGCCGGCTCACCATCTCGAGGGGAATTCGTGGCTGACATCGAAACCAGTACCCCGACGGCGGTCTCCGGCGTCGAGATCGCCCTCGACCGGGTCACCAAACGCTATCCGGACCAGTCCGATCCGGCCGTGGACGAGGTCAGCATGACCATTCCCGCCGGGGAGATCGTGGTGCTCGTCGGGCCGTCCGGGTGTGGCAAGACCACCACCATGCGGATGATCAACCGGCTGATCGAGCCCACCTCGGGCACCGTCACCATCGGCGGGCGCGACGCCGCCGCCATCGACGCCGACGAATTGCGGCGCGGCATCGGCTATTCGATCCAGCAGGCCGGGTTGTTCCCGCATCTGACCGTCGCCAAGAACATCGCCACCGTGCCCGGCCTGCTCGGCTGGGACCGCAAACGCACGGCGGCGCGCACCGACGAGATGCTGAGCCTGGTCGGCCTTGACCCCGACATCTACCGCGACCGCTATCCGCGCCAGCTCTCCGGCGGTCAGCAACAGCGCGTCGGCGTCGCCCGGGCGCTGGCGGCCGACCCGCCGGTGCTGCTCATGGACGAACCGTTCGGCGCGGTCGACCCGATCACCCGCGCCCTGCTGCAGGACGAATTGCTGCGTCTGCAGAGCGAACTCGGCAAGACCATCGTGTTCGTCACCCACGATTTCGGCGAAGCCGTGAAACTCGGCGACCGGATCGCCGTCCTCGGTGACCGCTCCCGCATCCTGCAGTACGACACTCCCGCGGCCATCCTGGCCGCCCCCGCCGACGACACCGTCGCCGGCTTCGTCGGCGCCACTGCCACCATCGACCGCCTCGGCCTGGCTGTCCTCGGCGACCTCGACCTGGACCGTGGCGTCACCGCGGGCCCGGACACCACCCCCGCCGACCTGGCCGCGGCCCTGCGCACGGCCGACCGTTCCTGGGGCATCGTCGTCGACGACGCGCACAAACCTCTCCGCCGAATCACGACCGGCGAACTCGCCCACGCCGATTCGCTGACCGGCCTCGGCACCCCGATTCCCGCGACCCTGCCCGCCGAGGCGACCCTGCAGGACGCACTCGCGGTCCTGCTCACCGACCGCACCGCCTCCGCCGTCGTCGTCGGCACCGCGGGCGCCTACTCGGGCGTGGTCACCGTGGACACCCTGATCGCGCACCTGGCCGCTACCGAAACAGCGTCGGCATGAGTAGTCGCACCCGGAAACCGTCACAGCGCAGGCACCCGGCCGGGTGGGGCACCCGGCCGATCGGTGCAGGGCCACTCCGGCTGAACAGTGTGGCACGGGTCGCCCGGGCGGCGGTGTGCGACGGCGGGCCCAGCGCCGGCGATCACCCGGCACGGAGGTGCGCACGATGACGAACTCGCCTCCCGGGCAGGCCGTCGCCGACCCGCCGGCCGCCGTCGCGGCACCCGCCACCCAGCGTCGCGCCGAACTGCTGCGCCTGCTCGTGCAGCCGGTGCTGGTCATCGTGCTCACCGTCGGTGTGCTGGTGTGGGCGTTCCGGCGCGATCTCACCGCCACCCAGCAGGCCAGTATCAGCGTGCGCAATCTCGCCGAGGTCACCTGGCAGCACGTGCTGATCACCGCGGCGGTGGTGCTCATCGTGGTGGCCCTGGCGGTGCCGCTGGGCACGCTGCTCACCCGGGCCCGGTTCCGCGGGCTCGCACCGGTTTTCGTCGGCATCGCCAATATCGGGGCCTCCGCGCCGGCGATCGGTTTGATCGTGCTGTGCTACCTGGTCACCCGCACCACCGGTTTCTGGGTGGGTGTGGCGCCCATCGTGTTCTGCTCGGTGCTGCCGGTGCTGCGCAACACCATCCTCGGCTACCAGCAGGTCGACCCGGCCCTCATCGATGCCGGGCGCGGGCAGGGCATGTCCTCGGCACTGGTGTTGCGCCGCATCGAGTTCCCGCTGGCCGTGCCCTACATCCTGGCCGGGCTGCGCACCTCGCTGGTGCTGGCCGTCGGAACCGCGACATTGTCGTTCATGGTGAGCGCGGGCGGGCTGGGCATCCTGATCGACACCGGCTACAAACTGCGCGACACCGTCACCCTGACCGTCGGGGCGGTGCTGGCCGTCGCGCTGGCACTGCTGGTGGACTGGCTGGGCGCGCTGGCCGAACAGTATCTGGGACCGAGGGGGCTGCGGTGAACGGATGGCGGCGTGGACTCACCGCCGTACTCGGGGCGGTACTGGTGGCCGGCTGCGGGCTGCAATCGGGCAGTTCGGTGCCGCTGCCGGTCGGTCCCGGCAGTATCCGGCCGGTGCCCGAACTCGACGGTGTCGCGGTCACGGTGGGCTCCAAGGACTTCACCGAGGCCAATATCCTCGGCTACCTCATCGAGTTCGCGCTCACCGCGGCCGGCGCGAATGTGCGTGACCTGACCAATATCCAGGGCTCCAACAGCCTGCGCGACGCCCAGTTGAACCAGCAGATCGACATCGCCTACGACTACACCGGCACCGGGTGGATCAACTACCTGGGCAAGGAGAAGCCGATCGTCGCAGACCCGGCGAACCCGGCCTCGACCGAGGTCCAGCAGTTCGAGGCCACCCGCGACGCCGACCTCGCCGAGCACGCGATGGTGTGGGCGGCGATGGCGCCGATGAACAACACCTACGCGCTGGTCACCAGCAGGCGCACCGCCGAGGAGACCGGTGTGCGGACCCTGTCGGACTACGCGCGGCTGATCGACCAGGACCCCGGCGCGGCGACCACCTGTGTGGGTACCGAGTTCAATGTCCGCCCCGACGGGTATCCGGGGCTGGCGGCCGCCTACGGCATCGACCCCGCCGCCGCGCACAAGCAGATCGTCCAGGACGCGCTGGTCTACCAGGCCACCGCCGACGCCACCCAGTGCCGGTTCGGTTCGGTCGCCGCCACCGACGGCCGCATCCCCGCCCTGGACCTGGTCCTGCTCGAAGACGACCGCGGCTTCTTCCCGAAATACAACGCGGCGCTGGTCATGCACCGCGATTTCGCGCAGGCGCACCCGCGCGTCATCGAGATCATGGCGCCGATCTCGGCGCGGCTCACCAACGAGGTGATCACCGAGCTCAATCGCCGCGTCGACATCGACGGCGAGGAACCGGCCGAGGTCGCCCGTGACTGGATGGTGGCCGAGGGTCTCGTCACCGTCGGCTGAGCCCGGCCACCCGACGGATTCGCCGAACCGTTACCCGCCACCGCCCGAGATGTCCGGTACGCGAGGCTTGTTGTCCCCCTCTCGCGGGGCATCCGGGACATGATGGGTGCATGACCCTCGAATTCCGCAAGGTGACCGTGCTGGGCACCGGTGTGCTGGGCTCCCAGATCGCCTATCAGACCGCTTACCACGGCTTCGACGTCACCTCCTACGACATCGACGACGCGGCTGTTACCGCCGCGCGCACACGTTTCGACGACCTGGCCACCACCTATCAGGCCGAGGTCGCCGGCGCCGACGCGGGCAACACGGTCGCCACCGCGCAGGGCATCACCCTGACGACCGATCTCGCCGCGGCCGTCGCCGAGGCCGACCTCGTCATCGAGGCGGTGCCGGAGGTGCTCTCGATCAAGCGCGACCTCTACACCCGCCTCGGCGAACTGGCACCCGAGCGCACCGTCTTCGCGACCAACTCCTCGACCCTGCTGCCCAGCGACATGGTCGACTACACCGGCCGCCCCGACCGATTCCTGGCGCTGCACTTCGCCAATCACGTCTGGAAGTTCAACACCGCCGAGGTGATGGGCACCCCGCAGACCGACCCGGCGGTGTTCGCCGCCGTCGTCGCGTTCGCCACGGCGATCGGGATGGTGCCGATCGAATTGCACAAGGAGAAGGCGGGTTACGTGCTCAACTCGCTGCTGGTGCCGTTCCTGAACTCCGGCATCGCCCTGGCCGCGGGGGGCTACGCCGAACCGGAAGCGGTGGACAAGACCTGGCGCATCGCCACCGGCGCCCCCATGGGCCCGTTCCAGATCCTCGACATCGTCGGCCTGACCACGCCGTACAACATCCTGCGCCACAGCGGCAACGACCAGACCGCGCAGCTCGCCGACTGGCTGAAGGAGAACTACATCGACAAGGGCAAGCTCGGCGTCGCCTCCGGTGAGGGCTTCTACCGCTACCGCGACTAGGTCCGGACACAGCACCGCGGGCCCGCTCCGGAGAACGGGCCCGCGGTGGCTGGGCGGACTACTTCTTGGTGATGTCGATGCCGGGCGCGGCATCGGTGAGGATGGAATCGGCGGCCACGACCGCCCCGCCCTTCTTGCGTCCCGAGCGCAGCCGCTTCTCCAGCCTGGTCGCCAGGAAGGTCAGTGCCATGTTGATCGTGATCATGATCAACGCCACGACCATCAGCGCCGGGATGGGGTTACCCAGGATGGCACCTTCCTGCTGACCGGATCGCACCAGTTCCACATAGGTGATCTGGTAGCCCAGCGCGGTGTCTTTGAGCACCACCACCATCTGCGAGACCAGCGCGGGCAGCATCGCGGTGACCGCCTGCGGCAGCAGCACCAGCCGCATCAGCTGGCCCTTGCGCATGCCCAGCGCGGCCGCGGCCTCGGTCTGGCCCTTGGGCAGCGATTTGATGCCGGCGCGCACGATCTCGGCGATGACCGAGGCGTTGTAGATGACCAGCGCGATGACCACCGCGGCCAGCGCGAGATCATCCGAGCGGAACAGCTTGTACTCGCCGAACACCGCGAACAGGAAGATCATCAGGATCAGCACCGGGATGGCCCGGGCGAGCTCGACGATCGCGCCGGCCACCCAGCGCACCCACCGGTGGTCCGACATGCGCAGGACGCCGAAGAGCATGCCGAAGACCAGCGCGCCCACGATCGAGATGGCCGCCGCGAGCAGCGTGCCCTGCAGACCGGGCAACAGGTAGGTTTCCCAGACCCCTGCCTCCAGGAACGGCTTCCACTTCTCCGCGGTGAATTGGCCCTTTTCCTCGAAGGCCAGGAACAGCCACACTGCCGCCGCGGCGATCGCGACGCCGACGAGCACCGAGTAGCCGATATGGCGTGCCTGGGCACGCGGGCCCGGTGCGTCGAACAGGACCGACGCTTGCGAACTCATCGCACCACCTCGTACCGCTTGGCCAGCCAACCGAAGAACAAGCCGGTGGGCAGGGTGAGAATGACGAAAGCGAGCGCGAAGATGGCACCGATGGTGATCAGGGCCGCCTCGTTCTCGATCATCTCGCTCATCAGGAACGAGGCCTCGGCGACACCGATCAGCGAGGCGACGGTCGAATTCTTCGTCAACGCGATCAGCACACTGCCCAGCGGTGAGATGACCGCGCGGAAGGCTTGCGGCAGCACGATCAGCCGCAGGTTCTGCGCGAAGCCGAAGCCCAGTGAGCGCCCCGCCTCCGACTGCCCGATGGAAACGGTGTTGATGCCCGCGCGCAACGACTCGCACACGAACGCCCCGGTGTAGACACTCAATCCGACGATGGCCCAGCGGAAGTTGTTGTTGTCGAGGGATTCACCGGCGAGCTCCCAGCCCAGCGTGTTGTACAGGCCGATCGAGCAGAAGACGAGGATCAACGTCAGCGGCGTATTGCGGAAGATCGACACATAGGCCGAGCCGACCCAGCGTGCGACCGGGATGGGCGAGACCCGCATGCCCGCGACGATCGTCCCGAGGATCAGCGCGCCGATCGCCGAGAAGAACGTCAGCTTGATGGTCACCCAGAAGGCGTCGAGGATGTCGTACCTCGAGATCAGGTCGAACACGGACGCGCGTCCTCCGATCGATAGGAAAAGGACAGGGGGCTACGACTGCGGTGGCCCGGCCGGGGCCGGGCCACCGCAGTCGGTGGATCAGTAGCGGTCGACGGTCGGCGGCGCGGGAACCGCGATGCCGGTACCGGCGAAGTTCTTCTCCTGCGCGGCCTTCCACGAACCGTCGGCGATCATCGCCTCGATCGCGTCGTTGACCTTGGTGCGCAGTTCGGTGTCGCCCTTCTTCAGGCCGATGCCGTACTTCTCGGTGGTGAACGGCTTGTTCACCAGCTTGAAGACACCGGGCGCCTGCGCGGCGTAACCGGCCAGGATCACGTTGTCGGTGGTGACCGCGTCCATCGCCCCACTGCGCAAGGCGTCGACACACAGCGAGTAGGTGTCATAGGTCTGCAGCTGCGCCTGCGGGTACTTGTCCTTCATGTTCTGCGCGGGCGTGGAGCCCTTCACCGAGCAGACCTTCTTGCCGCTGAGCGATTCGGGACCGGTGATGTCGGTGTTGTCGGCACGTACCAGCAGGTCCTGACCGGCGATGTAGTACGGGCCGGCGAAGTCGACCTTCTCCTTGCGGTTGTCGGTGATCGAGTAGGTGGCGACGATGTAGTCGACCTGGCCGTTCTCGATGAGCGTCTCGCGCTGGCCCGAAGGTGCTTCCTTGAAGGTGATGTTCTCCGGCTTCACGCCCAGCTTCTCGGCGACGTAGGTGGCCACGTCGACGTCGAAGCCGCTGTAGGTGCCGTCGGTGTTGCGCTGGCCCAGGCCCGGCTGGTCGAACTTGATGCCGATGGTCAGGTTGCCGTCCTTGGCGTTGTCCAGTGCCGACTTCTCGTCACCACCGCCACAGGCCGCCGTGACCGTCGCGGCGAGCGCCACCGCGACCGCGCCGATACCGACGCGCACCGCACGATTGATCCTCATCGAGTTTCCTTCTCCCTCTTCTGGTGTGGATACAGCGTCAATGGCTGAGGATCTTGCCGAGGAAGTCCTTGGCACGATCCGAGGTCGGGTTGGTGAAGAAGGCCTCGGGCGCGGTGTCCTCGACGACCTCGCCGTCGGCCATGAACAGCACGCGGTCACCGGCGCGGCGGGCGAAGCCCATCTCGTGGGTGACCACGAGCATGGTCATGCCCTCCTTGGCCAGCGAGACCATCACCTCGAGCACCTCGTTGACCATCTCCGGGTCCAGCGCGGAGGTCGGTTCGTCGAAGAGCATCACTTTCGGGTCCATCGCCAGCGAGCGGGCGATGGCCACCCGCTGCTGCTGGCCGCCGGAGAGCTGCGCGGGATACTTGTCGGCCTGATTGGCGATGCCGACCCGGTCGAGCAGAGCCAGGGCACGCTTACGGGCGTCTTCCTTCTTCCTGCCGCGCACCTTGATCGGCGCGAGCATGACGTTCTCCAGAATCGTCTTGTGCGCGAAGAGGTTGAACGACTGGAACACCATGCCGACTTCGGCACGCAGCGCAGCGAGTGCTTTGCCTTCGGTGGGCAGGCGTACGCCGTCGATGGCGATCAGTCCGGAGTCGATCGGCTCGAGTCGGTTGATGGTGCGGCACAAGGTCGACTTTCCCGAGCCCGAAGGGCCGAGGATGATCACGACCTGGCCGCGAGGCACAGCGAGGTTGATGTCGCGCAGCACACGAAGAGTGCCGAAGCGCTTGTTCACTCCGCGCATCGAGATCATCAGCGGCGCAGCGGTAGTGGCTGGCGCGTCGGCGTTCCCGGTCGCGGGTGCGGCGTCGTCGGTCATGGTCAGAAACCTTAGGCGTTCTTCGGAGATTTGCCCGCCTTTCGGTGACTCGCCGTCGCGGCACGCCGAACCGCAACCTGCCGGTAACCTGCCGGTACCTCGGACGTCGGACGGACCGCGACGCAGACCACATCAGACGTGGGCCGTACCCTGGACGGGTGGATTCGAACGGACAGGACGCGACGCAGCGCGCGCACACGCAGGCGCGCAGCTACGAGGTCCGCACCTTCGGCTGCCAGATGAACGTACACGACTCCGAACGCTTGTCCGGGCTGCTCGAAGACGCGGGCTATGTGAAGGCCGCCCCCACCGACACCCCCGACCTGGTGGTGTTCAACACCTGCGCGGTGCGCGAGAACGCCGACAACAAGCTCTACGGCACCCTCGGCCATCTGGCCCCGGTCAAGCAGGGCCGCCCCGGCATGCAGATCGCCGTCGGCGGCTGCCTGGCGCAGAAGGACCGCGAGACCGTGGTGCGCAAGGCGCCGTGGGTGGACGTGGTCTTCGGCACGCACAACATCGGCTCGCTGCCGGTGCTGCTCGAACGTGCCCGCCACAACGAGCAGGCCCAGGTCGAGATCCTCGAATCGCTGGAGGCCTTCCCGTCCACCCTGCCCGCCAAGCGTGAGTCGGCCTACGCCGGCTGGGTGTCGATCTCGGTGGGCTGCAACAACACCTGCACCTTCTGTATCGTGCCCGCGCTGCGTGGCAAGGAGGTCGACCGTCGCCCCGGTGACGTGCTCGCCGAGGTGCAGGCGCTGGTCGAGCAGGGCGTGCTCGAGGTGACGCTGCTCGGTCAGAACGTCAACTCCTACGGTGTGAACTTCGTCGACCCGGAGCAGCCGCGCGACCGCGGCGCCTTCGCCCAGCTGCTGCGCGCGACCGGGCAGATCGAGGGCCTGGAGCGGGTGCGGTTCACCTCGCCGCATCCGGCCGAGTTCACCGACGACGTCATCGAGGCGATGGCGGCGACCCCGACGGTCTGCCCGCAGCTGCACATGCCGCTGCAGTCCGGCTCGGACCGGGTGCTCAAGGCGATGCGGCGCTCCTACCGCAAGGAACGCTTCCTCGGCATCATCGACAAGGTGCGCGCCGCGATGCCGCACGCCTCGATCACCACCGACATCATCGTCGGCTTCCCCGGCGAGACCGAGGAGGACTTCCAGGAGACCCTGGATGTGGTGCGCCGGGCGCGGTTCACCAGCGCCTACACCTTCCAGTACTCCAAGCGGCCCGGTACGCCCGCCGCCGAACTGCCCGATCAGCTGCCCAAGGCCGTGGTGCAGGAGCGCTACGACCGGCTGATCGCGGTGCAGGAGCAGGTCTCGCTCGAGGCCAACCAGGCGCTGATCGGGACCGAGGTGGAACTGCTCGTCGCCGAGGGCGCGGGCAAGAAGAACGCGGCCACCGCGCGGATGAGCGGCCGGGCGCGCGACGGCAGGCTGGTGCACTTCCGGCCGGGCACCGACGCGGGCATCCGCCCCGGTGACCTGGTCACCGTCGACATCACCGCCGCCGCCCCGCACCACCTGATCGCCGACAGCGTCGTGAAGTCACACCGGCGTACCCGTGCCGGTGACGCGCACGAACGCGGCGTGATGCCCAAGACCGCGCCGATCGGTGTCGGTCTCGGCCTGCCGCGCATCGGCGCGCCGGTCGTCGAGACCGTGGACAGCGGCTGCTCGACCGGCTGCTCGGCGTGAGCACAGGCGAGACCCCGGACCCTACTACCGGCCGTAGTGGGTCGGCGGACGACGGCGCGAGCGGTGATGGCACAGTGGAGCCAGGCGCACAGGAGCCGAGCAACGATCAGCCTGCCGACAGGAGCGAGAACGCGGTGAACCGGGTGGACGACGACCAGGACTTCGAACAGTTCCGCGGCGAGCTCGACGCGGTGGAACGCCGTATCGCCGGCGAGATCGACCCCGGTGCGCGGGCGATGGTGGTGGCGGGCGCGGTCTTCGCGCTGCTCGTCTCGCTGGTGCTGCCGCATGCGGGCACCGCGCGCGGGTTCGACGTGCTGCTCAACACCGATGCCGCGCGTCTCGAGCACATCGGCCTGCCCTCCCGGCTGTTCGTGTGGCTGGTCATCGTGTTCGGCGTCGGCTTCTCGCTGCTGGCTCTGACCACCCGCCGCTGGGTGCTGGCCTGGCTGGCGGTCGCGGGCTCGGCGGTGGCGAGTGTGTTCGGCGTGCTGTCCATCTGGCACCGGCAGACGCCCGGTCTGGGCAACTACGAGGGCGCGGGCCCCGGCATCGGCCTGATCCTGGGCACGATCGCCATCATGGTGCTCACCTTCCACTGGGTGCGCGTGGTGTGGAGCCGCACCGCCGTCCAGCTGGCGGCCGAAGAACAGCGCCGCAACGCCGCCCGCGAGGCCGAAGAGCGCGACCGCAAACGCCTCACCGGCGAATAGCAGCTTCGACGAAGAAACCCCCAGCCCTCGACGGGTGCTGGGGGTTTCGTCGTTCTGTGTCCGTCAGCGGTTACTGACGGCGCCTTCAGCTGCGTCGGCCCACTCGCGCCACTGCTTGGCCTGTTCGAGGGCCTTCTCCGCGTCGCGCTTCTTGCCCGCCGCGGTGGCCTTGGCGGCCTGCTCCTCGAACTGGGCGACCCGCTCGCGGAACTGCGCGGCCCTGGCCACGGCTTCCGGGTCGGTGCGGCGCCACTGCTGATCGGCGGCGTCGCGCACCCGCTTCTCGATGGTCCGCAGCTTGCCTTCCAGCTCCTGCATGCGCTCGCGCGGCACCTTGCCGATGGCGTCCCACTTGTCCTGCAGTTCGCGCAGCGCGTTGCGGGCGGCGTCGAGCCCGGCGGCCGGGTCGATGTGCTCGTAGGCGCGCAGCAGTTCCAGCTTGGCGGTGGCGTTGTGCTCGAACTCCGCGTCGCGCTCGGAGACGGCGGCGTTGCGGGCGGCGAAGAACACGTCCTGGGCGCTCTTGAAACGGCGCCACAGTGCCTCGTCGGCCTCGCGTGGCGCGCGGCCCGCGGCCTTCCACTCGGTGAGCAGATCGCGGAACACCGCGGCGGTACCGGTCCAGTCGGTGGAGCCGGAGAGTTCTTCGGCGCGCACGCACAGCTCTTCCTTGCGCGTCTTGGCCGAGGCGCGTTCGCGGTCGAGTTCGGCGAAGTGGGCGCCGCGGCGGCGGTTGAACGCCTCCCTGGCCTTGGAGTAGCGCTTCCACAGCGCGTCGTCGACCTTGCGATCGACACCGCGGATGGACTTCCACTCGTCGAGGATCTCGCGCAGCCGGTCGCCCGCGTGCTTCCACTGGGTGGATTCGGCGGCGATCTGCTCGGCCTCGGCGGCGAGGGCTTCCTTGCGCTCGGTGTGCTCGTGCCTGGCGCGTTCCTTCTCCTCCTTGGCGTGCGCGGCGGCTTCCTCGGAGTGCTCGGTGATGGCCTGCAGGCGGGTCGCGAGGCCGTCGATGTCACCGATGACGGCCGCGGTCGGCAACGTCTCGGCGATCGCCACGGCGGCGGCCTTGGTCTTGCGGGCATCGGCGCCCGCGGCCAGCCGCGCTTCGAGCAGCGCCACCTCGGTGGCGAGGTCGTCGAAGCGGCGGCCGAAGTGCTCGAGCCCCTCGGCGGCGTCGCCGGCCTGCCAGGAGCCGATGATCCGTTCGCCGTCGGCGGTCTTGACCCAGGCGGTGCCGTCCTCGTCGACGCGGCCCCACTTGCTGGGGTCGGTCACGGTCGGCACGACCATCGCGTGCGGATGCGGTTGATCCGGACCCGGCGCCGGTTTCACGGCGTGCGGCTTCGGCGGACGCGGGGACTTCCCGCCGGGCTTGGGGGTACCGGACGGTCGCGGGCCCGGCCCGGGGGTGGGCTTCGCGGTTCCGTTGCTGTCGGTCATTGCTCTCCGTCCCTGCCGCGCGTCACGGCTGCCTGGTTACGCCCTAGCACATCCCATTGAACCCGGTTCGAGCCGAGGAAACCATCGATCCGGGTGATCGGATGCCGGATTTCCTGGGATTTCGTCCCGGACGACGTGGGTAGTCGCACGTGAAAACACTAGCAATCTCGGCGGGTATCACCGCGCCGGACACTCGCAGACCGCCGCCGGGGTCGCGGTGCGCCGGATGCGGGGCCCGTCGCACGCTCCGGCTACGGTTACCGCGTGTTCTCGATAGCGGCCCTGGTCCCGTCGCCGCCGATGCTGGTGCCCGAACTGTGCGGGCGGCCACCGGCTCCCGGCGGCGATCCCGACGATCCGGTCGCGGTGCTGCGCGCCGCTGCCCTCGCGGCCGCGGGCGCGCTGGCCGCCGCCGCCGACCGCTGGACGGTGCTCGGTGTCGGCGCGCGGGCGGAGAACTTCGATCCGGGGACCGTCGGGACGTTCCGTGGCTTCGGCGCCGACGTCGTCGTCGGGCTGGGGCCGGGCACGCGAGCGGCCGGGCCGGCAGACGCTCAGCTTCCGCTGCCGGTGCTGGTCGCCGGATGGTTGCGGGAACAGGTGTCCCCGGCGATCTCGGTGCGTGCGCGGCTGCTCGCCGACGACACCGCGCCCGCGCAGTGCGTGCGCGCCGGCGCGGTACTGCGGGCCGAACTCGACGCAGATCCGGTGCCGCACGCGGTCCTCGTCGTCGCCGACGGCGCCGCGACGTTGACCGTCGGGGCGCCCGGCTACCTCGACGAGCGTGCCGCCCCGGCCCAGGCCGCCCTCGACACCGCCCTGCGCGCCGGTTCCCGCGCCGGGCTGGCCGCCCTCGACCCGGAGTTGTCCGCGCAACTGCTGCTCGACGGCCGCGCCGCCTACCAGGCGCTGGGTGGGCTGTTCGCCGCCGACCCGGCCGATCCGCTGGTACGTACCCTCTACCAGGGCGCACCCTTCGGTGTCGGCTACGACGTGAGCGTGTGGCAGCCGAACGGACAGGAGGGCACCGGCCAGTGACCAGCAGGCACGGTCGCCCCATCGCGGTCGTCGGCCCCACCGCGACCGGAAAATCCGATCTGGCCCTCGACCTGGCCGAACGCCTCGGCGGCGAGATCGTCAATATCGACGCGATGCAGCTCTACCGCGGCATGGACATCGGCACCGCGAAGCTGCCGCCGGAGCAGCGCCGCGGCATCGCGCACCATCTGCTCGACGTCCTGGACGTCACCGAGACCGCGACCGTCGCCGCCTACCAGAGCGCGGCCACCACCGTGATCGAGGAACTGCTGGCGCGTGGCCGGGTGCCGGTGATCGTCGGCGGCTCGATGATGTACGTGCAGGCGCTGCTGGACCAGTGGGACTTCCCCGCCACCGATCCGCAGGTGCGGGCCCGCTGGGAGGCGCTGCTCGCCGAGGGCGGCGTGGCGGCTGTGCACGCGGCCCTGCGGGCAGCCGACCCGGCCGCCGCCGACACCATCCTGCCCACCGACGGCAGGCGGATGGTGCGCGCGCTCGAGGTGGTCGAGCTGACCGGCAAGCCGTTCGCCGCCTCGGCCCCCACGATCGGCGCCCCGCGCTGGGACACCCGGATCCTGGGCGTCGACCGGGAGACCGCCGCCCTGGACGCACGCATCGAGGTCCGCACCGACCTCATGTTCGACAGTGGTCTGGTCGAGGAGGTCCACGCGCTGCTCGCGCACGGCTTGCGCGAGGGCCAGACCGCCCGCCGTGCCATCGGCTACGCCCAGGTACTGGCCCACCTCGACGGCGAATACGATCTCGCCCACGCCCGCGAGCGCACCCTGATCGGCACCCGCCGGTACGTGCGCAGGCAGCGGTCGTGGTTCCGTCGCGATCCCCGGGTGACCTGGGTCGACGGCGCCGACCCCGAGCTGGCCGCGACCGCGCTGGCACTGCTCGACTCGCCCCGAACAGCACAGACAGGACGGACCGCGCAGTGAGCCGACGAGTGAGCACCCGCAATGCCTCGGTGCAGGTGTGGCAGGCCTACCTCAACAACCGCACGAAACGTCATCGTGACGGCAGGTTCCTCGTGCAGGGCGTGCGCCCGATCACCCAGGCCATCGACAACGGCTGGCCGCTCGAGACCCTGCTGTACCGGTTGGGCACCCCTGACCTGTCCAGCTGGGCGCGCGAGGTACTCGACACCTCCGAGGTGCCGCAGGTCGGGCTGGTGCCCGAGCTGATGGCCGAACTGGGGGAGAAGTCGGCGAGTATTCCGGAGATCGTCGCGGTCGCGGTCTCGCGCCAGCTCGATCCGGCCGAGTTCGCGCCGGGCGAACCGGGGGAGGACGCGCCGGTGGTCGTGGTGTTCGACCGGCCGAACTCGCCCGGCAACCTGGGCACCCTGATCCGCTCCGCCGACGCCTTCGGCGCGTCCGGGGTCATCGTCACCGGCCACGGCGCCGACCAGTACGACCCGCAGGCCGTGCGCGCCTCCACCGGCTCGCTGTTCTCGGTCCCGGTGCTGCGCGCCGCCGGACCGGCCCAGGTCCTGGAATTCCGGGACCGCCAGATCGCGCGCGGCATCCCCACCCGGATCGTCGGCACCGACGAGGCCGCGCCGAGCACCATCTACGACTACGACTTCACCGAGGCGACCATCCTGGTGGTCGGCAACGAGACCACCGGCATGAGCGCGGCCTGGGCCGAGGCGTGTGACGACCTGGTGACCATCCCGATGGGCGGTACCGCCAGCTCGCTGGGCGCGCCCTCGGCGGGCGCGATCGGGCTCTACGAGATCGCCCGGCAGCGGCGCACCTTCGCCCGGTAACGGCCGCACCGAACCCGCAGAGGAGAATGACGGCTGTGTCCGACATCGAATTCAGCAAGGGCCACGGCACCCAGAACGACTTCGTGGTGCTGCCCGACCCGCAGGTCCGCCTCGACCTGACCGCCGGCCGCGTCACCGCCCTGTGCGATCGGCAGCGCGGGCTGGGCGCCGACGGCGTGCTGCGGGTCGCGAAGGCCGGCGCGCTGGTGTCGGCGGGCGTGCTCGACGCGCTGCCCACCGGGGTGGGCGGCGAGGACTGGTTCATGGACTACCGCAATGCCGACGGCTCGATCGCCGAGATGTGCGGCAACGGCGTGCGGGTGTTCGCGCACTACCTCAGCGCCACCGGGCTCGCGACCGGCACCGAATACGTCGTGGGCAGCCGGGCCGGCGCCCGCCCGGTGGTGGTGCACGCGGCCGGTGCGGTCGACGGTGAGGTCACCGTGGACATGGGCGAGGTCCGCGAACTCGGCCCGTCCACCGCGACGCTGGGCGGCAGGCCGCTGTCCGGGATCGGCATCGATGTCGGCAATCCGCACCTGGCCTGCGTCGACGCCGGGCTGACCGCCGAGGCGCTGGCCGGTCTCGACCTCACCCTCTCGCCCGGATTCGACCCCGACCTGTTCCCGCACGGGGTCAATGTCGAGATCCTCACCGCGCTCGGTCCGGACGACGCCGTCGACATGCGCGTCTACGAGCGCGGCGTCGGCGAGACCCGCTCGTGTGGCACCGGCACCGTCGCCGCGGCCGCTGCCGCGCTCACCGCGGCAGGCCGCTCGATCGGTGCGGGCAGCGGCGAGGTCGTGGTGCGCGTACCGGGCGGCCAGGTGCGGGTGACCGTCACCGACGGACACGCCTGGCTGCGCGGCCCCTCGGTGCTGCTGGCCATCGGCACGCTGTCGCGGGACTGGTGGGACGCGCAGCAGCGCCGATAACCGGATGCGCCCGGTCACCGAGACGTGGCAGCATGGAGGGCGTATGACGAAACCAGAAACACCCACAGACACCACGGCCGAGCGCACCGGCACGGCCGATCCCGGCGTCACCGCCGACCGCGGCGACGTCGACGACGCGCTCGCCAGGCACGCGGCGCGCATGCAGCGTCCCGGCTGGGCGCCCGAACCCACCGTCGGCGAGATGCAGCTCGACGAGCGCTCCTCGCTGCGCCGCGTCGCCGGGCTGTCCACCGAACTCGCCGACATCACCGAGGTCGAGTACCGCCAGCTGCGCCTCGAGCGGGTCGTGCTGGTCGGTGTGTGGACCACCGGCAGCGCCGCGCAGGCCGAGGCGAGCATGGTCGAACTGGCCGCGCTCGCCGAGACCGCGGGCTCGGAGGTTCTCGAAGGCTTGATCCAGCGTCGCGACAAGCCCGACCCGGCCACCTACATCGGCTCCGGCAAGGCCGAGGAACTGCGCACCGTGGTCCTCGACAGCGGCGCCGACACCGTGATCTGCGACGGCGAGCTCACTCCGGCCCAGCTCACCGCGCTGGAGAAGGTCGTCAAGGTCAAGGTCATCGACCGCACCGCGCTGATCCTCGACATCTTCGCCCAGCACGCCACCTCCCGCGAGGGCAAGGCCCAGGTCGCGCTGGCGCAGATGGAATACATGCTGCCCCGGCTGCGCGGCTGGGGTGAGTCGATGTCACGGCAGGCCGGTGGCCGGGCGGGCAGCAACGGTGGCGTCGGTCTGCGTGGTCCCGGTGAGACCAAGATCGAGACCGACCGCCGCCGCATCCGCGAGCGGATGGCCAAGCTGCGCCGCGAGATCCGCGAGATGAAGACCGCCCGCGACACCATGCGCGCGCGCCGCAGCGCCAGCGGGGTGCCCGCGGTGGCGATCGTCGGCTACACCAACGCGGGCAAGTCCAGCCTGATGAACGCGCTCACCGGCGCCGGGCTGCTGGTGCAGGACGCGCTGTTCGCCACCCTGGACCCGACCACCCGCCGCGCCGCCCTCGACGACGGCCGCGAAATGGTCTTCACCGACACCGTCGGATTCGTGCGCCACCTGCCGACCCAGCTGGTCGAGGCGTTCCGTTCCACGCTCGAGGAGGTGACCGGCGCCGATCTGCTGCTGCACGTCGTCGACGGTTCCGACCCGCTGCCACTCGAGCAGATCAAGGCCGTGCGCGAGGTGATCACCGATGTGATCAAGGAGCAGGGCACCGCCGCGCCACCCGAGCTGCTGGTGGTCAACAAGATCGACGCGGCCGACCCGAACGAGCTCACCCGGCTGCGCGGCATGCTCACCGACGCCGCATTCGTCTCCGCGCACACCGGCGCCGGGATCGAGGAGTTGCGCGAGCGGCTGTCCGAGGTGCTCGGCGGGCTCGACGCCGACATCACGGTCCTGCTGCCCTACAGCCGCGGTGACCTGCTCGCCCGCATCCACGCCGACGGCCGTATCATCTCCTCCGACCACGAGGAAGGCGGGACCCGGGTCCGTGCTCGCGTGCCGCACGCCCTCGCGGCGGCGCTGTCCGAGTACGCGCACTCCGGTCCTGCCGCACCGGCACTCAGCTGATCTTTTTCGCTGATTTGCCCGCTGGTAGCGGCCAAATGCCGATGCGACACAGCGTATTTCGGAAGCTATGGTCGAAAGTCGACAGCAGGAGGGTGTTATGTCGAACGACCATCAGGGTCAGGGAATGGTGAACGAGAACGGGACAGGACGGGCCGGGCAGGGCGGCCGGATCCTCTCCGACGGGGCGCCGCTGCGGCCGGCGCCGAGCGAATGGGAGATCCGGGCGTTCGAGGCGGTCTTCGCGCCGCTGCGGGCCTGGACGAGCCCGCGCTTCTTCGGTCTGGAGAACATTCCGGCCGACGGGCCGGTGCTGATCGTGGCCAACCACAATCTGCTCGGCGGCCTGGACGCGCCGCTGCTGATGCCCGCGGTGCTGCGCTCGCGCGGCCGGCTGGTGCGTGGGCTGGCCGAGCATGTGCTGATGCAGCCGGGCCTGCGCGCCATCCTGCACCGTTTCGGTGCGGTGCGCGGTACCCGGTCCAACTGCCTGGCCCTGCTCGAACAGGGTGAGGCCGTGGTGGTGTTCCCCGGCGGCGGGCGCGAGGCGATCCGGCGCAAGGGCGAGAAGTACGTGCTCAAGTGGGAGGGCCGCACCGGCTTCGCGCGGATGGCGATCCAGGCCGGGGTGCCGATCGTGCCGCTGGCGATGATCGGCATCGACGACGCCTACGACATCGTCTTCGACGGTCAGCATCCGGTGATGCGGCCGCTGCGCTGGACCTGCGACCTGCTCGGCATCAACCCCGAGCTGAACCCGCCGCTGGTCAAGGGCATCGGGCCGACCCCGATCCCGCGCCCCGAACGGTTCTACTTCTCCGCGGGCACACCCATCGACCCCACGCCGTGGCTCGAGGCCGAAGATGTCGACGGTGCCGCCGCCGACCTGCGCGATGTGGTCCGCAAGAGCCTGGAGGAGGAGCTCCAGTTCCTGTTCACCGAACGGGACCGTGACTCCGGCCGCAGCCTGACCGGACGCCTGCGCGCCGCGCTGCCCTGGTGATCCACACCGCCTGATCCCGGCGGCGCGGAATGCCCGCGCCGCCGCGGGGGTTACCCGCTGTCAGGATTCGTCGGGGCATTCCGGCGTCATCCGTCCCGGGCTCGCCCAGCGGATGAGCGCGGGCACCGGCATCCGGCATTCCGAACGCAACGGCGCGGGGTACCGGGAGACCGAGCGGCTGCACGTGGTGCAGATGTGGATTCCACCGGATACCGCCGGGGTGGCGCCCAGCTACCAGGAACTCGACATCGACGGCGAACTCGCCCGCAATGCCCTGGTGCCGGTGGCCTCGGGGATGTGCTCGACCAGGGCGATGCCGTGCGCCTGACGGCGACCGGCGGCCACCGCGTGACCGCCGTGACCGCCGCCGAACTGCTGATCTGGGAGATGGACGCGAGCGTGCGCCGCTAGATCTTGCGGATGACCGTGACGACCTTGCCGAGGATCTGCGCGTCGTTGCCCGGGATCGGCTCGAAGTGCGGGTTGTGCGGCATCAGCCAGACATCCTTGCCCGCGCGTTTGAACGTCTTCACCGTGGCTTCGCCGTCGATCATGGCGGCCACGATGTCGCCGCCCTCGGCGACGTTCTGCTGGCGCACCACGACCCAGTCGCCGTCGCAGATGGCCGCGTCGACCATCGACTGCCCGACGACCTTGAGCAGGAACAGTGATCCGTCGCCGACCAGCTCGCGCGGCAGCGGGAAGACCTCTTCCACGGCCTGCTCGGCCAGGATCGGGCCGCCGGCGGCGATCCGGCCCAGGACCGGGACGAAGGTCGGGGTGGGGCGGCTCGGATCGGCCTCGTCGGGCTGCTCGGCCGGCAGCGTCGTCACCGAGCGGACCGCCTCGTCGAGCCCGCGGACGTTCACCGCGCGTGGACGATTCGGGTCGCGGCGCAGGTAGCCCTTGCGTTCGAGCGCGCGCAGCTGGTGGGCCACCGACGAGGTGGAGGTGAGCCCGACCGCGTCGCCGATCTCGCGGATGCTGGGCGGATAGCCACGTTCGGTCACCGAGGTGCGGATGACATCGAGGACCGTGCGTTGACGCACGGTGAGATCCGCACCGGATCCCGATGTGACGGTGCCGGTAGCGCTTTCGTCACCCGTGTCGTCTGTGTGGGTCACCGTTATCCCGCCCTTTCCCTGGTCGAATTCGCTCTTCCGAGGCTAGTCGGGCCACGCCGAACTATCAAACATCTGTTCGAGCATGTCGGGCGTTTCGTGCTGACATAGACGTCGGTACGTGGTAGAAATCGAACATCAGTTCGTCGCACACATGTTCGAACCGCGGCAGGCGAAGTGGCCTCACCAGCGGTTTCCTTCAGCAGCGGAGCACACCACCCCGGAGGTACTTCCGATGAGCACAGCGACCGGCGCCCTGCGTTCCCACGACCGAGCCGGTACCGGCGAGCCGGTGCTCCGGCGCCGCCGGACCACACGCGCCCCACGGCCTTTCACGCTGCTGCGCGGTGCGGCCCGGCCCCGGCTCGACAGTCCTCGAGTGCCGGTCGCGGCCCTGCCGGACGCCGTCGAGCAGGCCGGGGCGGCGAGCGTGTCACCCGAGCCGCGCGGCGTCCTGGTTCGCACCGCCGCGCCGGCCGATCGCCGGATCGAGCTGCCGCCCGCCGAGCTCGTCCGCACCGAGCGGCGCAGCCGGATCTTCGACCTCACCGACGCCGAGGTCGATCTCGCCTTCGCCACGGTGCCGCGCTCGGAGCCGCCGGCCCGTCCGGTGGCGCGGCCCATCCGGGTCGACCGGGTGACCGGACCGCGCAGTGAACTCGCGCTCTACACGCGCGGCCGGGTGCCGGCCCGCCCGGCGCGCGGCGCGCACCCGCTGCGCCGGGTCGAACGGGCGCAGCGGGGGTTCGCCGCACTGGCGGTGACCGCATTGGCGACGGCGCTGATCGTCGTCGCCTTCCTCGGGCTCGCGCATCTGCGTGCGGGCAGCTTCGGTGATCGCGTCGAGGTCCCCGTCCCGTCGATCTCGGAGCCCGCCGACCTGCCGTCCAGGGGGCTTACGCCCGGGCTGCCCTGATGTGGAACCGGCTGCACCGTAGGGGTTTCCCGCCGGTAGGCCAGACGGTTCAAGATCACTGTCTCAGACGAAAATCACGCCAGAACTAGAACACGTTGCTAGCGTGACCCGCATCGTGAACCGGGGAACGACCGCCCTGGTCGAAGCCGGATGCGAGGTCTCGTGCGCCGCTGTTCGATCGCTCTTCTGCTCTGTGTTCTCCTCGGCGCCGTGCTCGCGCCCACCGCGCACGCGCGCACCAGCTACGCCGGCTACCTCGACCTCCCAGCACTCAATGCCGACGGGGAATTCGGCGGTGGCCTGCACCCGGAGCTGCCACTGTCTGAGGAACCGCTGCGGACCGCGCTCGACGCGGCGCGGGCCGACGGCATCGCACCCACCCGCTACGCGACCCTGCTGCACCAGTACTGGCTCGTCGTCGCCACCGGCAACGCGCAGATCGACCTGGCCGGCTGGGAGCCGTATCGCGGTGTCGCGGCCAACACCGCCACCTTCACCCAGGTGTATGTCAACTACTTCCGCATCGCCGCCGCGCACCCCGACTTCTACTGGGCGGGCCTGGCGGGCATCGCGGGCGGCTCGTTCGCCTCGGGCTTCTTCGATGTCGGCGATATCGCCGGGGTGCTCTCGGTGGCGGGCATCCACGAACTGGGTTCGGTCGCGGCCGACATCCTGCGCGCCGTCCCGCCCGAGCTGCTCGCCGAGGTGCCCGCCGACATCACCGGCCTGGCGCAACTCGGCCCGCGTCTGACCGCCGCGGACATGGCCTGGTACCAGACCCGGCTGATGATCATGCAGAAACACATCTTCACCGACCTGGTGCCGATGCACGAGGCCTACATCGCCGAGGGGATGGCCGGCATCGACAAGATGGCCGCGGCCGGTCTGCTCGACGACGGCATCCACACCGCCTGGGCCGGCATCGACAGCGGCACCACCGCCGGTCGCACCGACGCGCTGATCCGGATGACCGATCGCGAACAGAACCACATCGTCGCCGACCAGTGGGACGTGACCGCCGCCGGACGCGACGGCATGGGCCGGGTCCTCACCTACGTCACCACCGTAGCGGGCAAACCGGCCGTGCCCGGCACCCGGGCCCCCGGCGTCTACGCCCCGGTCGCCGTCGGCGCGCCCGGCAGCACGCTCGGACTGCGAATGCCGCTGCCCGCCTTCAACTGGGCCGACCGCGCCGACCGCTGGGCCTACATCACCGCCGACCTCGTGCCCCGCCATCTCGACCTGGTCACCGACCCTGCGCGCGCGGTCTCGGTGTACCGCGAACCCTTCGCCGCCAAGCTCGATCGGGGCCGGATGATCGCCCGGTTACCGGAGATCATCACGGACTTGACCACGCAGTGGCAGCTCGTGCGGTCCTGACCGGTATCCTGTCAAGAGCCATGGAGTGCGCATCGACGAAGGAACCCTCGGATGCATTGCCCGTATTGCCGACACCCTGACTCGCGAGTGGTCGACTCGCGCGAAGTCGAGGAGGGCACGGCCATCCGCCGCCGTCGATCCTGCCCGGCCTGCGCTCGCCGGTTCACCACCGTCGAGACCGCGATCCTGTCGGTGGTCAAGCGCAGTGGTGTCACCGAGCCGTTCAGCCGCGAGAAGGTGATCGTCGGTGTGCGCCGCGCCTGCCAGGGCCGCGAAGTCGACGACGACGCGCTGAACCTGCTGGCCCAGCAGGTCGAGGACGCGGTGCGCGCCAAGGGTTCTCCCGAGGTGCCCAGTCACGAGGTCGGCCTGGCCATCCTCGGCCCGCTGCGCGATCTCGACGAGGTGGCCTACTTGCGGTTCGCCTCGGTGTACCGATCCTTCACCAGCGCCGCCGATTTCGAACGCGAGATCACCGAGATGCGGGCCGCCCGCGCCGCGGCCGCGGTCGCCGACTGACCCACCTCAGCGCCGGATCGCGCCGATCGCCTTCTCGATCCGCTTGGCCGACACCGGATACGGCGTGCCCAGCTTCTGCGCGAACAGGCTGACCCGCAATTCCTCGATCATCCACCAGATCTCGGTGACATCGCGCGCGTGCCTGCGCCCCTCGGGCAGGCTCCGGACCAGCTTGTCGTAGGCGGCCAGCATCCGGTCCACCTCGACCATGCCGTGGCGGTCGCGCACCGCCGAACCCGGCAGCGATTCCAGGCGCTGGGCCGCGGCGAGCAGGTAGCGCGGCAGCTCGCGCAGCCGGGCCCGGCCCCATTCGGCCACGAAACCGGGGAACAGCAGGTCGTCGAGCTGCTGGCGGACGTCCTCGGCGATATCGGTCTCGGTGGTCTCGGCCAGCGCGGCGCGGGCCCGATGCGCCGCCGACAGTACCGGCGCGACGGTGCGGATCAGGGTGCCGACGGCCCCGGCGAGTTGCGGGCGCACGGTGGCCACGAGCTTGTCGAACTCCGCGGGATCGCGCACGGGCCCGCCGGCCTTCGCGATCAGTTCGTCGGCGGCGGCCACCCGGCAGTCCTCGACCAGCTTGTCCAGTGACCCGTCCGGGTTCTGGCTCAGGGCGAGCCGGTCGGCGGCGGGGAGCCCGGCGGTGACCGCGCGCGTGGAGGTGGGAATCGCGGCCAGCAGCAGGGTGCGCACGCCGGCGCGCATCGCCGCGGCCTGTTCCCCGGGGGAACTCAGCACGCGCACCGCGACGCCGTCGCCCTCGGGCACCAGCGCCGGATAGCCGGTCACGGTCTGCCCGGCCACCTCGCGGCGCACCGTCGGCGCGACCGAACCGAGCGACTCGGAGGTCCACACCGTGGCCGGCGCGCGCTCGGCACCGGCGGTGGCGCGGGCGACCGAGGCCGAGACCTGTTCGGCCAGTCGCGCTTTCAGCTGGGCGAGGTTCTTGCTCTTGGCCAGCACGGTCCCGCGCTGATCGACTGCGGCGAAGGTCATCCGCAGGTGATCCGGCAGCGCGGTGGGCGAGAGATCCTCGGCGGTGACGGTGACCGAACCCAGCCGCGACAGTTCACGCGCGAGTCCGGTGCGCAGCGGTTCGGCGCGCGGGGTCAGCCCGCGCAGGGCCGCGGCCGCGAAATCGGGGGCGGGCACGACCGCGCGACGTAGGTTCTTGGGCAGGGTCTTGATGAACGCGGCGGCGAGTTCCTCGCGCATGCCGGGCACCAGCCAGTCGAAGCCGACCGCGCGCACGTGGGCGAGCTGTTCGACCGGGACGCGGACGGTCACGCCGTCGTCGTCGCGGCCCGGTTCGAACTGGTAGGTCAGTGGGAAGCTGAGCTCGCCCTGGCGCCAGGCGTCCGGGAAATCGGTGGGGTCCAGCGCGGCGGCGCCCGCGTTGACCACGGTGTCGGTCGAGAAGTCCAGCAGCCCAGCGTCTGTGCGCTCGGCCTTGCGCCACCAGCTGTCGAAGTGGCGCACCGAGACGATGTCGGCGGGGACGCGCTGGTCGTAGAACTCGAAGAGCACTTCGTCGTCGACGAGGATGTCGCGGCGGCGGGCCCGGTGCTCGAGGTCAGCGACATCGTCGATCAGGGCGCGGTTGCGGGCGAAGAAGCCGTGGCGGGTCTGCCACTCGCCCTGGACAAGGGCGTGACGGAGGAACAGTTCGCGGGAGAGCTCGGGATCGATGCGGCCGTAGTCGACCGGTCGGCCCGTCACCAGCGGCACGCCGTAGAGCGTGGCCCGCTCGTAGGCGCGGGCCGCGCCCCGCTTGGACGACCAATGCGGTTCGGAATAGGTGCGTTTCACCAGATCGCCCGCGAGCCGCTCGGCCCACTCGGGTTCCACCTTCGCCGCGATCCGGCCCCACAGCCGGGACGTCTCCACCAGCTCGGCGGCCATCACCCAGCGCGGCGGCTTCTTGGCCAGCGACGAACCGGGGAAGATCATGAACTTGGCATTGCGCGCGCCCAGGAACTCGCGCGATTCGGCTTCCCGCACACCGATATGCGAGAGCATGCCGGCCAGCAGCGACTGATGGATCTGCGCACTGGGCCACGGCATGGCCGCCTCGGCATCGGCCGCCGCCGATTCCGTGGACGCGCGCACGGTTCCCGCCGGGGCCTTTCGGCGTGCACCGTGGTCGTGCGATCCGGTGGGCGAATCGGCCGATCCGCGTTCGGGTTTCGCCGCCGGCCTGGTTCGGGCGGTGGCCGCGGTCCCGGACCCACCGGTGGATCGCGTGGCCGATGCCGGCTGGCCGGCCCGCTGTCCGCGTCCGCGCCGAGCGCGCCCCGGGGACTGCGCAGGCCCGGCTTCCGTCGCGGCATCGCCGGCGCCCGGTTCCCGCTGGTCGC
Source organism: Nocardia sp. NPDC059177 (assembly GCF_042755165.1). Lineage (NCBI taxonomy): Bacteria > Bacillati > Actinomycetota > Actinomycetes > Mycobacteriales > Nocardiaceae > Nocardia > Nocardia sp. NPDC059177. The sequence goes on along the minus strand of NZ_JBHZBX010000013.1, from coordinate 68,934 downwards.
GTGCCCGGCCGCGTCGCCCCGGGTTCCTCCCGGTGCCGGTGTCGTCGCCGGAGTCGGATCGCGACGACGTGCCGGCGTCGTTCCAGCCGAGCCCCCGGGTGATTGTGCGCAGCTGACCGTGCAGGTCCTGCCATTCGCGGATGCGCAGGTAGTGCAGGAACTCCTCGCGGCACATGCGCCGGAACTGGTTGGACGACAACGACTTGCGCTGCTCGGTGAGGTAGTCCCACAGGCGCAGGTAGGCCAGGAAATCCGAGCCGTCGACGGTGAAGCGGGCATGCTGGGTGTCGGCGGCCTGCTGCTGCTCGACCGGCCGTTCGCGCACGTCCTGGATCGACAGCGCGGCCACGATCACCAGCACCTCGTCGAGGCAGCCGTTGCGGTGCGCCTCGACCAGCATGCGCGCCATGCGCGGGTCCACCGGCAGCTGCGCCATCTCGCGCCCGATCGGGGTGAGCGTGAGATGCCCGCCCGAATGCGCCTCACCGTCCACGGCTTTCGCGCTGCCGTGCGCCAGCGCGCCGAGTTCCTCGAGCAGCGCGATGCCGTCGCGGATCGCCCGGCGGTCCGGCGCCTCCACGAACGGGAAGCTCTCGATGTCGCCGAGGCCGAGCGCGGTCATCTGCAGGATGACCGCGGCCAGATTGGTGCGCAGGATCTCGGGTTCGGTGAACGCGGGCCGCGACTCGAAATCGTCCTCGGAGTACAGCCGGATGGCGATGCCGTCGGCCACGCGGCCACAGCGGCCGGAACGCTGCCGCGCCGAGGCCTGCGAGACCGGTTCGATCGGCAGCCGCTGCACCTTGGTCCGCATCGAATAGCGCGAGATCCGGGCGGTGCCCGGATCGACGACATAGCGGATGCCGGGCACGGTCAGCGAGGTCTCGGCGACATTGGTGGCCAGCACCACCCGGCGACCGGTGTGCGGGGTGAACACCTTGTGCTGCTCGGCGGCCGAGAGCCGCGCGTACAGCGGCACCACCTCGGTGCGGGGCAGGCGCAGATCCCGCAGCGCGTCGGCGGTGTCGCGGATCTCGCGTTCGCCGGACAGGAACACCAGCACGTCACCGTCGCCCTCGGCGAACAACTCGGTGACGGCGTCGGCGACGGCATCGGTCGGATCGCGATCGACGACACGGGCGTCCTCGTCGTCGGCATCGGATCCGGGCAGTTCCAGCGACAGCGGCCGGTAACGCAACTCCACCGGATAGGACCGGCCCGACACCTCCACGATCGGGGCCGCGGTGCCCTCGGCGTCGGCGAAGTGGCGGGCGAACAACTCCGGATCGATGGTCGCCGAGGTGATGATCACCTTCAGATCGGGACGCTTGGGCAGCAGCTGTTTCAGATAGCCGAGCAGGAAGTCGATATTGAGGCTGCGCTCGTGCGCCTCGTCGATGATGATCGTGTCGTAGCGGCGCAACATCCGGTCGCGCTGGATCTCGGCGAGCAGGATGCCGTCGGTCATCAGCTTGACCAGTGTGCGATCCGACGCCTGATCGGTGAACCGGACGGTGTAGCCGACCACATCGCCCAGTTCGGTGCCGAGCTCGTCGGCGATGCGTTCGGCGACGGTGCGCGCGGCCAGCCTGCGCGGCTGGGTGTGGCCGATGGTGCCGCGGACGCCGCGGCCCAGCTCCAGACAGATCTTCGGGATCTGCGTGGTCTTGCCCGAGCCGGTCTCGCCCGCCACGATCACCACCTGGTGCGCGGCGATGGCGGCGGCGATATCGTCGCGGCGCGCCGAGACCGGCAGTTGTTCCGGGTAGGTGATCCGCGGAACCGCCGCGCGGCGATTGGCCACGCGGGTCGCGGCGGCGGCGATCTCGGCCTCGAGGGCGGGTAGGTCATCGGGGCGCGCACGGTCGAGCTTGCGCTGGAGCCGGTGTTCGTCGCGCAGCGAGACCTCCGCCAGGCGGGTGCGCAGCGCGCGGGTACCGGTGCTAGCTGTCCTGGTCATTGCATCTGTCAGCCTAGCGAAGCCCGCCACCGGTTTTTCCGCCGTGCTGCCCGGGGGCCGGATCGGCGAGACCGACGACACACCACAGGGAGCACATGTCGTGTTCCGCGTGCCGCGACGCGGCGGGTCGCCGGGGCTGATGTCGGCTGCCGGGCGGGGTTCGCGTGCGACGATCCGGGGATGAGCGCAGCGACGGGCACGGCGTGGTGGATCAGGGTGTACCGGGTCGGGTTCGCGATCCTGGGTGTGGTCGCGCTGCTGTGGATCCCGCTGCGCAATCTCGATTCGGCGACCTTCTCCCTTGCCAACTATCTGAGCTATTTCACCATCGAGTCGAACATTCTCGCCGTGCTCGTACTGCTGGTCGGCGGGGTGCTCGCGCCGCAGGGTCCGCGCTGGCAGCTCGTGCGCGGCGCGGTGACGCTGTACATGCTGATCACGATGGTGGTGTACGCGGTGCTGCTGGCGAATGTCGATGTGATGCTCACCGACAGGTGGATCAACGATGTGCTGCATCGCATCCTGCCGCTGGTGCTGTTGCTGGACTGGCTGCTGGTCGCCATGCCACGCCGGCCGCGCACCGGCCCCGCGCTGATCGGCCAGTGGCTGGCGTTTCCGCTCGTCTACGGCGTGTACAGCCTGATCCGGGGGCCCATCGTCGACTGGTACCCGTATCCGTTCCTCGATCCCCGCGAGCAGGGATATGTGTCGCTGGCGATCGGGTTGGTGGTGCTCACCGTGGTGTTCGTCGTACTGGCGGTCGCCATGGCCGCGCTGGGTGATCTGCCCGCTCGATGGCGTGCGCGGCGGTCCGCGGACTGAGACGCGCGGGTGCGTCCGCGCGCGTACCCGCGCTGGTTCGGGTAAGTGTGGAGCCATGAATGCGCTCTGGCATGGATTCGCCGATATGGGTGCCGTCGACCGCGACGGCGCGTTCGTCGTGGCGCGCGGTGACGGCGCCTACGTCTACGACACCGCGGGCACGCGATACCTCGACGCCACCGCGGGGCTGTGGTTCGCCAATGTCGGGCACGGTCGCGCCGAGATCGCCGACGCGGTCGCCGCGCAGCTGCGCACCATCGCCCACTACTCCAACTTCGGCGACCTCACCGAGCCGCCGGTCCAGGAACTGGCCGAGAAGCTGTCATCGATCGCGCCGATCCCCGGCAGCAAGATCTTCTTCACCTCCGGTGGCTCGGACTCGGTGGAGACCGCCGCCAAACTGGCCCGCCGGTACTGGTACGAACAGGGCCGCACCGACAAGAAGATCCTGGTCGGGCGCCGCCTGGCCTATCACGGCATGCACTACGCGAGCACCGCGCTGGGCGGGCTGGCGCCCAATATCGAGGGCTACGGCGAACTGGTCGCCGATACCCGCACGGTGGAGTGGGACGACGCGAAGTCGCTGCTGGCCCTGATCGAGGAGGTCGGCGCCGAGCAGATCGCCGCGTTCTTCTGCGAGCCGATCATCGGTGCGGGCGGGGTGTACCTGCCGCCGGCGGGCTACCTCGCCGAGGTCCGCCAGATCTGCCGCGACCACGACATCCTGTTCGTGGCCGACGAGGTCGTCACCGGTTTCGGCCGCATCGGCGGCTCCTGGTTCGCCTCGACCCGCTTCGATCTGCGCCCCGACCTGATGACCACCGCCAAGGGCCTCACCTCCGGGTACGTGCCGATGGGCGCGGTGTTCGTCGCCCCGCACCTGGCCGAACCGTTCTTCGGCGGTGGTGTCTGGTTCCGGCACGGCTACACCTACGGCGGTCACGCGGGCGCCGCCGCGGCCGCCCTGGCCAATCTCGCCATCGTCGAACGCGAGGGCCTGCTCGAAGAGGCCGCCCGGCTCGAACAGACCCTGCACGTCGCGCTGGCCCCGCTGGCCGACCACCCGCGGGTCAGCGAGATCCGCAGCGGTCTCGGCGCCGTCGCCGCCGTCCAGCTCGCCGACCCCGCCGAGGGCCCCGCCCTGGTCAAAGCCCTGCGCGCGCAAGGCATCTCCGGCCGGGCCGCAGGCGGCGGCGCCATGCAGATCTCCCCGTCGTTCGTCATGACCGACGCCCAGGTCGCCGAACTCGCCGCCGGTTTCGCCCGCGCCCTCGGCTGAGCTCCACCGCCGCGCGCCGGGTCGGTGACCGCCGCGTGAACCCAGCTGAGCCGGTGCCGTCTGTGTCGCCGGCCCGGTCGCCGTCCGCCTCGGGGTGGCGTTCGGCGAGTCGGGCCGGCCCAGTGGGTGCCACGCAGCTAGCCCGACCCACTAGGTGAGCATCAGCGTGAAGAACCGGCTGTGCGGATCGAGAACGTACTCCGCGAACGGTCCGCATTCGGTGAAGCCATGGCGCCGATACAGCCGCCGCGCCGGGGCGAAGAACGCACTCGCGCCGGTCTCCAGGCTCAGCCGCCGATAGCCGCGCCGCCGGGCCTGCGCGATGAGGTGCGCGAGCACCGCGGCCCCCACGCCGCGGCCGGTGAATCCGTCGGCGGTGCGCATGGACTTGATCTCGCCGTGCGCCGGATCGAGGGTGCGCAGCGCGCCACAGCCGGCCAGGCGGGTGCCCGACCACGCGCCCCATACCGTCACCGCCGGATCCCGCAGGGCGGTCAGGTCGAGGGCGTGCATGCTGCAGGCGGGGGAGTTGCCCGCCATCTCGGCGCGATGCCGGGTCAGCAGCGCGGTGATCTCGGGGCCGGTCAGATCGTCGACGGTGATTCGCCAGTGCGTGGTCACGGGGCTGGGGTCGTTCATCGGTCCATGGTGACCCGGCGGAGCCGCCGGTGCGAGCCCGGTTTGCTGGGAAAACGGTGCAGCGGACGGCGGTGCGGTGCGAGCATGGTGGGCGGGTGCCGACTCGAAGGTGGTGGGGTGTGGCCGAATTCGTGCAGGACAACGGGGTGATGCGATGGTTGGTGGTGGTCGCGTTCGTGGTGGCGGCGCTCATCGTCGTCGGTCGGCTGACCCGGCCGCGGGCGGGTCAGCGCGTCGATGCCGCCGCCGACGGCGCGCATCTGCTGATGTGCCTGGTGATGCTGGCGATGCTGATCTTTCCCGTGGCCAGCGACCCGCACGCGATGCGCGGCATCCTCACCGCGCTGACCGTTGCGTTCGCGATGCTGTTCGGGGAGCGGCTGTTCCGCCTGCGCCGCGACCCGGCACCCGCGCCCGACGAGCTGCTCGCGCTCGGCTATCACACCGTCGCGGCGGCGGCCATGCTGTACGCGATGGGCGGGCACGGCACCGACCATGGTGCGGCGGCGCTGGGTTGGCCCGCGTTCGCGCTGGCCGCGCTGTTCGTCCTCGACGCGCTGCTGGTGCTCGGCACCGCCGGTCACCGGTCACGCCGGTGGCGCTGGGTACATCCGTCCGGCGGCCACCCGCTGACCTCGGCGCTGGTGCCGCATCTGGTGATGGATATCGGCACCGCGTTCATGCTGATCGCCGCGATCGGGCAGTGAATACCGATCCACAACCGCTCGGGCTGCGAATTGCCGTTGTGCGGACAGGAATTCGACGATGAATGGGCAGCGTGGTCCAGAAAAGGCGCGGAGCGGCACATCGCCGTCCGCGCCCGAAATCCTGTCCGGCGCCGAGGATCGCGAGGCGGTGCGCGAGCTCTACCGCACGACCGGTGCGGCCGCCTTCGGGCTCGCGCTGCGCGTGCTGCAGCGCCGCGGCCTGGCCGAAGACGTTGTCCGCGAGGGCTTCCGCCGCGTCCGCGCGACACCGTGGATCACCGCCGACGACCAGCCCGCCGACGACTTACCCGACCCGGCGGACGACACCCCCGCACCGGCACCGCCGCTGCCCGATCTCGGAACACCCTGGGGCCGTTCGGCATTCGTCGCCACCAAGACCGACACCCACGACCTCGACCCGATCGAGTACGACATCGCCTTCGGTCGCGGCGTCGTCTACGGTCGCGACGGCGATCGGCTCCCCGAGTACCCCGACCCGGACCACGGACTGTTCAGCGCCGAGCAGACCTGGCTGCTCGCCCAGGTCCACCGGCTCGCGGTGCAGCGGCTGCGCCTGAACCGCAACGACGGCGACGACATGCCGTGGCTGGCGGTCTCGGCCCGCCTCGGCTTCGACGACCCGCTCGACCGGCACTGCGAGGTGTTCGTGCTGGCCTACTACGGCGGCCGCACCTACCGGACGATCGGGCGCGACCTCGGTCTGCGCGTCCCGATGGTCACCCGGTTGCTCGCCGAGGGCATCGAACGGCTCGCCGAACAACGCCTGGCCCGCCCCGGCGCCCGGCCGCCCTGGTGCCCGCCGGGATCGGTGCTCACCCTCGCCGACGCCTACGCCCTCGATGCCGTCGCCGAGCTCGAACACCACCACATCGAGAACAAGCTCGCCGCCACCACCCCGCACAGCCTGTCGATCTTCGCCGCGCGGGTCAGGGGCGTGCACGAGGTGCTGGCCCGCCTGGCCGACGACGACCAGCGTCCGCCGCCGCGTCAGCTCGAGGCCAGGATCCTCGCCGACGTGGGCGCCGCGGAGGCACCGCAGCGCCGCGGCCACTGGACCTCCCGGCCACCCTGGCTGCGCCGCTTCGGCGGCACCCTCGGCGGCTAGAGCACCATCACGTGATCTTCGGACACCCGCCCGCCCAGCCGCACCCAGCCGTCGGAATCCCATTCGGTGTAGAGCTGTGAGCCCAGTCCCTGGGTCACCACCAGTCCGCGCCGCAGCCGGGCGGTGAGCGCGATGGCGGCCGCGCCGGTGGCCTCGTCTTCGGCGATGCCCATGTCGGGGGCGAACATCCGGGTGCGGATCGCCCCGCGCGGCTCGTCGGTCCAGACCCAGAAGTAGTGCTGGCCGTCGGCGAAGTCGCCGGGCCGCAGCAGGGCCAGTTCGTCGAGCGAATCCAGCTGGTGGAAGGTGAATTCCGGTGTCCACTCGGCGCGGGCGGTGACCCAGGTCAGGCCTTCGGTGCGGCTGACGGCGACCGGGCCTGCCGGCACCTGCAGGGTGTGCACCGACAGGCCCTGCTCGGCGAGCCACCACGCCGTGCCGACGGTGGGATGCCCGGCGAACGGCAATTCCCTGATGGGCGTGAAGATCCGGACCCGCGCGACCCCGTCGGCCGGGTCCTCGTAGACGGTGGTCTCGCTGTAGCCCAGCCGGGCGGCGAGCTCCTGGGGGTCCAGGGCTACGACGTCGCCGGCGCGGGCGATGCCCAGCGCGTTGCCGAGATGTCCGGCGGGATCGGTGAACACTCGCACGACCTCGACCTGGATGTCCGGGGCATCGGGCACATCATGTGCGTTCATGCGCGCGAGCCTACCGGCCGGGTCACGGGCGGTAGGCCAACCGCGACGGCGGTCGTGTCCGGGGCGAACGACCGCGGCCCCGCACCGGAATCCGGAGCGGGGCCGCGTGGAACGGGTGGATCAGACCGCGGCGTTCGCGAGCGCCTCGGTCGAGGCGACGGCCTGGCCGACACCGGCCACGATCGCCGCGGCGCGCAGCGACTCGAAGATCACCTCACGCGAGACACCGGCCTCGCGCAGGGTCTTCTCGTGCGCCTCCAGGCAGTGCGCGCAGCCGTTGATGGAGGACACCGCGAACGACCACAGCTCGAAATCGGCCTTGTCGACGCCCGGATTGCCGATGATGTTCATCCGCAGGCCCGCGCGCAGGTCGTCGTAGCGGCCGTCCAGGAACGCCTTGCCGCGGTAGAACACGTTGTTCATGCCCATGATCGACGCGGCGCCCAGCGCGGCCTCGTAGGCCTCGGCGGAGAGCACGTCGGCGGCTTCCTCGGCGACCTCGCGCAGCGTGGTGGCCGAGCGGGTGGCGGCGGCCGAGGCGAGCAGGGTGCCCCACAGCTGCTGCTCGTTGAGCACCGTGGTGCGCGCCAGCGAGGACAGATTGAGCTTGAGGTCCTTGGCGTACTCGGGGAGAGAGTTCTTGAGGTTCTCGATGCTCATGGCAGTGGGGCTCCTAAGGGTGAATCGGTGGGGAAGGCTGGATCAGACGCTGGCAGAGAGCAGTTCGCCGGCGTTGATCGTCGGATCGCCCTTCTTCCAGTTGCAGGCGCACAGCTCGTCGGACTGCAGGGCGTCGAGCACGCGCAGCACCTCGTCGACGTTGCGGCCGACCGAACCGGCGGTCACCGAGACGAACTGGACCTCGTTGTTCGGGTCGACGATGAAGGTCGCGCGATCGGCGACACCGTCGGCGTTGAGCACGCCGGTCGCGGTGGCGAGCTCACGCTTGAGGTCGGACAGGATCGGGAAGGGGAGGGTCTTGAGATCCTCGTGCTGGGCGCGCCACTGGAAGTGCACGAACTCGTTGTCGACCGACGCGCCGAGGACCTGCGCGTCGCGGTCGGCGAACTCGTCGTTCAGCTTGCCGAACGCGGCGATCTCGGTCGGGCACACGAAGGTGAAGTCCTTGGGCCAGAAGAACACGATGCGCCACTTGCCCGCGTGGTCGTCGCTGGTGATCTGGGTGAAGTAATCGTCGGGCTGCTGCGCGTCGACCTTCGACAGGTCACCTCCGATGACGGCCTGGAGGTTGTATGCCGGGAACTGGTCGCCGATGGTCAGCAGAGCCATGCTCATCTCCTCATTCGTGGTGTGGTGTTGCCAGCCTACTAAAAGGTATATCCGATTGCTCCGTCGTACACTGATAGGCGTGACTGATCAGACTTATCAGCCAACCCTCTCGCAGCTGCGTGCGTTCGTGGCCGTCGCCGAATATCGGCATTTCGGCACCGCCGCAGCGCGTTTGAATGTGAGCCAACCCACGTTATCGCAGGCCCTGGCATCGCTGGAAAACGGGCTCGGGCTCCAGTTGATCGAGCGCAGCACCCGCCGCGTGCTCGTCACCGCGGCGGGCATGCGGTTGCTGCCGCAGGCGAGCGCGACCCTCGAGGCCGCCGACCGATTCGTCGCCTCGGCGTCCGGGGACGGGCTCGGCGGGGTGCTGCGGCTGGGCATCATCCCGACCGTCGCGCCGTACGTGCTGCCCGAGCTGCTGCCCGAGCTGCGGCGCAAACTGCCGAACCTGGTGCCGCAGGTGGTCGAGGACCAGACCGCCCGCCTGCTCGACGGCCTGCGCACCGGCGTGCTCGACGTCGCGCTGCTCGCGCTGCCCAGCGAAGCGCCCGGGCTGGTGGAGATCCCGCTGTACACCGAGGAGTTCGTACTGGTCACCCCGCGCGGTCACGAACTGGCAGGCCGCACCGACCTGGCCGCCCCGGTGCTGGCCGAGATGCCGCTGCTGCTGCTCGACGAGGGCCACTGCCTGCGGGATCAGACCCTGGAGCTGTGCCGCAACGCCGAGGTGCATCCCGGCGCGGTCGGCGACACCCGCGCCGCCTCGCTGACCACGGTGGTGCAGTGCGTGGCCGGTGGACTCGGGGTGACCCTCATCCCCGAGATGGCCGTGGCGGCGGAGACCGCGCGCGCGACCCTCGATGTCGCCCGCTTCGCCGCCCCCGCGCCGGGACGCACGATCGGCCTGGCGTTCCGGGCGTCCTCGGCCCGCGCCGACGACTACGAGTACCTCGCCGCGGTGATCAGATCCAAGCGGCCGTTCTGATCTGATCTCATCTGTTCGAGCGACGCGCTGGTTCGCGATCGGTGCTGTTCTGTATTAGGTGACGAACCCGCCACCACAGTTCTAAGGAATGGCAATGATCAACAACAAGATTCGCTCCACCATCGCGGTGTTTGCTTGTGCGCCGTTGATCGCTCTCGGTGCCGGCGTAGCCGGTGCAGCACCTGCGGCGGACCCTGCCGTCCCCGTCGCACCGGTGCCCGTAGAAGTGCAGCCCGTCGTGCTGTCGCCGTTCATCACGATTCCGGGCGCGCTGCTGACCTGCGTCCCGATTCTCGTGACCCTGCCGATTCTGTACCCGCTGTGCGTGGTCTGACCCACGCATGACAGAGAACAGGAATGACCGAGGCACTCCCGCACCCCGGTGCGAGAGTGCCCCGATTATGTCTGTGCGAAGTTGGTGGATCATCGCCGCCGCGCTGGTCCTGGCCTGGGCGGGCGTCGGGACCGCGAGCGCGCAGGCTCCGGTGCCCCTCGGTGGTGGTTCCGGGATCGTCTTCGACGACGGCTCCACCTGCACCCTCACCACCATCGGCTACGACGGGGCCGGACAGCTCGTCGGATTCACCGCGGGACACTGCGCGGTCGCCGGCGCTGGAGTGTCCGCGGAAGCCGACCAGGCGGTGGGCACAGTCGGCACGGTGTCTTTCGTCAACAACGACCTCGACTACCTGCTCATCGTCTTCGACGCGGGCCTGGTGAACCCGATCAACCACGTCGGTTCCACCACCATCACCGGTGTGGGGCTGCCCGCGCAGTTCCCCGCGATCGCCTGTAAGGAGGGACGCACGACCGGTCAGACCTGTGGTCTGGTCTACGGCGACGTGTTCGGCGGCGCGACCTGGACGCTGAGCCAGATCTGCGTGATCGTCGGCGACTCCGGCGGCCCGATCGTCGTCGGTACGACGCTGGTGGCCATCGTCAACGGTTATATCGGGGTGCCCTGTCTGGGACCGCAGGTCGGTGCCAACTTCACCCGGATCCTCGACGACGTGTCCGCGCGCGGCGGTCCCGGCGTCGGCTTCCACCCGATCTGACCCCGGCCCGTCATTGCGCGGAGATCGCGCTGGTCAGCAGCAACCGGACCAATTCGGCCTGACGGTGGGTTCTGGTCTTGGCGAAGATGTGCTGCAGATGCGTGCGCGCGGTGAACAGCGAGACCGAGAGCTGATCGGCGACGGCCGGTAATCCGTCACCGCGCAGCACTCCCATCGCGACCATCGTCTCGGCGTCGGTGAGCCCGTAGAGATCGTGCAGGGCGGTCGGCTCCGGTTGCGGGTCGTGTTCGGGATCGACCACCAGCAACAACACTGCCCGTTCCCACGGACCGCCCTTGCTGATGCCGTCGAGCGGGGTGACCCGCACGATCAGCGGCCGTCCCCCTGACGGACGCGGCAACGCGATGTTGCCGCTGCTGCGCTCGGGGCCCGCCGCCTGGCGGATCAGCGCGCACAGTGGGGCGGGCGCGCTCGACAGCGAGGCCCGCAATCGGCCGCTCGCGTCGACGGTGATGCCGTCGGCCTGCCGGGTGATCTGCTCGGCCATGGCGTTGGCGAACACCATCGCCGAGTCGCCGGTGACGATCATGATCCCGTATTTGGCCTTCTCCAGCGTGGCCAGCGCGAAGGCACGGTCGCGCGACAGCTCGACCAGTTTGGAATGGGTGCGCAGGGCGCCGCACAGGTGCGGTACCAGCACCCCGAGCAGGGTGCGCGCCGCCGAGTCGCCGGTGATCGCGCGGTGATCACGCATGGTCAGGCACAGCCAGGACGCGGGCACCTCCTCGGTCAGGCGCGCCACGAAACAGTTCGCCGTCGCGACCGGGTGCCGTCCGGGTGCCGCCATGCCCTTGTCCTGGGGCGTCAGCAGGTCGTCGCCGGTCACCGTGGCGCCCGCGGGCAGCGCGTTGACCCGCTCGGTGAGGGTGCTGAGCTGCACGGCGTTGCCGCCGGGTTTCTCCAGGTGGCCCGCGGAAATCACCGACACCTGACCGGTGGCGGGCTCGGCGATGACGAGCAGCGTTTGTACCGCGCCGAAGGTGTCGGTGATCTCGTGGACCACGCTGTTCCAGCGGCCGGGATCGTCGCCCGCGGTGTAGATCGCCGCGATCAGTTTCGAAAATCGTTGTAGCGCAATCGACATGATGGCCCTTCCTCGGCCACGAGATGCGTCCGGCGATGCCGTCGTGCGGTGACCGCCATCCGAGTTGCTCCAACCCCCGAAGCTTAGTCGATCTTCGCCCACCGCGACATCCTCCCCGGGCTGCTGGCCTGCTATTTTGAACGTCGTTCAATTCTGTTGTGAAGGATGTCGCCGTGTCCGAAGTCGAGAATGCCCCGAAGTCCGCGGTCGGATTCACCGCACGGGACATGGCCCAGATCGCGGTATTCGCCGCCCTCATCGCGGCCATGGGGCTGCCGGGGGCGATCACCGTCGGTTTCAGCGGCGTACCGATCACGTTGCAGACCCTCGGGGTGATTCTCACCGGCGCCGTCCTCGGGGCGCGCAAGGGCACCGCCGCGGTCGTGGTGTTCATCGCGCTGACGATGATCGGCCTGCCGCTGCTCTCCGGTGGCCGCACCGGGCTGACCGCGCTGGCCTCGCCGACCGCCGGTTACCTGATCGGCTGGATCCCCGCGACGCTGCTGATCGGCTGGCTGACCGGCCTGATCCTGCCGAAGTATCCGCTCGTGCTCGGCCTGCTGATCAACGCGCTGGGCGGCATCGTGGTCATCTACCTGTTCGGGACCGCCGGCCTGCTGGTGCGCACCGACCTCGGGGTGTGGGCGGCGGTGTCGACCAACTTCGCCTTCATCCCCGGTGACCTGGCCAAAGTCGTGATCGCCACCGTCGTGGCCAAGGGCGTGCACCGGGCCTACCCGGGGCTGATCCGTGGCTGAGCGCCCGCACGGGCTGGGTTCGGCGTCGTGAGCGAGATCGTCGTCGACGGTGTCGGGCACCGCTTCGGTGAGCGGGTGGTGCTGCGCGAGGTCGACCTGCGGATCACCGAACGCCGGGTCGGCCTGATCGGCGCCAACGGATCCGGCAAATCCACGCTGGCCCGCATGCTCAACGGTCTGCTCGCGCCGACCTCGGGCACGGTGACCGTCGACGGGATCGATGCCGCGCGCAAGGGCGCGCAGGTGCGGCGCAAGGTCGGCTTCGTGTTCACCGACCCCGACACCCAGATCGTGATGCCGACCGTCGGCGAGGACCTGGCCTTCTCGCTGCGCCGCAGCGGGCTGGCCAAGGCCGAGATCGCGGCCAGGGTGGCGCGGATGCTGGAGCGTTTCGGGCTGGCCGGGCACGCCGATCATCCCGCGCACCTGCTCTCGGGCGGGCAGAAGCAACTGCTGGCGATCGGTTCCGCGCTGATCCGCGAGCCCGAGGTGCTCATCGCCGACGAACCGACCACCCTGCTCGATCTGCGCAACGCGCGCCGGGTCTCGGAGGCGCTGAACTCCCTGGACCAGCAGGTGATCGTGGTGACCCACCAGCTCGCGCTGCTCGACGGCTTCGACCGCGTCATCGTGCTCGACGACGGCGCGGTCGCCTTCGACGGCACCCCCGTCGACGCGGTGGACGCCTACCGCCTGCTCGTCGGATGATCGGGCTCTACCAGCCCGGTGACTCGCTGCTGCACCGGCTGCCCGCCGGGGTCAAGCTCTGGGGGCTGGTCCTCGCGATCGTCGCCATGACGGTGTTCGTGCGCGATCTGCCCGGCGTCGCGGCGGTCGTGCTCGCGGTGGCCGGTCTGTTCGCGCTCGCGCGGATCTCCTGGCGGGTGGCGCTGGCCCAGGTGCGGCCGGTGCTGTGGATGACGGTGATCATCGGGGTGTTCCAGCTGCTCACCACCTCGCCCACCCGCGCCGTGGCGGTGTGCGCGGTGCTGCTCGTCTCGGTCGCGCTCGCGGCCCTGGTCACCGTGACGACCCGGGTCACCGACCTGCTCGACGTCCTCGTCCGGGCCCTGCGGCCGCTGCGCCGCGCCGGGGTGGATCCGGAGCGGGCCGCGCTGCTGCTGGCCCTGGCCATCCGCTGCGTGCCGCTGCTGGCCCAGATCGTCCACGAGGTCGCCGAGGCGCGCCGGGCGCGCGGGTTGAGCTGGTCGGCGACGGCCCTGGTCACCCCGGTGCTGGTCCGGGCGCTGCGGACCGCCGACGCGATGGGCGAGGCGCTGGCCGCGCGCGGCGTCGACGACGACTGACGCCGCTCGCGCGGCGAGGCCGCGTGGTCAGGCCGGACCGTCGAACGGGACCGAGGCGTCGAGCGCGAACCAGCCCATCGGAACGCGCTTGGTCCCGGTCAGGAAGTAACTCGGACCGAGCCACAGATCCGGTTCGATCTCGCGCAGTTCGTCGTAGATCCGGCGGGCGGGACGGCGGGATCCCACGCGCGGGTCGTCGTAGTCGAACAGCACCGCCGCCCGGCCGTCGAGCACCGAATCACCCACCGTGGCCACGAAATTCAGCGCCCGCACACCGCCGAGCAGGCGGAAGACATTGTGCCCCACCGCGGTGCCGTCGCCGAGATGCCGCAGCGATTTCGCCACCCAGAAATACGCCGGGCGGGCCATCAGCGGGCCCAGCACGCGCTCGGCGGCGCCGGGGAACGACCGCATCGACACATCGCCGGCCAGCCGCGCGAAGTCGGCCGCCGAGGTCGCGGGGGCCCGGTCGAACCGCGCGCGGAACGTCGCGAGTCCCGCCGTGGACAGCCCGTCCAGGCGGGGACGGTGATCGGACGGGCGGCGCACCGGCATCAGGCCGGCGGCGGACAACGGTGTCGGTGTCATGGGGACGACTCGTTTCTCCTCGAAGCTGTGCACTTCGCATGGTGCCAACATTCGTGCCCGCCGGCACCGGATTCGAGCTCGCGGGCGGTCCCCGGTGACGACGCAGGCGGTGACCCGGACTGTCCGGATCACCGCCTACGGTGTCGTCGTGCGCTCAGCGACGCAGGGCGTACGGCTCGATCGCGCCGCGCTCCAGTGCCCGCGCGTCGATGGTCTCGGCACGGTAGGGGAGCAGGGCCAGACGGTCGGTCATGCCGCGCACCGGGTCCTCGATCTTCTCGTTCAGGCCGAACAGGAAGGTCCACTCGTGCTCGTCGCTGCCGTAGGGAACCACGGTGGCGAACTGCTCGTGGAAACGGCCCCACGAACGCTTCAGAGTCTCGTTGCGCCACATGGTCGCGCAGCCTGCCTGGGCCGACAGCACACCGCCGGGGGCCAGCAGCGCCTTACATCGGGACAGGAACTCCGCTTCGTAGAGGCGGTTGTGCTGGGCGTCCTCGACCCGCTCGTCGGGCAGATCGATGACGATCACGTCGTAGCGGGTGCCTGCCTGCTGCGCGTTGGCCAGGAAGTCCCAGCCGTCGGCATAGTGCACATGCACCGGGCCCTCACCCGCGACCGCGGCGGCCAGTTCCCCGGGGGTGTAGCCGTAGGGCAGGTGCCGCGCGCACAGTTCGACCTCGCGCTGGTCGATGTCGACATGGTCGACCAGGCTCGCCCCGGCCGCCACCGACATCTGCGAGGCCACGCCCTCACCGGACCCGATGATCAGCACCCGGTCCAGCTTCTCGGCCAGCACGAACGCCGGGACCATCATGGCCTCGTGGTAGGTGACCTGAGAGAACTCGGTGGACTGGCGGTCGTCGTCGGAGAACAGCGAGATGCCCTGATCGGTGCGCGCGATCACCATGTGCTGGAACGGGGTGTTCGTGTCCACGATCACCTCGTGCAGATCCCAGATCCGGGTCAGGCCGTCGCCCACCGGTTCGAAGATCTTCTCGGCGCCGTGGCCACGCTGGACGACCTTCATCTGCACGCGCGCCGGAGACAGCTTGTCCCGCAGCATGTCCACGGCTTTCGTGGCGCCTGCGCCGATGCTGCCGCAGGTGAAGACGTCGACGAAGATGTCGCCGGACTCCGGATAGGTGTGAATCGAGGCGTGGGACTCCGACAACAGGGCGAGGACGGTCACCCCCTGCGGATCGAACTTTTTGTGAACGACATCGCAGATGGTGACGCCCGCCGCGATCAGAGACTCACGCAACGCCGATTCGAGTCGTTCGAGATCGTCACACAGGTCTGTGTCGACACCACCGAACTCGGCCAGCACGTGCCAGCCGGTGAATTCCGCCGTCATGGGCAAACTCACTCTCGCTCAGCGCCCGAGACATGAACGGTCAAGGGCGGAAAACCATTGAAGGACACCGACGAATAACTCGCGGTATAGGCGCCGGTGTCGAGGATCTGGATCTGATCACCGGCTCGCAACGTGGTCGGCAGAAGGACCTTCGTGCGTTGATACAGTACATCGTCGCCGTCGCAGGTCGGACCCGCGACCACCGCCGCCGAGACCGGATCGCCGTCGCGATCGGTGACGAAACGATAGGCGATGTACTCGTTCTCCGTCTCGGCCATACCGTTGTATCGGCCGATGTCGAGATACACCCAGCGCCGCCCGTCCGGCGCGAATCGCACGCCGACGACCTCGGCGTGAATCGTGCCCGCGTCGCCCACCAGCGCCCGGCCGGGTTCGACGATCAGGGCGGTGTTCGCGGGCAGGAACTGCGCGGCGGCCGCGCTCATCGCCGCCGTGATCGCGGGCAGCTCCGGCGCCGCGTCGGCATACGAGATCGGCAGTCCGCCACCGACATTCACCGCCGGAACGGTGATGCCCTTGTCCGCCAGCGCGGCCACGATCTGCCCCGCCTGCTCGATGCCGATCCGCCAGGCGGCCGGATCGAGCTGCTGGGAGCCGACATGGAAGTACGGGCCGCCGACGGTCAGGCCGAGATCGCGGGCGCGCACCAGCAGGCGCAGCGCCTCGGCGGGCGCGCAGCCGAACTTGGTGCCGAACGGGGTGCGCGACTGCGGTGCCGAGGACAGGAACCGGCACTCGACCTCCGCGCCGGGGGCGTGCTCGGCGATGCGGGCGAGATCGTCCTCGGTGTCGAAGGCGTAGCGGCGCACGCCCAGGGCGAAGGCGCGCGCGATGTGGGCGCTCTTCTTGATCGGATTGCCGTAGCACAGCGTCGCCGGGTCGATCCCCAGGCGCAGGCACTGGTCGATCTCGCCGATGCTGGCGACGTCGAACTCCGCGCCCTCGGCCGCGAGCAGGAGGAGGATCTCGTCGACCGGCGCCGCCTTCACCGCGTACCTGATCCGGGTGCCCGGTGCCGCCAGCGCGGCGTCGAGGGCTCGGTAGTTGGCACGTACCCGTTCGGGGTAGATGACAAGGTACGGGGATTCGGGCATAGTCGAACTTTCGGTCGGCGGCCGGGAGAGAGTATCAGCGGCGCCTACCCAAAAACGAATCCGTCAAACACTCGCTCTCCGGGCCCATGCGGATCCGGTATGACTCAGCCCGCCGCCACTGTGACCTCGTCGAACACGACCTCGCCCGCGGCATCGGACTCCTCGAGATCCACGATCGCCGTCAGCGCCCAGCCGTGATCGCCGGCCGGGTCGTCGAGCACCTGGCGCACATGCCAGAACCCGGTCCGCTTCTCCACCTGGAACAGCTGCGGCCCGCGCGCGTCCGGGCCCGTGCCGAGCGTCTCGTACTCGTCGAAGTAGGCGGCGAGGTCCCCGGCCCAGTCGGTGCCGGGGCTGAGCTCGTCGAGGTCGTACCAGCGGCGCCGGGCGGCCAGTTCCACCCGGCGGAACATCGCGTTGCGCACCATCACCCGGAACGCGCGTTCGTTGGCGGTGATCGGGCGCACCGATTCGGCGCCGAAGGCGACCTGTTCGGCGTCGGTCTCCGCGCCCGGGTTGGTGAGCTGCTCCCACTCGTCGAGCAGGCTCGAATCCACCTGGCGGATCAACTCACCGAGCCACTCCACCAGGTCGTCGAGCTCCTCGGTGCGGGCGGCGTCGGGCACCGTGCGCCGCAGTGCGCGATAGGCGTCGGCGAGATAGCGCAGCACCACGCCCTCGGAGCGGGCCAGCTCGTAGAACGAGATCAGCTCGGCGAAGGTCATCGCGCGTTCGATCATGTCGCGCACCACCGACTTCGGCGACGGCGCGAACTCCGAGACCCACGGATGCCCGGCACGGTAGGTCTCGAAGGCGGGCTCGATCAGCTCGGCGAGCGGCTTGGGCCAGGTGACCTCCTCGAGCAGCTCCATCCGCTCCTCGTATTCGATGCCGTCGGCCTTCATCTCCGCGACCGCGGCGCCACGCGCCTTGTGCTGCTGGGCCATCAGCAACTGCCGCGGGTCCTCGAGGGTCGCCTCGATCAGCGACACCACATCGAGTGTGTAGGTGGAGCTTTCGCGATCGAGCAGCTCGAAGGCGGCCAGCGCGAACGGCGACAGCGGCTGATCGAGCGCGAAATCGCGTTGCAGGTCGACGGTGAGCCGGGCCATCCGGCCCTGCGCGTCGGGCTCGGTGAGCTGTTGCACCACACCGGCATCGCGCAACGCGCGATAGAGCCGGACCGCGCGCAGGATGTGCCTGCGCTGGGCCGGGCGCGGCTCGTGATTGTCCTCGAGCAGATGGCGCATGGCCTCGAAGCAGTTGCCAGGGCGGGCGATCACATTGAGCAGCAGCGAGTTCGTCACCGCGAACCGCGAGACCATCGGTTCGGGCTGCGCACCGACCAGCCGGTCGAAGGTCTCCTCGCTCCAGGACACGAAACCCTCGGGCGGCTTGCGGCGCTGGACTTTCCGCTGCTTCTTCGGATCGTCGCCTGCCTTGGCGAGCAGGCGCGCGTTCTCCACCTCGTGCTCGGGCGCCTGCACCACGACCGTGCCCATGGTGTCGAAACCGGCCCGGCCCGCGCGCCCGGCGATCTGATGGAACTCGCGCGCCTTGAGCCGGCGGGTACGCACACCGTCGTACTTGGTGAGCCCGGTCAGCAGGACGGTGCGGATCGGGACATTGATGCCGACGCCGAGGGTGTCGGTGCCGCACACCACCTTCAGCAGCCCGTCCTGGGCGAGCTTCTCCACCAGCCTGCGGTATTTGGGCAGCATGCCCGCGTGGTGCACGCCGATGCCGTGCCGGATCAGCCGCGAGAGCGTCTTGCCGAAACCGGCGGCGAAGCGGAACTCGCCGATGGCGGCGGCGATGGCGTCCTTCTCGGCCCGGGAGGCGAAGTTCACGCTGGTCAGCGCCTGGGCGCGTTCCAGGGCGGCGGCCTGGGTGAAGTGCACGACATAGACCGGAGCCTGATGGGTGGTGACCAGCTCTTCGAGGGTTTCGGTGATCGGGGTGCGCACGTAGGAGTACGTGAGCGGGACCGGGCGTTCGGTGCCGGCGACGACGGTGGTGGCGCGGCCGGTGCGGCGCTCGAGATCGGTGGCGAAGAAGTCGACCTCGCCCAGGGTGGCCGACATCAGCAGGAACTGCGCACGCGGCAGCTCGATGATCGGCACCTGCCAGGCCCAGCCACGATCGGGATCGGCGTAGAAGTGGAACTCGTCCATCACCACCTGGCCGACCTCGGCGGCCGCGCCCTCGCGCAGCGCCAGATTGGCCAGGATCTCCGCGGTCGCGCAGATGATCGGGGCGTCGGCGTTGACCGCGGCGTCGCCGGTCACCATGCCGACGTTCTCGGCGCCGAACACCTCACACAGCGCGAAGAACTTCTCGCTGACCAGCGCCTTGATCGGCGCGGTGTAGTAGCTGCGCTGCCCGTTGGTCATGGCGAACAGGTGCGCGCCGACCGCGACGAGCGATTTGCCCGACCCGGTCGGCGTGGCCAGGATGACATTGGATCCCGAGGCCAGCTCCATGAGCGCCTCGTCCTGCGCCGGATACAGGGGCGTGCCCTGCTCGGCGGCCCACACGGCGAACGACTCGTAGAGCGCGTCGGCGTCGGTCCCGGGAATGTCGAGCAGGTCGGTCAGATCCACTCCGACCACCCTAGTGGGTCGGCCGGTCAGTCCTTGCCGTCGGCGGTGGTGTCGCCGTAACCGCCCTGTTCGGCCAGGAAACGTTCGAACTCGGCGCCGAGTTCGTCACCGCTGGGCAGTTCACCGTCGCCGGCCAGCAGGCTGGACTGGCCTTCCTGGGCGGTGACGAAGCTGTCGTACTGGCGTTCCAGCGCCGTGACGACCGTCTCCACCTCCTCGTTGCCCGCGATGTGCTCGGCGACCTGCTCACGCACCCGCGCCGCGGCCTCGCCCAGCGCCGCCAGCGGCAGCTCCAGGCCCGCGTTGTCGGCGACGTTCTCGAGCAGGGTCTGCGCGGCCTCGGGGTAATCGGTCTGGGCCAGATAGTGCGGCACGTGCACCGAGAACCCGACCGACTCGTGCCCGTGCTGGGCCATCCGGTACTCCAGCAGCGAGGACGCGCTGCCGGGAACCTGCAGCTCACCGGGCCAGCGCTGGTGCTCGCCGATCAGCGAACGGTCCGAGGAATGCGCGGTGACCCCCAGTGGACGGGTGTGCGGGATGGCCATCGGGATCGCGGACAGCCCGATCATCCGGCGCACGCCGAGCTGTTCGGCCAGCAACCGCACCGCGGTGGTGAACTTCTCCCAGCGCAGATCCGGCTCCAGGCCCGAGAGCAGCAGGAAGGGCGTGCCCGCGGTGTCGCGCAGCGCCCACAGGTTCAGTTCCGGCTCGGCGTAGTCGGCGAAATGATCGGTCTTGAACGTCATCAGCGGGCGGCGCGACCGGTAGTCGAGCAGCTCGTCCACGTCGAAGGAGGCGACGAGCTCGGATTCGAGGCTCTCCCGCAGGTGGGTGGTCGCCAGCCGGACGGCGTGACCGGCATCGGTGAAGCCCTCCAGGCCGTGCACCAGCACGGGACCCGCGCCGTCTTCCGAGGACAGCTGCGGCGCCGGGAACTCCAGCTCGTACATGTGCGACTGGTCATCCATCGCGGTTCTCCTTCCTGCGCGGTCCACCATCGCTCGCGGCGGGGGAGGCCTTCTCCATTGTCCCCCATACGAGCACTCGCCTCGCACACGGCCGGAGGACGGCTCGTCTCCGACACACAACAGCCCGCCTGGCCGCGGCATTCCCCCGGCGTGGCGGCCGTGGCGGGATCCGCGCGGTGGGGCACAGTGGACGCTGTGAACGTGGCGGAAACGACATCGGCCCGCAACGTCCGGGTGGCGCGCGCGGCGGCCGCGTGTGCGCTGGTCGGCGCGGTCGCGGTGCTGTCCGGGTGCGGGCAGCGCGTCGACGGGACGCCGGTCGCCGAGAGCGCGATGGCCGTTCAGCACGTGGATGGCGCGCTCGCCGACCTGCTGCCTGCGCCGGGGCAGTTCCCGGCCCGCTACCCGGCGGTGATCCTGCCGCCTGCGGCGGCCGAGGCGGCCGCGGGCGATCTCGACGGGATCGGCGCCGGTGCGACGGTGCGGCCGATCGGCTGTACGCCGCCCGAGCCGGAACCGGGCGCCGAACCGGCCGCGGTGGCCGTCGGCACCGACGACGCCACCCGGACCTCGTTGACCGTCGAACTCGCGCGCACCGGGGAGTCGATGGCGCGGCTGCGGGATCGGCTCGGCGGGTGCGAGCGGATTCAGGTCAGCCGGGCGGGGGCGGAATCGGTGGTCACCACCACGGTCGGCGCCACGGCGCCCGCTGGTGGCGCCGACGACGCAGTATCGTTGCGGCGCACCGTCGTTCCCGAGGTGGGCGGCGCGGAGCTGACGCAGACGATGCAGACCTCGGTCGGGCAGGTCGGTGATGTGCGAATCACGGTGACCTCCATGACTTTCGGCGCCGCCGCGCCCGACATCGCGGCCGTCGACGAGCTTTTCGCCACCACCGTGCGAGCGGTCCGCGGGACCTGATCCGGGCGCTACCACACCGGTCCGACAGATTCGGGCGGGGACAGGTGCCCGGAGCGGGCGTGCTCCACAGGCGGGCCGCTATCCACAGGGCGGGCAAAAGCCCAGGTCGCGTTCTCGGCGCCGGCGGCGGTCGGGGGCACCGTGGAGCCATGACCTCCTCGACGAACTCACCCCGCCGGGCCAAGCGCACCGGCCCCTTCCCCCGGGCGCTCACCTGCGCCGAATCCACCCCCGCCTACCCCGGCGAATTCCCGCAGCGGCTGTTGCGGGTCGCCGAACCCGGCGAACTGATCGCCGCGCTACCCGCCATGCTGGGCTTCGTTCCCGAGCGCTCCCTCGTCGTCGCGGTGCTGCACGGCCCCGGCCAGGTGGGCGGCGCGGCGATCGAAGCGATCGTCCGGTTCGATCTGGACGGGGTGAGCGCGGCCGGAGGCGTCGAGCAGTTCACCGACTGTGTAAGCGCGGTGTTCGCCCGGGAACAGGGCACCGGAGTGCTCGCGATCGTCGTCGATGACCGGTTGTCCTCGTCGGGGGCGCCGCTGCGGCGCACCGCCACCCTGCTCGACGCGCTCGGTGCCGAGGGGATCGCGGTGCGCGGGGCCTGGTCGGTACCCGTCATCGCGGCGGGCCGGCGGTACCGGAATCTGTTCGACCCGGCCGGCAGCGGACGGGTCGGCGATCCGAGCGCGTCGATGATCGCGGTGTCCCACGTGTTCGACGGCAGGCAGATTCGCGGCTCACGCAGCGAATTGACGGCCTTGGTGGCCGCCGACGAGCTGTTGTGCGCGCGAGTGCGCGCGCGGATCGGTCCCGAGGTGGTCCGCTACCGCGACCGGCTCGACCTCGCGCGGCGGGCGGGTCAGGAGACCGCGTACCAGCGCCGGGCGCTGGAATGGGTGCTCTGGCAGATCGCCGACGCGGCCTCCGGGGCGCCGCGCGCGGAACGCGAATTCGCCCAGCTGGCGGCCACCCTGCGCGACCGCGCGATCCGCGACGCGATGTACGGGCTGGCCCTCGGCGACCACGCCGAGGCCGCCGAACAGCTGTGGGCCCAGCTGGCCAGGGCCACGCCCGGGACCGATCGGGCCGAGGCCGCCGCGCTGCTGGGATTCAGCGCCTATCTGCGGGGCGACGGGCCGTTCGCGGGCGTCGCGCTGACCGCTGCGGTGGAGGCCGACGCGACCCACCCCATGGCGGTGCTGCTGGAGACCTCGCTGCAGAGCGGGCTGCGGCCGGAACGGTTGCGCAAACTCGCCTACTGCGGGCACCAGATCGCCGCCGACCTCGGCGTCGACATCGGCCCGATCGGCGACTGACCGGCGGGTGCGCTCAGCGGGCGCTGTGCGCGGCGTCACCGAGCGAACGCAGGAATTCCCACGCGTCGGCGACGATCTCGTCGAGGTCGTTGTGCTCGGGCCGCCAGCCCAGCTCGGCCACGGCCCGCGCGCTGGAGGCGATCAATACGGCCGGATCGCCCGCGCGGCGCGGTGCGTCGATCGCCTCGATCGGCAGCCCGGTCACCCGCTCGCACGCCGAGATCACTTCGCGCACCGAGAATCCCGTGCCCGAGCCCAGGTTGAGGATGCGATGACTGCCCGGCTGCGAGGAACTCAGCGCCAGCAGATGCGCCTGCGCCAGATCGCGGATGTGGATGTAGTCACGCACACAGGTGCCGTCGGCGGTCGGCCAGTCGGTGCCGTAGACGGAGATGGCCTTGCGGTGGCCCAGCGCCACCTGCAACACGAGGGGGATGAGATGCGTTTCCACGACCCGGTTCTCACCGAGCCCGCCATAGGCGCCGGCGACATTGAAGTAGCGCAGGCTGGTCGCGGCCAGCCCGTGCGCCACCGCGTAGGAGGTGATGGCGTGATCGATCGCGAGCTTGCTGGCGCCGTACGGGTTGGTCGGGCGAGTGGGGGCGGTCTCGGTGATCGGCACCTGCTCGGGCTCGCCGTAGACGGCGGCCGTGGAGGAGAACACCAGTCGCGGCGTACCGGTTTCGCGGATCGCCTCGAGCAGTGTCAGCGTCTTCACGACATTGCCGTGCCAGTACTTCTCCGGCTTCTCCACCGACTCACCGACCAGCGACTGCGCCGCGAAATGCAGGACACCGTCGAAGGATTCGGCCCGCAACAACTCCGGCGCCGCGACCGCGATGTCACCGTCGACGAAGCGCGCTCCCGCGGGGACACCGGCGGCGTTACCGGTCGACAGGTCGTCGACGACCACCACCTCGTTGCCCTGTTCGAGCAGCACCGCGGCGCAGACGCCGCCCACGTAGCCGGCTCCGCCGGTGACCAGGAGTTTCACGTATCAGACCAGCCTCACCTGGATGGCGTGCGCCATCTCCTCGGACAGTTCGAACCCGGTGTGCCCGGGCACCGTGATCAGCACCGCACCGGGCTTGGTCTCCACCGTGACGCGCGCGTCGGGCACCACACCGGCCTCACGCAGCCGGCCGATGACCTCCGGGTCGGTCTGGATGTGCTCGGCGAGCCTGCGAACGACCACCGCGTGCAGCGTGCCGTTGGGCAGATCGGAGAGCCGGACCAGGGTCTCCTCGGCGGCGGGGGTATCGCCGAGGCCCAGTTCGTCGAGGCCGGGAATGGGGTTACCGTAGGGCGAGGTGGTCGGGTGGTTGAGCACCTCGATCAGGCGCCGCTCCACCTCCTCGCTCATCACGTGCTCCCACCGGCACGCCTCGGCGTGGACGTTCTCCCACTCGAGTCCGATGATGTCGACCAGCAACCGCTCGGCGAGCCGGTGCTTGCGCATCACCGCCACCGCCATGGAACGGCCCTTGTCGGTCAGCTCGAGGTGGCGGTCGCCCGCGACGAGCAGCAGTCCGTCGCGCTCCATCCGCGCGACCGTCTGGCTCACCGTCGGACCACTCTGCTCGAGGCGTTCGGCGATGCGCGCGCGCAGCGGCACGACGCCCTCTTCCTCGAGGTCGTAGATGGTACGGAGATACATCTCCGTGGTGTCGACCAGATCCTTCACCTGTTACCCCTTCGTCGGCACGAATTCTACCCACGCGCGAACGCCTGTCCGCCCGCCGGACCGGCGGCCCTATTTCTACTGCATGTCAACGCCGCACGGGGCCCGCTGCTTCCAGCTAGCGTGGCGGGCATGGTCACATCGCCGCGCAGTGTCGACCCCGGCACCGTCGTCTGGACCGAGCGATTCCTCGGTTACACCTGGACTCCGGAGCACCCGATGAAACCGGCGCGCTTGCAGTTCACCATGTCGCTGGCCGAAAGTCTGGGCCTGCTCGACGGTGTCGAGCTGCTGGCTCCCGGCGCGGCGACGCGCGAGGACCTGCTGCGCGTACACAGCAGTTCATACATCGACGCCGTGCGGCGGGCCGGAGCGGGTCCGCCCGCACCGGAGGACAGCGCCTACGGGCTGGGCACAGCGGACAATCCGATCTTCCCGCACATGCACGAGGCGGCGTCGGTGATCGTCGGCGGCACGCTGGCCGCGGCCGCCGAGATCGCGGCGGGTCGCACGCGGCGCGCGGTGAGTATCGGTGGCGGAATGCACCACGCCATGCCGAGTTCGGCGGCCGGCTTCTGCGTCTACAACGACGCCGCCATCGCCATCTCGTGGTTGCTCGAGCACGGTTTCGACCGCATCGCCTACCTGGATGTCGATGTCCACCACGGTGACGGCGTGCAGCACGCCTTCTACGCCGATCCACGGGTGCTCACGGTCTCGCTGCACCAGCATCCGGCGACGCTGTGGCCCAACACCGGCTGGCCGGAGGAGACCGGGATCGGGGTGGCCGAGGGCACCTCGATCAACCTGCCCCTGCTGCCCGGGACGCGAGATACCCAGTGGCTGCGCGGTTTCCACGCGGTGGTGCCGGGCGCGGTCGAGGCGTTCCGGCCGCAGATCATCGTCAGCCAGTGCGGGGTGGACACCCATCGCGAGGATCCGCTCGCCGATCTGGAACTCACCGTCGACGGGCAGCGCGCGGCGTTCCTGGCCATGCGCGATCTCGCCGACCGCCACGCCGAGGGCCGGTGGCTGGCGCTCGGCGGCGGCGGATACGGGGTGGTGCGGGTGGTTCCGCGCGCCTGGACCCATCTGCTCGCCGCCGCCCTGGACCGCCCGCTGGCGCCCGAGACGCCGGTACCCGCCGAGTGGCTCGACCAGGTGCGGGCAGCGGCACCGCGCGTGCAGCCCTCGGCCACCATGAGTGACGGCGGCGACACCGGCTACCGGCCGTGGGACGGTCCCGGCGGCACCCCGGAGATCGGCGACGCGGATCAGATCCGGGCCCAGCGCGCTGTCGACACCGCCATCACCGCCACCCGGCGCGCGAGCTTCGGCCTGCTCGGCCTCGACCCGGAGGATCCCCGTGACTGAGCCACTGCTACCCGACACACCCGACACCCCGGCGAATCCGCCTGCGCCACCGCAACAATGGTTCGGCGACGTGCTGGCCGCCGACGGCGGTGTAATGCGGATCCGCCCGATCGTGCCCGCCGATGCCGAGGCGCTGGCCACCTTCCACACCGGCCTGTCCGACCGCACCCGCTATCTGCGCTATTTCGGTCCGTACCCGCGGATCTCGCCCAAGGACATGTACCGGACCACCCACGTGGACTACCACGACCGGGTCGGGCTGGTGGCGGTGCTGGGTGAGGCGATCATCGGCGTGGCCCGCTACGAACTGCTCGACCGGCCGGGCCCGCGCGCGGCGGAGGTGGCCTTCGTCGTCGCCGACGAGCACCAGGGCCGTGGCCTCGGCTCGATCCTGCTCGAACACCTCGCCGGCGCGGCGGCCGAGAACGACGTGGCCGCTTTCGTCGCCGAGGTGCTGGCCGAGAACGCGGGCATGATCACCGTCTTCCGCGAGGCGGGCTACCAGTTGCAGCGCAGTCGCGACGGCGCCGAGGTGCATCTGGAATTCGCCATCGATCCCACCGAAGCGCTGCGCACCGTCCGGGATGCGCGCGAGGCGGCCTCCGAGGCGCGCAGCGTCGGCAACCTGCTCACGCCCGGTTCGGTCGCGGTGATCGGCGCCTCGCCCGACCCGGCCAGGGTCGGCGGCGCCGTGCTGGCCAACCTGCTCGCCGGTGGTTTCAGCGGTCCGGTGTTCCCGGTGAACCCGAACCGGCAGTCGGTCCGTGGCGTGCGGGCCTACCCGACCGTGCGCGATATCCCCGACGAGGTGGATCTGGCGGTGGTCGCGGTGCCGCCCGCGGCGATCGGCGCGGTACTCGACGACTGCATGGCCAAGGGCGTCAAGGGCCTGGTCGTGCTGACCGCGGGTTTCGGCGAAACCGGCGCCGACGGCCTGGCCGCCGAACACGACCTGGTCGCGGCCGCGCGCGGACACGGCATGCGGGTGGTCGGGCCCAGCGCGCTGGGTATCGCCAACACCGACCCGGCCGTCGGGCTCAACGCCACCCTCGCGCCGGTCCTGCCCGAGCGCGGGCGGATCGGGTTCTTCTGCCAGTCCGGCCCGCTCGGCGCGGCCATCCTGGGGGAGGCGGCGGCCCGCAATCTGGGCCTGTCGACCTTCGTCTCGGCCGGTAACCGTGCCGACGTCTCCGGCAACGACCTGCTGCAGTACTGGGACACCGCCGCCGATACCGAGGTGATCCTGCTCTACCTGGAGAGCTTCGGTAATCCGCGCAAGTTTTCCCGGCTGGCGCGGCGGGTGGCGCGCGGTAAGCCGATCGTGGCCGTGAGCAGTGGGCGGCTCGCGGCGGGCGCCGACATGGATCGCACCGTGGTGCGCGACCTGTTCGCCCAGGCCGGGATCATCCAGGTCGACTCCATCTCCGAACTGTTCGACTGTGCCGCGCTGCTGGCCTGTCAGCCGCTGCCGCGCGGATCGCGGGTGGCGGTGGTCGGCAACAGCGCCGCGCTGAACTGGCTGGCCATCGACGCCGCGCACAGCGAGGGCCTGCGCGTGCACCGGCCGGTGACCAGTGTGGACCGCGGACCGGGGGCGCGGCCCACCGAACGCGACACGCATGCCTCGCCGGTGGGTGGTCCGGTCGACCTGGGCCCCGAGGCGACCCCGGCCGACTACCGCGAGGCGGTGCTGGCCGCGCTGCGCAGCGACGAGGTCGACGCCGTGATCGTGGTGGTCATCCCGCCGGTACCGGTGGCGATGAGCGGTTTCGCCGATGCCCTGCGCGCGGCCACCGCCGCGACGGGTCACGACAAGCCGGTGCTGACGACCTTCGTCGCCGAATCGGGTGTCCCACGGCTGCTCGCGGTCCGTACGACCGGGGCGGCACCCGCGCGCGGGTCCATCCCGTCCTATCCCGATCCGGAACGCGCGGCCAGAGCCCTGGCCAGGGTCCAGCGCTACGCGCGCTGGCGGGACCGGCCCGTCTCCCCGGTGATGCGGCCCCCTGGCATCGCCACAGCGGCCGCGGCAGCGCTGGTCGAGGGGTGGCTGGCCGAATCGGGTGGGCGCTGGCTCAGCGACGACGAGGCGGTTCGGCTACTGCGCTGCTACGGCATCGAGGTGGTCGCGTTCCGGGCGGTGCGCAGCGCCGGCGAGGCGGTCGCGGCGGCGGCCGAACTCGGCTACCCGGTCGCGGCGAAGGCGACCGGGGAACTGTGGCGGCGCCGCCCCGACCTGCTCGGCGTGCGGCTGGACCTGTGGGGGCCCGAGGCGGTCCGGCAGGCCTACACCGACCTGGTGGAGATCTGCGGCGATCCCCTGCTGCACGTGCAGCAGATGGCCACCAAGGGCGTGGGCTGTGTGCTGCGGGTCACCGACGATCCGTCGTTCGGTTCGGTGATCGAGTTCGGGCTGTCCGGGATGATCATCGACCTGCTCGGCGACCGCGCCTACCGGGCGCTGCCGCTGACCGCCGCGGAGGCCGCCGCCCTGATCGAGGCGCCCCGCGCCGCGCCGCTGCTCTCCGGTGGCCCGGCGGGCCCGGCGGTCGACAAGGCCGCCCTGGCCGAGCTGGCCCAGCGCATCTCGGCACTGTTCGACGACATCCCGCAGATCCGGGAGATGTCCTGCGATCCGGTGCTGGCCGCGCCCGCCTCGGCGGAGATCATCTACGCCCGCGTGCGGATCGGTCCGCAACCGAGCCGTTTCGATGCCGGTCCACGCAGGCTGGCCTGAGAGACGGCAACGCCGACCGGCTCGCGACCACGGAGGGGGTGGGGTCGCGGACACCGGTCGGCGTTTCCGGAAGACGACCCCGTGGGGCCGTCTGGTCGGGGGTCAGCTGGCGTAGGCGCGCAGCCGGTCGGCGCGCTCGCCCTTGCGCAGCTTGGACATGACCTCGCGCTCGATCTGGCGGACCCGCTCACGGGACAGCCCGAACAGCTTGCCGATCTGGTCGAGGGTGCGCGGCTGGCCGTCGTCGAGGCCGAAGCGCAGGCGGATGACCTGCTGTTCGCGCTCGTCGAGGGTGGCCAGCACGCTGCGCACGTCGTGGTGCAGCAGGCCGGCGATGACCGCGCTCTCGGCGGAGGTCGCCTCGGAGTCCTCGATGAAGTCGCCCAGCGGGGCTTCCTCGTCGTTGCCGACGGGCATGTCCAGGCTCACCGGGTCGCGGCTGTGATCGAGCAGATCGGCGATCTTCTCCACCGGGATGCCCGACTCGTTGGCGAGTTCGGCGTCGGTGGCCTCGCGGCCGAGCTGCTGATGCAGTTCACGCTTGATCCTGGCGAGCTTGTTGACCTGCTCGACCAGGTGCACGGGGAGCCGGATGGTGCGGCTCTGATCGGCCATGCCGCGGGTGATGGCCTGGCGGATCCACCAGGTGGCGTAGGTGGAGAACTTGAAGCCCTTGGCGTAGTCGAACTTCTCCATCGCGCGGATCAGGCCGAGGTTGCCCTCCTGGATGAGGTCGAGCAACGGCATGCCGCGGCCGGTGTAGCGCTTGGCCAGCGAGACGACCAGGCGCAGGTTGGCCTCGAGCAGATGCGAGCGGGCGGCCTGCCCCTCGCGGACCAGAATCGCCAGATCACGCTTGCGAGTCGCCGATAGCCGCTTACCGGTCTCGAGCAGGTGCTGGGCATACAGGCCCGCCTCGATACGCTTGGCCAACTCGACCTCGTCGGCCGCCGTGAGCAGTGCCGTGCGTCCGATTCCGTTCAGGTACACGCGTACCAGGTCGGCGGCGGGGCTCTGGGCGTCGATATCGGACTCGCTGGGGCGCACACGAGTAGTGGCGGGGCTTGTCATGACTTGCCTCCTGTCGGTGGTGTCTCACTCCGTTCAACGGAACCGACATAAGGAAAGTTCCCGATCCCGTTCGCGGTAAACAGCTCTGAGCTGCGGATTCCGACCCTTACGGCTGAGAAGTTCCTGAGAAGCGGCGGCGGGTGGAACCGGCGGGCACCCGGCCGGCGCCGATCACACCGGCCGCACCAATCCGTGCCGCACCAGACCGCTGACCACGCCCAGCGCCTGGGCGGCGAATTCCGGGGTCACCTCGTCGGCTCCGTCGGCCAGGGCGAGGAGTTCGATCAGCTCGTACAACGGCAGCCCGTCCGGGCGCATTCCCGCGACCAGCGCGATCGTCGACTCGTCGACCTCGTGCTGCCAGCGCGGACCGTCACCGCGGTGCAGGCGGGCGACCTGCTGCTCCCAGCCGGACTCGCCGGGCAGCGACACCCGCTCCAGCGCGGTCGCCGGACTCGGGGCGAAACGCGCGGTCCAGGCCAGATCGTTGTCGGCCGCGACCGCCCGCAACCACGCCGACCTGGCGAAATACCCGGCGACCTCCTCGCCGAGCGGATCGTCGAAGCCGTGGGTGAGGTCCTCGGCGAGCAGTTCGGTCGGCCCGTCGATCGACTTCAGATAGACGAACCCGAACCCGATGCCGGCCACCTCGGCGGCCTCGAACGCGGCCAGCCACTGCTCGGCGCGTGCCTGCGCGGCCGGATCGCGCGGGTCCAGGCCCGCGTCGCGCAACCAGGTGCCCACATAGAGCGCCGGGTCGGCGACGTCGCGCTGCACCACCCAGGCGTCGACGCCGTGCGCGGGCAGCCACGACGACACCCGCTGACGCCAGTCCTGGCCGTCGACGTGCACCCAGGCGGCCAGCATGGCCGCGGTGCCGCCGGGTGCCAGCAGTTCCGGCGCCCGGCCGATGACCAGCTCGCTGGCGCCGTCGAGGGCCAGGCCGGAATCGCGGTAGGTGTGCTCGATGCGGGCCGGGCCGACGACGAACGGCGGATTGGCCACCACCTGGTCGAAACGCCGTCCCGCGACCGGTTCGAACCACGAGCCCTCGACCAGTTCGATGTCGAGTTCGTTGAGCGCGGCCGTGGCCTGGGCCAGCCACAGCGCCCGCGCGTTGACATCGGTGGCGGTGACCCGGCCCGCATAGCTCGCGGCGTGCACCGCCTGGACGCCACAGCCGGTCCCCAGATCCAGCACCGTGCCGACCGGCTCGGTCGGCGTGGCGCGCAGCAGCGACAGCGAGGCGTGCCCGACTCCGAGCACGTGGTCCTCGGTCAGTGTGCGCCTGCGCATCGAATCGTCGAGGTCGGACAGGATCCAGCGGGTCCCGGCGCCGGTGTCGAGCGGCCGCAGATCGAGCGCGGCCCGGATCTCGTCGCCGTCGCGCACCAGCAGTCCCGCCGCGATCGCGTCCTCGATCCGCACCGGGGCGAACGCCGCGCCCACTTCCCGTTCCGGCAGCGGGTCCCCGAGCAGCAGCAGCCGGATCAGCGTGCCCAGCTCACCCGCCGCCCGCGCCGCCCGCCGCACCGGCACCGGTTCCGAACGGCTCAGCGCCGCATGCACATCCACCCCCAGCACCTCGACCAGCGTGTCCGCGTCATAGCCGACCCGGATCAGGGCGGCGCGCAGATCCGGGCACAGCGCGGTGAGCGGAGAACGGGTTGCGGTGGGATTCGTAGGCACCCGATCACTCTGCCAGGCCCGACCCCACGCGGTTCCACCCGTCGTGGCAGCGTGTCGACCGTGCACAGCCGGCCGCGGCGAGTCGCCGCCAGGGACAGCCGCGTGCTCGGCCGCGCGGCGTCTGCGCAGACCAGCGGGTACACGGCTGACCTCGTGATCGGCCTGCAACCGGGGCACGCAGACCAGCGGGTACACGGCTGACCTCGTGATCGGCCTGCAACCGGGGCACGCAGGCCGGCAGGAGCGCATCTGGGCGCGTGCGGCGTTGCCGTGGGCGGGTAGGCCGGTCGGCGGTGTGGGTGCGTGCGGCTGACCTTGCGGCCGGTGTTGCCGTTGGTGCGCGCAGGCCGGAGCGCTCGGCGGTGTGGGTGCGTGCGGCTGACCTTGCAGTCGGTGTCGCTGTTGGTGCGCACAGGCCGGAGCGCTCGTGGGGTGCGTGGGTGCGTGTGACTGATTTTGTGGACGCGCGGCTGACGGCGGCCGAGGTGGTGGGACGGGTATCGTTACGTGCGAGGTCAGCCGGTGTAAGGGTCGCGGGCGGTGACGCAGTAGAGGGTGTGGCCGGGGTCGCGCAGGACGATCCAGTGGTCGGTGTCGTGGATGCGGGTGGCGCCGAGGGACTCGTGCCAGGCGGCGGTGGCGGTGATGTCGGAGGAGGCCAGATCGGCGTGCGCACCGGGGGGACGTGGTTCGTCGAGGCGCTGGAGCAGTAGGTGCAGTGGCTGGTCGGGGCCGCGCAGGCGGGCGAATTCGGGGCGGCGGCCCGGTCGATGGGTCCAGCCGGTCATGGCATGCCAGAAGACGGTGTCGGTGGTGATCTCGGCCGGTGCCAGGTCGAGGCAGATCTGGTCGAGCCGGGTCACGGTGCCGTCCGGCGCGGTCGACACGGTGACCGGCGGTGGGTCGTCGTGCACGTGTGTGATCGGGGTGAAGCAGAATGTCTGACCGGCAGGCGATTGCAGCACGGTGTAATCGGGGGCGATGGTGATCAGCCGGGCGCCGAGCGCCGTCGCGGCCGAAACCGCGGCGGGGATGTCGTCGACATCGAGGTCGAGATGGACACCGCCCTCGTCGCCGACCCGCTGCAACTTCAGCCAGGCCGGACCGGTCGCCGGCTGCAGTGTCACGAATTCCGCGTGCTCGCCCCGTGGTTCGGACACCGTGGAGCCGGTGACCGTCGCCCAGAAACGCACGCAGGCGTCGAAACTCGTTGCGGGACGGTCGAGAAACGCCCAGGTCCAGCGAATCATGCTGTCGCCCTTTCGCTCTGGGTCGAGCCGGATGGCCCTGTCGGAACGGTAGGCCGTCCACGCCGCGTTGTCGATTGGCAGGATCTCGACGAAAGATGACATACCGGCCACTCGTTCGCATCGCCGCCATCAGGCACTCTGATCCGGGTGACCGACCTCCGCCCGCCGCCACCCGCCACCGGAGACGACCCAGCCGAGCCGGCCGGCGCCACACCCCGCAGCTACGACGCCGACCACATGCCCGCCGCTGCCACGCCGCGTGCGCAGGACTCGACCGGGCCGCGCGCCCTGCATCCGGCGTGGATCGTCGCCGGTGTCGGTTTCGTCGCCCTGCTGGGTGCGGCCGCGTTTCGTTCGGTTCCGAGCGTCCTGATCGATCCGCTGCACGCCGAATTCGGCTGGTCGCACGCGACGATCTCGGCCGCGGTCTCGCTGAACATGCTGCTCTACGGCCTGATCTCGCCCTTCGCCGCGGTCCCGCCGACGGTGCTGCTGTGCCGGGAACTGTTCGGTGCCCACGGCCCGATCGCCTTCGGCTGGGTCTTCGCCGCGCACCAGGTGGGCGCCGCGATCGCGGCCACCGGGGCCGGTGTCATCCGGGACGTGCAGGGCTCCTACGACCTGGCCTGGTATCTGGCCGGCGCGCTGTGTGGCGTCGCGGCGCTGATGTCGATGCTGGTCCGCAGGCCGCAGGTGCCCGCGAGTTAGTCGATGGCTTTGCGACGACCCGATTCCAGCGCGATCTGGTTCTCGCGCCCGTCCCAGCGGCTCGGTTCGTCCTTGGTGCGCGGCGGCCGGTCGTTGGCGACGAGCACCGCGATCCACGGCAGCGGCACCGAGGCGACGATGATCAGGATCGAGATCAGCGGATTCTCGAACATGCTGTAGGTGATCGCCGCCAGCACCAGGCACGGGATGCGGCAGGCCATGATGATCGTGTAGCGGCGTACCCGGGCGCGGTGCTGCTCGTCGAGCGAGGGCGCGGCCTCGGTGATGAGGACCGGATGTTTGGCATCGGCGCCCGGGAAATAGCCGCGCGAAGGGCTGGGCGTGGCGGGCATCGTCACCTCCGGGTCCGGGGTCGGCTCGTCGCCGCCGGAGGTGTCGCCGTGGGACTGCATACCCCGAGTCTTCCACTCTCGCTCCGGGCGCGCACACGCGGCTGGTCAGCGGTGCGGGCCGCGGATGCGGCATCATGGAAGGCGTGAGTACAGACACTCTGGTACGCCCGGAAACCACGACCGACGAGACGACCGGCGACGACGTCCCCAAGTTCTTCCACTATGTGAAGAAGGACCGGATCGCCGAGAGTGCCGTGATGGGCACGATGGTCGTCGCGCTGTGCGGTGAGGTCTTCCCGGTGACGCGCTCGCCCAAGCCCGGCTCGCCCGTGTGCCCGGACTGCAAGAAGGTCTACGACGGCTTGCGCAAGGGCGGCGACTGAACCGGTTGCCCGGTCGCTGACGCCGGCGCCTCGTGGGAGGCGTCGGCGGTTTCGTCGGGTCCGTCCTCGGCACGGACCTTGCTCAGCCATTCCTTGACCTGCTCCATCCTGGTCGCGCGGGCAGGCCAGAACTCCTGCACGGCGGCGTTGAACTCGGCGCCCAGGATCACCGCGAAGCCGAGGAAATAGGTGAACAGCAGGAACGCGATCGGCGTGGCCAGCGCGCCGTAGCTGACGCCGGTGTCGGTGATCCACGCCAGGTACCGGCGCAGCAGATCGCTGGCGCCCATGAAGAACACCCCGGCCACCAGCGCGCCGCCGAAGAGCCGGTGCCAGGGCAGGGATTTGTGCAGGGCCAGCTTGTAGAGCGTGGTCAGGCCGATGATCAGCAGCAACCCGACGATCGGGTAGTAGAAGGTGTCGATCAGCCGCAGTCCGGGTTCGCGCCAGGTCTCGGGCAGCACCCGCCC
Source organism: Nocardia sp. NPDC059177 (assembly GCF_042755165.1). Lineage (NCBI taxonomy): Bacteria > Bacillati > Actinomycetota > Actinomycetes > Mycobacteriales > Nocardiaceae > Nocardia > Nocardia sp. NPDC059177. Next base: position 34,613 of record NZ_JBHZBX010000013.1, on the reverse strand, counting down.
GATCCGGGTCGGGCCGAGCGCGATCACCGGCAGGATCAGCACCGCCGCCACCAGGAACTGCACATAGAGCAGCAGCGCGAAGATCCGCTGCCAGACCGGATGCCGGGCGTCCTGCTGATCGTGGGCCTCCACGATGGCGTCGACGAAGGTCGCCATCGCCGAGGAACCGGCCCACAGCGACAGCACGAAACCCACCGACACCACCGCGCCGCGGCCGCGGCCCAGCACGTCGTCGACGGTCGGTTCGATCAGGTCCGCGACCACCGACGGGCTGAAGAAGTCGCGGCTGAACGCGATGATCTTGGCCTCCACGATCTGCACCGTGTCCGGCCCGAACAGCCCGCCCACATAGCCGAGGCTGCCGAGCAGGCCGAGTAGCAGCGGCGCCAGCGACAGGGTCTGCCAGAAGGCGGCCGCCGCGGACTTGGCGAAGATCGAGTTGTTCCAGCACTTCTGCGCGACCCGGACCACCAACCGCCACGCCGACAGCAGCCACCGCACCACCCTGGTGTGTTCGCGGGGACGTTGCCCGGGCGGCTCGGCCGGGATCGTGGGCAGCGTGGCCCGGCCGCCGGGCAGGGGTGCCTGCGGCGGGTGTGCCACATCGGCTGCCCGGACCTGGTCGTTGCTCATCTCGTGTCAAGCATCCCGCACAACGGTGTGCGGTGTGCCGCGGGCCGGGCAACGTGTCGGCGGGTAACAGGTAAATGGCCGATGACCTCGGTCTCGATTGTGATGCCGGTCGCGCACCCCGCGTCGGTTTGGCGACACGCCGCATCGGGCGGCTAGGGTCGTCTGCGTGACTGGGTCGGGTGGCGTCGCTGCGGCGAGAGAAGCGGGTACACCGGGCGATACGGCCGCGGGGGGTGCGGCGGGGGGTTCCCTGCGCGCCTGGCAGCGGCGCGCGCTGACGAAATACCTGGCCACCAAGCCGCGGGACTTCCTCGCGGTCGCCACGCCCGGCGCCGGTAAGACGACCTTCGCGCTGCGGGTTGCCGCCGAGTTGCTGGCCGATCGCACGGTGGACCAGATCACCGTCGTCGCCCCCACCGAACATCTCAAGCACCAGTGGGCCGCCTCGGCCGCGCGCACGGGCATCCAGCTGGACTCGCGCTTCTCCAACTCCACCGGCGCCACCTCCGGCGACTACCACGGCGTCGTGGTGACCTACGCGCAGGTCGCCGCCCACCCCACCCGCCACCGGGTGCGCACCGAGAACCGCCGCACGCTGGTGATCCTCGACGAGATCCACCACGCGGGCGACGCCAAGACCTGGGGTGAGGCCACCGAGGAAGCCTTCGGTGACGCCACCCGCAGGCTCGCACTGACCGGAACCCCGTTCCGCAGCGACGATTCCAAGATCCCGTTCGTCACCTACGAACCCGACGAGTCCGGTTTCCCGCGCTCGCGCGCCGACCACTCCTACGGCTACGCCGATGCCCTCGCCGACGGCGTCGTGCGCCCGGTGGTCTTCCTGGCCTACTCCGGTGACGCGCACTGGCGCGACAGCGCGGGCGAGGAACACACCGCCCGCCTCGGCGAACCGCTCAGCGCCGAACAGACCGCACGCGCCTGGCGGACCGCGCTGGACCCGGCCGGTGACTGGATCTCGGCGGTGCTGCGCGCGGCCGACACCCGGCTGCGTCAGCTGCGCGCCTCCGGCATCCCCGACGCGGGCGGCCTGGTGATCGCCACCGATCAGGAACGCGCCCGCGACTACGCCGAACTGCTCGAACACATCTCGGGCGAGCGGCCCGCCGTGGTGCTCTCCGACGACCCACAGTCCTCGAGCCGTATCGACGAGTTCGCCAAGGGCACCCAGCCGTGGATGGTCGCGGTGCGCATGGTGTCCGAGGGTGTCGACGTGCCGCGCCTGGCCGTCGGCGTGTACGCGACGAGCGCGTCGACCCCGCTCTACTTCGCCCAGGCCATCGGCCGGTTCGTGCGTGCCCGCAGGCCGGGGGAGACCGCGAGTGTGTTCCTGCCCTCGGTGCCGGTGCTGCTGGACCTGGCCGCCCAGCTGGAGTTGCAGCGCGACCACGTCATCGGCAAGCCGCACCGGGAGAAGAACGCGCTCGACGACGAACTGCTGATCGACGCGAACAAGACCAAGGACGAGCCCGGCGAAGAGGAGAAGTCCTTCGTCGCGCTGGCCGCCGACGCCGAACTCGACCAGGTGATCTACGACGGCTCCTCCTTCGGCACCGCCACCATCGCCGGCAGCGACGAGGAGGCCGACTACCTGGGCATTCCCGGCCTGCTCGACGCCGACCAGATGCGCGCGCTGCTGCGCGACCGCCAGACCCGCCAGCTCGCCGACCGCAGCGCCGCCGAGGCCGCGCCCCCGCCCGCCGCGGTCGTCGAACGCATCGCCACCTCCGACAAGCTCGGCGAACTACGCCGCGAACTCAACAGCCTGGTCGCCATGCACCATCACCGCACCGGCAAGCCGCACGGCGTGATCCACGGCGAGCTCCGTCGCGAATGTGGCGGCCCGCCCACGGCATTGGCGACCTCGGACCAGCTGACCGAACGCATCGCCGCCCTGCGCCGCCAGTAGCGCGCCGCCGCCGCCGGCGTCGGCTTCCTCGCGCAATGCCTGCGCCGTGCGTGACCCTCGGCCGTAGTCGCCGACCGCGTCGTGTTCCTCGCCGGTCGCGCGGGCGGACCATCATCGGCGCGGTGATCACCATCGACGCCGGCGCCTGCGCGCTCCCGGGTGTCAGACGGCGAAGAACCGGGTGGGATCGAGTGCGTTGATGCTGGTCCAGCGTGGTTCCTGGACCGGCGCGTCGATGTCGTCGGTCGCGTCGAAATAGCCCTGGAGTTCCAGCGCGAGGCGCGGATTCTCGTCGACCTGGCGGGCGATCGTGTACAGCACCGCGAGCACGTGCACGCACCGGTCGGTGCGCGCCGAACAGGAGCAGTCGGTACTGGCCAGGGCCGGGGCGGGGGATCGGCCCGCGTCGAGCAGCGCGCGGTGCATCTCGTCGGTGACCACCGACGGATCGGGGATGGTGCGCGCGATCGTGGTCACCGCGTCCCGGGTCAGCGGCACCACCTCGACATGCGCGATCGACGCCTGCCCGCCCCGGTGCAGATGCGCGCGCACTATGCGCCCCTCGATCTCGGTGCGCACGCCGTGGTTACGGGCGATGCTGCGGGCCCGCGGCAGCATCGGTTCCGGCTTGGTCTGACCCAAGGGCTCGGCCAGCCGGACCCAGTCCTTGCCCCACGGTGTGTAGCCGAATTCGTTGTCGCCCATCAGTTCTCTCGCTTTCGGCGCAGGATGTCGACGAGGGCGTCGTCGTCGAGGCGGGCCAGTTCGGCGATGCCCGCCGCGTCGGACAGATCGGTCAGCGCCGACTTGCGGGTGTGCATCGCCGCGATGTGCTCCTCGACCGTGGTCGAGCTGGTCAGCGTGGTGACGGTGACGGTACGTGTCTGCCCGATCCGGTGCGCGCGGTCGGAGGCCTGCGCCTCGACCGCCGGATTCCACCAGCGATCGAAATGGATCACGTCGGCGGCGCGGGTGAGAGTCAGACCGGTGCCCGCCGCGCGCAGGCTCAGGATCAGCACCGGTGGACCGCCGGGGGACTGGAACTCGGTGACGATCTCCGCACGCCGGGCGGCGTCGAGTCCGCCGTGGAAGAACGGCGCGGTGATCCCGAACTGCTCGGCGAGGTGGCGCACCAGCAAGTCGCCGGTCTTGCGGTACTGGGTGAAGATCAGTGTCGGATCGCCGGTGTCGAGATTGGTGGCGACGATGTCGGTGCACAGGTCGAGTTTTCCGGAGCGTCCGGCGAGCTCGGCCAGGTCGCCGGAGACCAGGCCGGGATGGTTGCACACCTGTTTGAGCTCGGTGAGCGCGGCGAGCACGCGCCCCTGGCGTTGCAGGCCGGAACCGAACCCCTCCTCGACCGCGCGGGCCAGCGCCGCGTCGTACACCCGTTCCTGCTCGGCGGACAGATCGCAGAGCAGATCGGTGTGGATCTTCGCCGGCAGCGTGGCCGCCACCTGGATCTTCTTGCGCCCCAGCACCACCGGCTCGACGGCATCGCGCAGCCGGGCGGCCGCGGCGGCCGACCCCTCCTCGATCGGCTTGACGAACCGGCGCCGGAACTGTGTGCGGTGCGCGAACAGCCGCGGCACGGTGAGGTGCAGCAGCGCGAACAGTTCGTCGAGATGGTTCTCCACCGGGGTGCCGGTGAGCGCGACCCTGGCCGCGGCGGGCAGCGCCCGCGCCGCCTTCGACACCTGGGTGCGCGGATTCTTCAACGCCTGCGCCTCGTCGAAAACCACTGTCGCCCACTCGCGATCGTGCAGGCGCGCACCGTGCAGACGCAGCGTCGGATAGCCGGTGACCAGCACCGTGCCTGCCTCGGCCGTCACCTCGCCGCCGCGCCAGGCGTGCGCTGTCAGCCCCGGGGCGAATCGCGCGATCTCGTGCACCCAGTTGCCCACCAGCGAGGTCGGGCACACCACCAGCTGCGGCCCCTCGGCCCGCCCCTGCAGAAACCCGATGGTCTGCACCGTCTTGCCCAGACCCATCTCGTCGGCCAGCACCGCACCGCCATACGCGGCGACGGTCTCGCGCATCCAGCCGACACCCCGTACCTGATACGGCCGCAACGTCGCGTCCAACACCCGCGCGAGCTCTGCGTCGAGCGCCTCGGTCTCACGCAGGACCCGCACCGCCCGCTCCGCCGACACGATCGCTGTACCCACCGCGTCCGGGACGGCGTGCGCCGCCGGCGGGAGCTGATCCACTGCCGTCGGGGGGAGTGCCGTCGACGGACCGTGCGTGGCTGCGGTCGTTTCCATGGCTGCCGGGTGTCCGGCTGGTGCGAGGTGCGTGGCGGCGGTCGTATCGGTGTTCACCGCGCGCAGGGCGGGTGGAAGGTCGGCGGTTGCGGTCGTTGCGGTGGCTGTTGCGTGCGGTGCGGGTGGGAGGTGGTCGCCCGGCCGATCGCCGGGGTCGCGCCGGGGCGTGGCCAGCAGTGTGTGCCAGGACAGCGCCGAGGGGGCGAGGCCGGCGGTCGGCAGCGTGGCCAGTTCGGCCGGGGTCACCACCGCCGTGGCGATCTCGACGGGCTCGATCGCGCCGCGTTCACCCACCGGCAGGGCGAGGGTGAGCTGTTCCGGGTCGCCGAGGCCGGGCGCGGGGCCTGCGGCATGGCCGGTCCAGGTCCACAGGGCGAACAGGTGGCGGTCGGGGAGATAGGTGGCCTGGGTGGCGGGCAGAGCGGTCTCCTCTGATCGGGTAGCGCGAACGATCGAACAACGTACACTGTACCGAGTTTGTTCCCGCTTGCCAGAAAGGCGAAATCGTGCCCACCGACGGCGCCGAGAAGTCCACCGCGCAGGCCGGCCAGATCCTCGAACTGCTGTGGCGGCACGTCCTGCCCGCCAAGCCCGGCACACGGGGGCCCAAGCCTGGTCTCACGGTCGACGCCGTGGTCGCCGCGGGGATCGCCCTGGCCGACCGCGACGGCATCGCCGCACTCACCGTGCGCGCGGTCGCCGCCGAGCTCGGTGTGCGGGCGATGAGCATCTACACCTATGTGCCGAGCAAGGAGGCCCTGCTGGCGCTCATGGTGGACGCGGTCGCCGCCGAGGACGCGCCGGTGCAGGCCGACCTGCCGATCCGCGACCGGATGATCGCCGTGGCCACCGGCGTACGCACCGAACTGCTCACCCACCCGTGGCTGCTCGAGGTGTCGCCGTGGCGTCAGGTGCTCGGCCCGGCCCGGATGCGCCGCTACGAGAGCCAGCTGCGCGCCCTCGACGGCGCCGGACTGAGCGATCTGGCGATGGACCGGGCGATCGCGGTGCTCACCGACTTCGCCACCGGCAACGCCCGCCTCGCCGTCGCCGCGGCCGGTGCGGCCGAGCTCCTCAGCGACGCGGACTGGTGGGCCGTGCACGGCCCGCTGCTCGCCCGGATCGTGCCCGCCGGCGAGTTCCCGCTGGCGGGGCGGGTCGGCGCGGCGGCCGGTGAGCACCACCAGGCACCCGCCGACCCGGACGGCGCCTTCGCCTACGGAGTTGCCACGCTGGTCGACGGCATCCTGGCCGACCGCTGACGGCCAGGACGAACCCCCCGGACACAACAACAGCGGGCGCCCTGCTCGGGTCGCCCGCTGTCGGGATGTTCTGTTGTCGGATGTGGTTGTTTCGGACGCGAGGAGTAGGTCAGAGAGCGGGAGCGGATTCCGTGTCGATCACGGCTTCGAGCTCGCGCAAGCGGTCCATGTGTTCATTCGCGTGATGCTGGCAGAAGAGCAACTCGCCACCTGCGGGAAGCACGGCACGCACTCGGGCAGCCGCCCCGCAACGATCGCAACGATCGACCGCGGTCAGTGGGGTGCTGGTCAGGGTTCCTGGCATGACTCCTCCGTCCCGGCTCCCGGCGCTGCGTGGCCGTTCGCCTAGGTGTGGGCCCCGTGGTCACTCCACGAGGCTCGCATCCGCTACTTCCCAGCAGTGGTACGACTACTCTGTCAGACGTTCGGGATTCAGGCTTTGTTCCCGGAAGTGAATCTTTGTGTTTTCGATAACACGACCTGCGGTTTCGCTGAAAGCGAACAGCTACTGGTCGCGGGTTTCGAGCACTCGCCGTTCACCTGCGGAGCCGTTGTGCCACCTCCCCATCGATCTTGTCGCTCACCCGGTGTGTCGCTCGCTGCGGTGTTGCTCGTTACGCGCGCGGCGCAACCGCCGCAGCGAGCCCCGCAACGGGTGCTGTGACAAGGTCTTCGACGTCCGAACCTGTTGTCTACCCGGAGATTACCCGTGACCTCTGACACTCACACGCTTGTTCACCTGTGTACTTCCCAAGAATGGTTGCAACTGCAGAACGACGGCGAACGCAGGCCACCGTCGCTGGCCGAGAGCGGTTTCGTGCACCTGTCCACGCCGCAGCAGGTCCAGCTGCCCGCCAACCGGCTCTTCGCCGGGCGCACCGACATGATGGTGCTGTGGCTGGATCCGGCCCGGTTCACCGCCGAGGTGAGATGGGAGCCGGGCGTACCGGCCGACCCGGCCTCGATGCTGTTCCCGCATCTGTACGGTCCGCTCCCGCTCGCCGCGGTGCTCGCGGCCCAGGACTATCGGCCCGGTCCCGGCGGCGAGTTCACCACGCCGCGGCGCGGCGCAGTGGCGTAGGCCACATCCGGGGGTCGGCGCGACTAGGCTGGATCGTGTGAACGTCGACGTCACAGCGCTACCGGGAATCGGAGTGCGCAAGGATTTCGAGGTCAGGTCGGGGCGTCGCGTCGGGGTGGTCGCGCACCGCGACGGCGACATCGACCTGATCGTGTCCAAGCCCGACGATCCGGACGCGATCGCCGCTCAGGTGCCGCTGTCCACCGACGAGGCCTCGGTGCTGGCGAACCTGCTCGGCGCGCCGCAACTGGTCGCCAAGCTCAACGACGACCACCGCGACCTGCCCGGCATCACCACCCGCCAGCTGGTCTTGCTCGACGAATCCCCCTATGCCGGACGCACTCTCGGTGAGACCGGGATGCGCACGCGCACCAAGACCTCGATCGTCGCGGTGATGCGCGCCGGTCAGCTGCATCCCTCACCCGGCCCGGACTTCACCTTCACCGAAGGCGATCTGCTGGTGGTGGTCGGCACGCCGGACGGCCTCGACGCGGCCGCGAAGATCCTCACCCACGGCTGACGGCCGTGACCGCGCAGGCACTGGCTCTGCTCGAGCTCGGTGCGATCCTGTTCGCGCTGGGGGTCTGCGGGCGAGTGGCCGGCCGGTTCGGGATGTCGCCCATCCCGCTGTATCTGCTGGGCGGGCTGGCCTTCGGTCAGGGCGGACTCGTCGACTTCGACGCCGCCACCGAGTTCGGCCACATCGCCTCCGAGATCGGCGTCGTGCTGCTGTTGCTGCTGCTCGGGCTGGAGTACACCGCCCCCGAGCTGATGACCGGGCTGCGGCGCTCCTGGGCGGCCGGAGCGGTGGACCTGGTGGCCAACGCGCTGCCCGGGGCCGCGGTCGCGCTGATCCTGGGCTGGGGCGCGGTCGGCGCGGTCGTGCTGGGTGGCGTCACCTACATCTCGTCCTCGGGAATCGTGGCCAAGGTGCTCGACGACCTGGGCCGTCTCGGTAACCGCGAGACCCCGGTGGTGCTGTCGATCCTGGTGTTCGAGGATCTCGCGATGGCGGTCTACCTGCCGATCCTGACCATGATGCTGGCGGGGCTGAGCCTGCTCAACGGGCTGGTGTCGATGGCCGTCGCGCTGGCGACCATCACCGTGGTACTGGTGGTGGCGCTGCGCTTCGGGCGGGTCGTCTCGGCGGTACTCGACAGCGCCGACCGCGAGGTGTTCCTGTTGCAGTTGCTCGGCGCGGCGCTGCTGGTGGCCGGCGCGGCCTCGGCGCTGAATGTCTCGGCGGCGGTCGGCGCGTTCCTGCTCGGCATCGCGATCTCCGGGTCGACCGCGCACCAGGCGGTCAAACTGCTGGAACCGCTGCGGGATCTGTTCGCGGCGCTGTTCTTCGTCGCCTTCGGCCTGTCCATCGATCCGGGCGCGGTGCCGCCGGTGTTCGGCTGGGCGGTGGCGCTGGCGGTGGTCACCGCCGCCACCAAGGTGGCGGTCGGCTGGTGGGCGGCGAGCAGGCAGGGCATCCGCCGGATGGGTTGTGCCAGGGCGGGCGCCGCGCTGGTGGCGCGCGGTGAGTTCTCCATCGTCATCGCCGGCCTCGCGGTCGGCTACGGCCAGGTCGACGCGCGCCTGGCCGCCCTGGCCTCCGCCTATGTGCTGCTGATGGCGATCCTGGGCCCGGTGGCGGCCAGGATCGTCGAGCCCGCGGTCGAATTCGCCCGGCGCCGCACAGGTCCGGCGCCGATCTGATCAGTCCACGACCCGGCGCGGCCAGGCGCCCGCACCGTCGTAGACCAGCTCCTCGGTGCGGTACTCGATCGGCCCGGCGCCCGGGACTCCCGGGGGGAGCTGCTGGGGCGCGACCGGTGGCAGCGGCGGCATCTGGGGCAGCGGGCGCGGGCCACGCGGCCGCTGCGGGCGCGGTCCGTGCCGGGAGGTCAGCCACATCCGCGGCAGCGCCTCCTCGTTCTCGATCTCGGTGAGGCTCACGCTGATCAGCACCAGCATGGTGACGATGCTGCTCACGCCGATCAGCGGGGCGAGCAGATCCATCGCCCCGGCACCGGTCGGCGGGGCGGCGTGATGATTGGAGTGCGCGTGCATGGAGGCCATGCCGGTGTAATGCATGCCGCACACCGCGACACCCATGATCAGCGCGGCACCGACGGTGGCGAGAAAACCCTTGACGCGCAACGTGAACCACAGCGCCACCACCGAGGCGACGACCGCGATCACCAGCGACAGCGCGACCAGGCCCGGCCGGTAACTGACTGTCGCGGTGGATTTCATCGCGTACATACCGGTGTAGTGCATGGTGGCGACGCCGAGGCCGGTGATCGTGCCGCCGCCGAGCAGCGAACGCAGGGTGGGCTGTGGCTTGTTGACCATGAACAGCCCGATGCCGACGACCACCATCGCGGTGAGGGCGCTGAACAGCGTCAACGGGATGTCGTAACGGATATCGGCGCCACGGATGGTGAAGCCGAGCATGGCGATGAAATGCATGACCCAGATGCCGGTGCCGCCGATGGCGATGGCCGCGCCGACGAGCCAGCCGGTACGGCCCTCGGCGGCGTTGCGGCCGCGCGCCGCGCACTGCAGGCCGAGCAGGCAGCCGGTGACGGACATGAAATACGCGAGAAGGGGAGTGATCCAGCCGTAGCTGAAGTGATAAATGTCGAGCACGCCGCGAAACCCTCAATGCCAGTACCGCAGACCGGCGGCAGTAGAACGAAAAACCGCCTGTGACGATACGGTGAAGATCGCGAATCCGTGGCCTTCGCAGCGCAATACGGCACTGTGGGGTTGATCACGAAACGATTACCGTGTCGACCGGCCAGCTAATACAAACTGCTCGGAATGTTCATTCGGAAATAAAGGAAGCCCGCGCCCTCCTGACGGAGGACACGGGCTTCTCGAGCGACTCGGCTAGTCGAGGTAGTCGCGCAGTACCTGCGACCGGCTCGGGTGGCGCAGCTTGCTCATCGTCTTCGACTCGATCTGGCGGATGCGCTCACGCGTCACGCCGTAGACCTGACCGATCTCGTCGAGGGTGCGCGGCTGACCGTCGGTGAGGCCGAAGCGCAACCGCACCACGCCCGCTTCACGCTCGGACAGCGTTTCGAGGACCGACTGCAGCTGATCCTGCAGCAGGGTGAAGCTCACCGCGTCCACCGCGACGACCGCCTCGGAGTCCTCGATGAAGTCACCGAGCTGGCTGTCGCCCTCGTCGCCGATGGTCTGGTCCAGCGAGATCGGCTCCCGCGCGTACTGCTGGATCTCGAGGACCTTCTCCGGCGTGATGTCCATTTCCTTGGCCAGCTCCTCCGGCGTGGGCTCACGGCCCAGGTCCTGGAGCAGCTCGCGCTGGATGCGGCCGAGCTTGTTGATGACCTCGACCATGTGCACCGGAATACGGATGGTGCGGGCCTGATCGGCCATGGCGCGGGTGATGGCCTGGCGGATCCACCACGTCGCGTAGGTCGAGAACTTGTAACCCTTGGTGTAGTCGAACTTCTCGACCGCGCGGATCAGGCCGAGGTTGCCCTCCTGGATCAGGTCCAGGAACGCCATGCCGCGACCGGTATAGCGCTTGGCCAGCGAGACCACCAGGCGGAGGTTGGCCTCGAGCAGATGGTTCTTGGCGCGGTTGCCGTCGCGCACGATCCAGTTGAAATCGCGGCGGGTGGTCACCGAGAGCTTCTCGCCCGCCTCGGCGAACTCGCGCATCTTCTCCGCGGCGAACAGGCCCGCCTCGATCCGCTTGGCGAGTTCGACCTCCTCCTCCGCGTTGAGCAGCGCGACCTTGCCGATCTGCTTGAGGTAGGCGCGCACCGAGTCGGCGGAGGCGGTGAGCTCGGCGTCCTTGCGCGCCTGGCGCAGCGCCTCGGACTCCTCCTCGTCCCAGACGAAATCGCCGGAAGCCTTGTCCTTCTCGGAGGGCTCCTCGGTGTCGGTCTCGGCTTCGGCGGTTTCCTCGGTGGCCTCTTCGACCAGCGTCTCACCGTCGGTGAGCTCGTCCTCGGAGACCTCGAGATCGCCGAGGTCGTCGAGTTCGATCGACTCGTCGTCGAGCTGCTCCTCGCCGCCTTCGGCCGAGCTCGCCTTCTTGGCGGCGGCCTTCTTGGCCGGCGCCTTCTTGGCGGCCGCCTTCTTCGCCGGGGCCTTCTTGGCAGCGGCCTTCTTCGCCGGGGCCTTCTTGGCGGCGGCCTTCTTGGCCGGCGCCTTCTTGGCCGGGGTTACGGCGTCGTCGGCATCGGCGTCGGCCGAGTCGGCGGTCTGACGGGTATTCGTGGCTACCACGTACGCCCTTTCGTGACGGTCTCGTGCGGCGTCACGCCAGAGTGGTTTTCCGGCGGAGCGGTCGGTCGGGTTGCACCGGCGGTGCGTCGGCCGGGGAAGCCGGTATGTTCACCAGCCTTCTCGCGACCGGCCGCGGCCGGAAGGTTTCACCGGCTCACCGCCGGACGTGTTCCATTGTAACGATCCAACCAGGGTACTCATGGCACGATGCCACCGAGGCGTTGCGCCGCCCCTCCTGGCGAGTCAGGGCGCGAGCCCCGCATCGATGGCCATAGCAGCACCGACGATACCCGCGGTGTTCTTCAGCACCGCCGGAATCACCGGAGTTCGGTTGGTGAGCAACGGAATCCACTGCTCGTGATCACGGCTGATGCCGCCGCCCGCGATGAAGACCTTCGGCCAGAACAGGGCCTCGATGGTGCTCAGCACGGTGCTCACCCGGCGCGCCCACTCGGGGTAGCCGAGATCCTCGCGATCCTTGACCGACGCGGCGGCCAGATGCTCGGCCTCGTCCGTGCCGACCAGGATGTGGCCGAGCTCGGAATTGGGTACCAGCGTGCCGTTGTAGAGCAGCGCGGAGCCGATGCCGGTGCCGAAGGTGAGCATGATGGTCAGCCCGTGCAGATCGCGCGCCGAGCCGTAGCTGTCCTCGGCCAGCCCGGCGGCGTCGGCGTCGTTGAGCACCGTCACCGGGCGGCCGTCCAGCGCCGCGGAGAACAGCGCGCGCGCGTCGGTGCCGATCCAGGACGGATCGATGTTGGCCGCGGTCCTGGCGTGCCCGTCGAGCACCACGCACGGCATGGTGAGCCCGACCGGACCCTCCCACTGTGCCTTCGCCACCAGTTCGGCGACGGCCTCGGCCACCGCGGCGGGCGTGGCCGGGTGTGGTGTGGCGATCTTGATCCGGTCGTGGGTGAGGGTGCCGGTGGCCAGATCGACCACCGCGCCCTTCACCCCGCTACCGCCGATATCGATGCCGAATGCGTGCCCCCGAGCGGACATGGTGCAACCCCTTGCCTGACGCGGTCGATGTGCCTGACAAAGAGTAGCGGTAGTCACCTCCGGCGCCGGGCGGCGCGACATGTGATCCGATGGAGTCGTGCCCGACTACACGACCTCCGAGACCTCCACCCTCCGCAGCACCGCCGACGAGCCGGAACGGTTGCGCTCGCTCGCGATCGAACTGGCCGAAGCCGCGGCCGCCCATGTGCGCTCGCGCCGACCCGAGGTGTTCGCCGCGGGCGGGCCCGTCGCGGGCGCCGTCACCACCAAGGGCCACGTCACCGATCCGGTCACCGTCGTCGACACCGAATCCGAACAGCTGATCCGTGGCCTGCTCGCCCGGCACCGGCCCGCCGACGCGATTCTCGGCGAGGAGGGCGGCGGGGATGTCGGCGCGACTGCGCCGGGCACCGTCACCTGGGTCGTCGACCCCATCGACGGCACGGTGAACTTCCTCTACGGGCTGCCCGGCTACGCGGTCTCGGTGGCCGCTGTGCGGGACGGGGAGCCGGTCGCGGGCGCGGTCGTCGACGTGGCAGCCGCGGTCACCTACAGCGCCGCCCGCGGCGCGGGCGCCACGGCCGTGCACGCCGACGGCACCGTCGTCGCGCTGCGCTGCAGCGCCGAGGACTCCCTGGCTGTCGCGCTGGTCGGCACCGGTTTCGCCTACGGCCGGGTGCGTCGCGAGCGGCAGGCGCAGATCCTCACCCAGGTGCTGCCGAGGATCCGCGACATCCGCAGGCTCGGCGCCGCCGCGATGGACCTGTGCCATGTCGCGGCGGGCCGCCTGGACGCGTTCTACGAACACGGCCTCAACGCCTGGGACTGGGCCGCGGGCGCACTCATCGCCGCCGAGGCGGGCGCGGTGGTGCGGGTGCCCGCGATCACCGTCGGCGGCGCCGAGGGCGAACTCGCCGTGGTCGCCGCCCCGGGTGTCGCCGCCGACCTGACCCAGGTGCTCGAACAGTCAGGCGCGTTCACGCCGCTGCCGGACTGACCCGGCGCGGTTCAGCAGGAGACGGTGCGCGCGGCCTCGAGCAGATCGGGATCGATCGAGGACGAACTCGCGCCGGGTGCGAGATTGCGCAGCGACCGCAGCACCTCTTCGGCGTCGGCGCCGGGCCGCAGCGACTCGCCGAAGGCCAGCCCGAGCACCAGGTCCACGGTGTCGTCGGTCCGCGAATCCTCGATCAGCTCGGCGCACGGCGCGACCAGCTGGACCGAGGCGGCGGCCGGGCGGCCGTTGACGCCGAAGCGGATCTGACCGGTGCAGGTGAGATCGCCGTTGACATAGACCGGATCGTTACCGACCTGTGTCCCCGGCGCGCCGGCGAAGCCGAGATCGCCCAGCGCCGAGGCGATGTGACCGGCCTGACCGCTCTGGCCGTTGGCGTTGAACACGCGCACCTTCGACTCCGACAGGGCGGCCGGGTCGACGTTGTCCAGCCGCGAGGGGCTCACCCGGGTACCGAGCGGCGCGGGTTGGGGCGCGTTGGCTCCGGTCGGCGTGCTCGGCGCGTTGCAGGCCATCGGCGCGTTGCTGTCGTCATGGGTCCGAAACGCCGTGATCCAGACGAACAAGCTGACCAGAGCCAGCACGAGGACGAGCACGAGCCAGAGCTCGGGCCGCCGCCGCGGGTAGGGTTTGCCGTCGCGATCGGTCGCGCTGCCTTCGGTGATCAGTGAAACCACGGGCTCACTCTACGAGTCCGGCGGCAGTCCGCGAGTGCGGGAGGTCTCGGCGAGTTTCCCGGTAGGTGAAGATTCGTCGTCGGTTTCGACTCGGCCGGGTTGTGATTGCGACATTTGTCCGCAGGTCCGCTATTGTCTGCCCGCCCAGATCGAATAATCACCGGTGAAACGGTGATCGGTCGCGGGAACAACCAGGGCATGTCCTGCGTTAACCGAACGCTGTCGGAGTGATCGATCGCCGATCGACCCTGATAGGCGACCGGTGTACGTGTGAGGTGCACCACCGGCGGGGCGGAACGAACGCCGAATCCCAGTGGGGTTCGGCAATCGAACTGATCCGGGATATACGGAGTAAGGACTGAGGGGAAGACGACATGGCAACCGACTATGACGCACCGCGGCGCACCGAATCCGACGAAGTGTCGGAGGATTCGCTCGAGGAGCTGAAGGCCCGCCGCAACGAGGCGCAGTCCGCCGTCGTGGACATCGACGAGTCCGATACAGCGGAATCGTTCGAGCTTCCCGGCGCGGACCTGTCCGACGAGGTACTCAGCGTTCGGGTGGTCCCGAAGCAGGCGGACGAGTTCACCTGCTCGAGCTGTTTCCTCGTGCACCACCGCAGCCGACTGGCCAGCGAAAAGGGTGGTCAGCTCATCTGCATGGACTGCGCCGCCTAGACGACGACGCGACGGGTCAGCCCGCGCTCGGGAGTCCGAGCGCGGCCAGGACCCGGTCCGGCCTGCGCGTACTGACCAACCAGTACGGCGTCGGGTCGTCCGGGTCGTCGAGAACCAGCAGCGCCATCGGCCCGATCCAGGCCTGGTGCTGCACATAGGCGGCGGGGTCGAGCTGACGGCCCAGCGCCGCGCTCTTGGCTGTCGGCGCGACGGCCGCGGCGCGCGCGACGAAACTCACCGGCAGGTGGGCCCGGTCGACGCGCAGTTCCGCGGCACCGTCGGGCGCGACGGTGACTTCCAGGCGATGCCTGCTCATCCACAACAGAATCCAGACCGGTACCGGCGCCAGCAACACATACGGCAGCCAGGCCCGCAGGCCCGGCGCGCCCATGTGGATCTCGGCGGCCAGCAGACCGGCGATCGCGAAGCCGATCGGCCACCACCACAGCGGTACCCACAGGCGCTCCCGATAGGGCGAGGCCCGATGCGCCGCGGGCGCGGGGTGGTCGGGGTCGGTGGTCGTGGAATGGGGCTGGTCGGGCACCTGTCCAGAGTAAGCCACCGCGCCGGGGCTCTGACCGCAAGGTCGGGGCCGGAACGCGTAGGCTCGACCGATGTGAACGCACTTGCACCGATTCCGCTGCGGCGGCTCGATCCCGGCATTCCCGTGCCGACGCGTGCCCATCCGGGTGACGCGGGCGTCGATCTCTGTACCACCGAAGATGTGATCATCGAACCGGGGGAGCGGGTGCTGGTCGGCACCGGGATCGCGATCGCGTTGCCGGTCGGCACGGTCGGCCTGATCCACCCCAGGTCCGGCCTCGCGGCCAAGGCCGGTCTCTCGGTGGTCAACACCCCGGGCACGGTCGACGCCGGCTACCGCGGCGAGATCAAGGTGTGCCTGATCAACCACGACCCGCGCACCGCCATCGAGCTGCGCCGCGGCGACCGGATCGCGCAGCTGCTCGTGCAGCGCGTCGAACTGGTCGATTTCACCGAGGTCGACGACCTCGACGACACCGCGCGCGGCGCGGGCGGATACGGGTCGAGCGGCGGGCATGCCAGCCTGACCGGCGAGGAGGCGTAATGGGTCTGTTCGGAAAGAAGAAGCGCGCACCGCGCGAGGACGAGCCGGCGAACTACGACGAGTCCTACGACGAAGACGACTATGCCGAAGCCGACGAGTACGACCTCGACGGCTACGACGAGGACGACTACGACACCGACGAGTTCCCGCGCCCGGACTTCGCGCACCTCGACTTCGACGACGCGCCGACCGACGAGCGCATCTACGGCAACTTCGACCACGAGCCGGACGCCGCCGCGGGCCCCTACGACATCAGCGAGGTGTCCGAGGAGGTCGTCGCCAAACGCCTCGACCTGGGCTCGGTGCTCATCCCGGTGCCCCAGGGCGGTCAGCTCCAGGTGGAGATGAGCCCTGACGGCACACCGCAGGCGGTGCACCTGGCCACCGAACACGGCCGGCTCACCGTCGCCGCCTACGCCGCGCCGAAGTCGGCGGGTCAATGGCGCACGGTGGCCGCCGATCTGGCCGAGTCGCTGCGTGGCGACGGGGCGAGCGTCGCGGTCGAGAAGGGGCCGTGGGGTCGCGAGGTCAAGGCGATCACCGAGGGCGCCGATCTGCGCTTCATCGGTGTCGACGGACCGCGCTGGATGATCCGCCTGGTCGCCGCGGGCCCCTCGGGCGCGGTCGACGACCGCAGTCCGCTGATCACCGCCGCCCGCGCGGTCCTCGCCGACGCGGTGGTGCGTCGTGGCAGCGAGCCGCTGCCGGTGCGTGACCCGCTGCCGGTGGTGCTGCCGCAGGAACTGGCCGAACAGCTCGCCGCCGCCCACCAGCAGCAGGTGCTGGCCCAGCAGCAGGCATTGGCCGCGCAGGCCGCCGCGGCCGCCGCCCCGCCGCCCTCGGCGCTGCCGCCCCAGCTGCCCGACGAGCCGCGTCGCGGTGCGGACGGTTCGGCCATGCAACAACTCGGCCTGAATTAGGACTCGCGCAGGGATGTTCGCTGGTCAGGTGGTGGTGGGCAGCGTCGAACTCGCGAGTGTCGCGTCCAGTTCGGCGAAGCCCGCTTCGCCGAGGATCGCGGGGTTTTCGCCGAGTTCGGCGAGGGTCACCCGGCGCAAGCTCGCGTGGGGGAGGTCGCTCGCCCACTCCTCGGCGACGGCGATCGGGTGGACCGGGTCGTCGCTCGCGCCGACCACCGCCACCGGGACCGTGATCGTCGCCAGTTGCTCGCGGGTCGGCCAGGCGTAGGCGGCGGCCTCGTCCAGGGCCTGGGGCAGATGCGGCCACTGGCTGCGCCAGGACCGGGTGAGGGCCGCCGCCAACCACGGTGGGCTCGATGCCCGCATGCGGGCGAGTACCGCGTCCAGGCCGTCGGCGCGTAGTTGCCCGGCGGTAACCGAGGCGCTCAACGCGGCCGGGCAGGCGGCGGTTTCGGCGCCCGTCCAGGCGGGTAATGCTGTGATCACACCGACCACCGCGGTGGGCTGCCCGGCTGCCCAGTCGAGCGCCACCGCGGCGCCCAGGGAAATCCCTGCGGCCAGGACGGGACCGCGGGCCGCGGCGGCATCCAAAGCCGCGATATAGCTCGCGATCACGGCCTGGGGATCCGGTTCGACGGCGTGCAACGCCCACCCACGCGCGGCTGCGGCCGGACCGAACGCGCGGGCGGCGAAATCGGCGTCGGAACCGGTTCCGGGCAGGGCGACCACGGTGACCTGGGGTGGGGTGCGCAACACGGACCGAGCGTAGCGGCCGCCCGTTTGCCCATCTACAGTGGCGGTGTACGGCCAACTAGCGGGAGAAGCGTGCAATGTCGTCATCCACGGGCGGACACAAGTCGGGATCGGGTCCGGACTCGGGATATTTTCGCCGGCTGGGGCGCCGCCTGACCGCCGATATCGACGAGCTCGACGCCGAGGAACTGGCCGAGACGGCCGATGCCTCCGGTGCCCGGCGCGCCGCGGACTGTTGTCGCGGTGAGGAAGCGACAATCGTCGGCAGGCTCCGCAGTGTGGAAGCGTGTCCCAAGGCCGCGGGCGCGACCGTGCAGGCCGAGTTCTTCGACGGCACCGACGCGATCACCCTGGTCTGGATCGGGCGCAGGCGCATTCCCGGGATCGAACCGGGCAGGCGCATCCTGGTCCGTGGCCGGGTCGGTGACCGCGACGGCCGCAAGGTGATCTTCAACCCCTACTACGAATTGCGCGGGAACAGCTGACGTATGCCCTCCAGCGACGAGTACCGCTACGCGGACCCCGAACCCACCGTGGTGCTGCCCGTGGCGACCGCTGACCCGGTCGACCCGGACACCGACGCCGAGGTCGAGCAGACCGAACAGACCCTGCTCGAACAGCTCGGCGGGTTCAGCGGCCTGATCTACTCCACCCTCCCGGTGCTGGTCTTCGTACCGGTCAACACCTTCGGCGGGCTGACCGCCGCCATCTGGGCCGCGCTCGGCGTCGCCGCCGCGGTGCTGATCTGGCGGCTGGTCCGCCACGATCCGGTCCAGCCGGCCATCTCGGGTTTCCTCGGTGTCGGCGTGTGCGCGTTCATCGCCTACCGGATGGGCGAGGCCAAAGGCTTCTTCCTGTTCGGCATCTACACCAGCCTGGTCTACGCGAGCGTGTTCCTGCTGTCGATCCTGCTGCGCCGCCCCCTGGTCGGGGTGATCTGGGGCGCGCTCAACGGGCACGGCAGCGGCTGGCGCACCGACGCGCGCGTGCGCAAGCTCTACAGCCTGGCGACCGCGGTGTGGGTGGTCGTCTTCGGTGCCCGCTACCTGGTGCAGTCGCAGCTCTACGACACCGACCACACCACCTGGCTCGCGGTGGCCCGCATCGCGATGGGCTGGCCGCTGACCGCGGTGGCGCTGGTGGTCACCGTGTGGGCGGTGCGCCGCGCGGGACACCTCCCGGCCGAGAAAGCCGACAAAGCCGGTGCCGGAAAGGATTCCGCGCCCGCCTGAGGGTGCGTGGGTGGGGGAGTACCCACCCTGGGGTGTCTGGTTCTCCCCGGTCGTTCGACGCACGATCAATGCGTAGGAAAAACGCAGTGATCGTGAAAGGACCGGCGACCATGATGGCTTCCGAGCACCGACCGTCCGGCGCGTCGAAGACCTCCGCCCCCGCCATGTCGGAGAGCAAGCGCGTTGCCGCGCAACTCGACGCGCTGGTCGGTGCCGCCGCGCGCGGTGACCGCGACGCCGTCGCCGAGATCGTGCGCCTGGTGCACCCGCTGGTGCGGCGCTACTGCTCGGCGCGGATGGGTGCCACCGGACACCTCACCGTCACCGCCGACGACGTCACCCAGGAAGTCCTGATGGCGACCGTCACCGCCATCCCGCGCTACCGCGACCAGGGCAAGTCGTTCCTGGCCTTCGTCTACGGCATCGCCGCCAACAAGGTCTCCGACGCGTTCCGCCGCGGCAAGCACACCGCCTACCCGATGGCCGACCTGCCCGACACCGCCTGCGCGGCGGCGGGCCCGGAGGAGTGGGCGATGGCCAACGAACGCCGCGCCGCCGCCCACGACCTGATGAAGGTGCTGGCCCCCAACCATCGCGAGGTGCTGGTCATGCGGATCGTGCTCGGCTGGAGCGCAGCGCAGACCGCCGAGGCCATCGGCACCAGCCCCGGCGTCGTGCGGGTCATGCAGCATCGCGCGCTGAACAAGCTGCGCGCGGAGCTGAAGGTCGCCTAGGGCCGCACGCCGTGGGTGGCCAGCGACAGCCGCAGGTCCTCCTCGGCCTCCACCGAGGTGACGAACAGCAGTTCGTCCTCGCCCTCGAACGGGTCGTCGGGCTGGGGCACGATGACCCGCCCGCCGCGCAGGATCGTCACCAGCGCGGTGTCGCGCGGCATGGTCAGCGAACGCACCGGTTTACCGGCCAGCTGGGTGTCGGCGGGCAGGGTGATCTCCACCAGATTGGCCTGGCCCTGGCGCAGTGTCATCAGCCGCACCAGATCACCCACCGAGACCGCCTCCTCGACCAGCGAGGCCAGCAGCCGCGGCGTCGACACCGCGACGTCGACCCCCCACGACTCGTTGAACAGCCATTCGTTGCGCGGATCGTTGACCCGCGCGACCACCCGGCGCACGCCGAACTCGGTCTTGGCGAGCAGACTGTGCACCAGATTCGCCTTGTCGTCGCCGGTGGCGGCGATGACCACCTCGTAGGTCTCGAGGTCGGCGTTCTCCAGCAGCGACAGCTCGCAGGCGTCGGCGTGCACCCACACCGCGTCCGGGATGGCGGTGGGATCGATGTGGTCGAGCTGGCGTTCCAGCAGCATCACCCGATGCCCGCCACGCAGCAGTTCCCTGGCGATCGAACGCCCGACCGCGCCCGCTCCGGCGATGGCCACCTTCATGTTCAGTCCTCGCTCACGGGGGGCTTGGCCGCCAGCGCGACGACCTCACCGACACTGCCGGACGTGGCCGCGACGTAGACCACGTCGTCGGCCTGGATGATCGTCTTCGCGTCGGGCAGCACGCCCTGACCGAAGCGCAGCAGGAACGCCACCCGCACCCCGAGCGCGCGTTCCAGATCGCGCGCGGTGCGCCCGAACCACTCTTCGTGCAGCGTCAGCTGGGACACGGCCACCGTGCCGGTGGGTTCGCGCCAGGTGGTGGTGGAGCTGTCGCCGATCAGCGTGCGCAGGAACCGGTCGGTCGTCCACGGCACGGTCGCGATGGTAGGGATGCCGAGGCGCTCGTACACCTCGGCGCGTTTGGCGTCGTAGATGCGTGCGACGACACGTTCCACCCCGAACATCTCCCTGGCCACCCGCGCCGAGATGATGTTGGAGTTGTCACCGGAGGACACCGCGGCGAACGCGTCGGCGCGCTCGATCCCCGCGCGGGTCAGCACATCACGGTCGAAGCCGACGCCGACGACCTCCTGACCGGTGAACCCCTCACCGAGCCGGCGGAACGCGCTGGGATCGCGGTCGATCACCGTGACCTCGTGCCCCACCCGGACCAGGGCGCGCGCCAGCGATGAGCCGACACGCCCGCACCCCATGATCACTACGTACACCGTGCACCCTCGTTCCTGGCCGACCCGTGGCATGTCCGGCATGGACCGTACCCGCCGCGTTCTCCCATCGCCCATTTTCCCCTCGGCGCCGTGGCGCAAACACTCGCCACGCCACCGTCGCGGCCGGTGAGCGCGCGCGAGGGGACCGATCAACTGCTCTATGCTCAGCCCGGTGTCCAAGTTGACGACGGCAGCCAAGCGTGTGCTGCTGGGCAGGCCGTTCCGTAGCGATTCGCTCGGCCACACCTTGTTGCCCAAGCGTATCGCTCTTCCGGTGTTCGCTTCCGACGCGATGTCCTCGGTGGCCTACGCGCCGGAGGAGATCTTCCTGGTCCTGTCGGCGGCGGGCATCTCCGCCTACGTGTACGCGCCGTGGGTGGGTTTGGCCGTCGCGCTGGTGATGGCGGTCGTGGTCGCCAGCTACCGCCAGAACGTGCACGCCTATCCGTCCGGTGGCGGCGACTACGAGGTCGCGACGAAGAACCTGGGCCCCAACGCGGGTCTGACCGTCGGCAGCGCGCTGCTGGTCGACTATGTGCTCACCGTGGCGGTGTCGATCTCCTCGGCCGCCTCCAATATCGGCTCGGCCGTCCCGTTCGTGGCCACGCACAAGGTGCTGTTCGCGGTGGTGGCGATCGCCGTGCTCACCGCGATCAACCTGCGCGGCGTACGCGAATCCGGTAAGGCCTTCGCGATCCCGACCTACGCCTTCATCATCGGCATGGGCGTGATGCTGGGCTGGGGCCTGTTCCGGATCTACGTCCTCGGTGACGACATCCACGCCGTGTCCGCCGGTTTCGGGCTGGAGGCCGAGGACGAACACCTCTACGGCGTGGCCTTCGCGTTCCTGATCGCGCGCTCGTTCTCCTCCGGCTGCGCCGCGCTGACCGGTGTGGAGGCGATCAGCAACGGTGTGCCCGCGTTCCGGAAACCCAAGTCGCGCAATGCGGCGACGACGCTGCTCATGCTGGGCGGCATCGCGATCGTGCTGCTGATGGGCATCATCATCCTGGCCCAGAAGATCGGCATCGTCTACGCCCACGACACCTCGAACCTGGTCGGCGCCCCGGACGGCTACCACCAGAAGACACTGATCGCCCAGCTCGCCGAGGCCGTCTTCCACGGCTTCCCGATCGGCTTCTTCTTCATCACGATCGTCACCGCGCTGATCCTGGTGCTCGCCGCCAACACCGCGTTCAACGGCTTCCCGGTGCTCGGCTCGATCCTGGCCCAGGACCGCTATCTGCCCCGTCAGCTGCACACCCGCGGCGACCGGCTGGCCTTCTCCAACGGCATCCTGTTCCTGGCGGGCGCGGCGATCGCGTTCGTTGTCCTGTTCGGTGCCGAGGTGACCAAGCTCATCCAGCTCTACATCGTCGGGGTGTTCGTCTCGTTCGTGCTGAGCCAGACCGGCATGCTGCGGCATTGGACGCGGCTGCTGCGCACCGAGACCGACCCGGCCCAGCGCGCGAAGATGCAGCGTTCCCGGGTGATCAACGCGATCGGTCTCACCGCGACGGGCGCGGTGCTGGTGATCGTGCTGATCACCAAGTTCTTCGCCGGCGCCTACATCGCCATCGCGACCATGGTCGCCATCTTCGTGGTGATGAAACTCATCCGCCGCCACTACGACTCGGTCTCGCGCGAACTCGACGAGTCCGACTGGGACGGTGTGCTGCCCAGCCGCACCCATTCCATCGTGCTGGTCTCCAAACTGCACCTGCCCACCCGCCGGGCCCTGGCCTACGCGCGCGCCACCCGCCCCGACACCCTCGAGGCGATCACGGTCAACGTCGACGACGCCGACACCCGCCGCCTGGTCCGGGAGTGGGAGAACAGCGAGATCAATGTCCCGCTGAAGGTGATCGAATCGCCGTACCGCGAGATCACCAAGCCGGTGCTCGATTACGTCAAACGCGTGCGCAAGGACGCCCCGCGCGACGTGGTCACCGTGTTCATCCCCGAATACGTGGTCGGCCACTGGTGGGAGCAGGTCCTGCACAATCAGTCCGCGCTGCGCCTGAAGGGGCGCCTGCTGTTCGAGCCGGGCGTGATGGTGACGAGTGTGCCCTGGCAGCTCAGTTCCTCGACGCGGGCCAAGCAGGCCGCCGAGGGCAACGCGCCGGGTTCGGTGCGGCGTGGCTTCGAACAACCGGGTCGACGCGGATGAGCCGCGCGCAGGTCGAGACAGTGAGTGGGTGCGGTCGTGAGTGACTGGCGCGGACAGGAATTCGAGATCCGGCTCGGCCCGCCCGGGCACGGCGGATTCTGTGTGGGCCGCCACGAGGGCCGCGTGGTGTTCGTGCGCCACGGGCTGCCCGGCGAGCTGGTGCTGGCGCGTGTCACCGAGGACCGGGGTGGCTCGTTCTGCCGGGCCGACGCGGTGCAGATCGTCGAGGCGTCGCCGGATCGGGTCCCCGCGACCTGCCCGGTCTCGGGTCCCGGTGGCGCGGGCTGCTGCGATTTCTCCTTCGCCACCCCGGCCGCGCAGCGCGCGCTCAAGGCCACTGTGGTGGCCGAGCAGCTGCGCAGGCTGGCCGGTATCGAGCCCGAGATCACCGTCGAACCCATCGCGGGCGATGCCGCCGAGGTGACCGGCGGCTGGCGGACCCGGGTGCGGCTGGTAGTCGACGACGCGGGACGCGCCGGTGTGCACCGCTACCGCAGCACCGCGGTGATCCCGGACCTGCGCTGCCCGCAGCCGGTGGCCGGCGCGCTCGACGGCGTCGCGCAGCGGAGCTGGACTCCCGGCAGCGATCTGGTCGTCGCCGTCGACGGCGACGGCGTGCGCCACATCGTCGAACTGGCCGCCGCCGACGACACCGCCCGTGGCGGCGGCAGGCCCGGGACCCCGCGCGGCGCGGGTCGCGGCCGTGGTCGTCAGCATCCCACCCGGCGCCGGGAATCCGGCGGGCCCGGCGGTGACGACCGTGGGGCGATTCGCGACCGCGCGGCCGCGCGCAAGTCCGCTACCAACGCGCCGCGTGAGGAATGGGTGATGGCCGGGACCGGCCGGGCGGTCGAGTATGTCGCCGGGCGACGCTGGGAACTGGCGGCCACCGGCTTCTGGCAGGCGCATCATCGTGCCGCGCAATGCTATTCGGACCTGGTCGCCGAATGGTCCGGGCTGACGCCGGGCGGGTCCGGCTGGGACCTGTACAGCGGTGTCGGTGTCTTCGCCGCGCGCCTGGCCGAGCAGACCGGGCAGACCGGCGCCGTCGCGGCCGTCGAATCGGCGCGTTCAGCCGTCGCCGACGGCACCGCGGCCCTGCGCGATCTGCCCTGGCTGGACCTGCGCGCCGACCGGGTCGAACGCTGGGTGCGCACCCACAGCGCCGCGGGCACACCGGACGTCGTCGTCCTCGACCCGCCGCGCGCGGGCGCGGGCAAGGAGATCATCGCCGCCGTCGCCGACGCCGACCCCCGCCGCATCGTCCACATCGGCTGCGACCCCGCCGCGTTCGCCCGCGACCTGGGCCTCTACCTGGACGCCGGCTACCACCTGGCCGACCTGCGCGCCTTCGACGCCTTCCCCGGCACCCACCACGTCGAATGCGTGGCCCTGCTCGACCGCTGAACCCCGGCTACCTGCTCAGTCCAGCGCCCAGGTGACGCGCACCGTGGCGGCGACCTCGGTCTCGCCCGGCACCACCGGCACCGGCGCACTGCCGCGCGCCATCATCGGGGCCGCGTTCCCGCTGATCTCGTAGGCGCGCGGCACCGGGGCAGCGATGTCCTCGGAGATCTGCAGCACCGCGCCCAACCGCACGCCCGCCCGCGCCGCGTACTGCTCGGCCTTGGTCTTCGCGTCGTCGAACGCGGCGTCGCGGGCTTGGGCGAGCAGCGGCTCCGGATCGGCGATCTCCCTGGTCAACCCGCCGAGACGGACATCGTCACCGCCCGCGGTCACCGCCGCGGCGACCGTTTCGGCCGGTTCGGTGCCGGTGCCTTCGCGCAGCGACACACTCAGCCCGGTGCCGGCCAGGTAGCCGGTGATCTCGGTGCGTCCGTTGTCGGTGTAAACGGTCTCGGTGCGCACACTCAGCCCACTGGTCGCCATGTCCGCATCGCGCACCCCGGCCGTGCGCAGGGCGGTGACCACCGCGCTCACCCGGTCACCCGCGCGCCCGTAGGCCTCGGCGACCGTCGCGGCCCGCGACTCGACCGAGAGCGTCACCCGGATCAGATCCGGGACAGCGCCGACCGTGCCGCGCCCGAGCATCGTGGTGCTCGCCTGCCAGGATTTCTCGCCCACCGTGCCACTCCCGTCGCCGCGAAACGTTTCCCTCAGCTGCCAACGGCCGGTGCCCGGCCCGAGTTCCTAGTAGTTGCTCGGGTTGCCCGAGATGGTCCGCAGCGCGGCATCCATCTGCGCGTACGCCCCGGCCGCGAGCCGTTGCAGCAGTGCCAGTTTCAGCCGCGGATGCGCCTGGGCGAGCGCGTCGAAGGCGGCCGGGCTCAGCACCGCCACCCGCACCCGCGTCTCGGCGACGATGTCGTTGACGAACGGTTCGCCGAGCAGCATCGGGATCTCCCCGAACGACATCCCCGCCGACAGGGTCACCAGCCGGTGCACCCGCCCGTCGGCTCCCGCGAATGTCATCCGCACCCGTCCCGCCAGGATCAGATACAGACCCGACCGCGGCCCGCCCCGCTCGGCGATCACCTCCCCGCGCGCCAGCGTCCGTGCCTGGAAGTCGGTGGCCAGCGCGGCGCGGTCGGTGTCGTCCAGCCCGGCCAGCAGCGGATGCTCGGCGAGCTCGATCGAGGTGCGGGTGGTCCCGGCGGGCCGGTGCCGGGCCAGGACGATGTCCTCGCACCATTCGGTGGCGGTGTCGCGGTCGATGAACACCCGCCCGCGCGGGTCCTTCGGGTCCAGGCTCGACGCCTCGTGCCCGACCTTGGCGTCCGGGTCGACCAGCGCCACCCGGGTGTCCCGGCCGACGAGCCCGGCCTGCAACTTGTCGAACATCTCCCGCGCCACCGCGCTCACCTCGCCGACCCGCCGCAGATCGATCACCAGCGCGTCGAGCACGCCCGCCTTGCCCTCGATCGCCCGCACCGCCCGTTCGGCGCCGGAGAACAGCAGGTCGCCGTGCAGTTCGTAGATCCGGGCCCGGTCGCCGTGCGCGTCGAGCACCGCGGCGTCCCCGGGACTGCGGCGCAGCCGCGAGGGCACCTGGGCCACCGAGTAGTCGGCGCGGATCGCCGTGCGCGCCGAGCGGGTCACGTGACAGAAATGCAGTTCCAGCCGCCGCGACAGCTCCCGGCAGGCGGCCACCCCGCGCACGCTGTTGCCGTGCGCGTCCAGCCGCGGCGAGTACACCGAGATCCCCAGCTGACCGGGCAGCACCGCGATGATCCCGCCGCCGACCCCGCTCTTGGCAGGCAGGCCGACCGTGGTCACCCAGTCACCCGCGGCGTTGTACATCCCGCAGGTGGTCATCACGCTGAGCACCCGCTCGGTCAGCGCGGCCGACAGCGCGCGTTCCCTGGTCTTCGGATTCACCCCGTTGTCGGCCAGCGTCGCCGCCATCACCGCCAGGTCCGCGCAGGTGATCTCGAGTGAACACTGCCGGAAGTACCGGTCGACCGCGTCGTCGGGGTCGGCGTCGATGATGCCGACCGAGCGCAACATGTAGCCGATGGCCCGGTTGCGGTAGCCGGTGCGCGCCTCGGACTCGTAGACCGCCGGGTCCATCGTCAGCTCGCGCCCGGCGAAACGGGAGTAGCAGCGGCGCACCCGCTCGAACTTCTCGGCAGTGTCGCGCCCGCGGATCAGCGAGGCCGCGGTGATCGCGCCCGAGTTGATCATCGGGTTGCTCGGCCGCTGGGTCTGCGGATCCAGGCTGATCTCGTTGAACGGCTCACCCGAGGGCTCCACGTCGATGTGTTCGGCGACTCCGTCGAGGCCGCGATCGGCCAGCGCCAGGGCATAGGTGAACGGCTTGGAGATCGACTGGATGGTGAACCCGGTCCCGGTGTCGCCGACCCGGTAGATCAGCCCGTCGGCGGTGGCCAGACACAACCCGAACGCATCGGGGGCCACCGCGGCCAGTTCGGGGATGTAGTCGGCGGGCGCACCGGAGGTGTCGTCGCGGCAGACCGCGTACACCTCGTCGAGCATGCCGGCCACCACACCCGGGTCGATCGTGCGCGCAACACCGTCCGGTTCGGCCACAGCGTCACTGTAGGTGGCCCCGGCCGGGTGGGGGCGGGGGACGCGCGGGAGATAGTCCTCACAGCCCGCCGGGTCGCGGCTGTGCACCACGGCAGCCGCGCGTGCGCAGTTCAGCGGCCTGACCGGGCGGGCCCGGCGAGACCATAGACCCCGGCGCGGGCCACCCGGGAAGGGCCCGCGAGCCGGAGCCCGTCGCGCGGCCAAATACACTGGGCGGATCACACTGTAGTCCGGAGGGAGCGAGTTCAGGTGGGAGTGCTGTCGCGGGTGGATTCACCCGAAGATCTGCGCCGGCTGAGCGTGCCGCAACTGCGGGAACTGGCGGGCGAGATCCGCGAGTTCCTGGTGCAGAAGGTCGCCGCCACCGGTGGACACCTCGGTCCCAACCTGGGCGTGGTCGAGCTGACCATCGCCCTGCACCGGATCTTCGATTCCCCGGCCGACCCGTTGATCTTCGACACCGGCCACCAGGCCTACGTGCACAAGATCCTCACCGGCCGCAAGGACCGCTTCGACTCGCTGCGCATGCGCGACGGTCTGTCGGGCTATCCGAGCCGGTCCGAGAGCGAGCACGACTGGGTCGAGTCCTCGCACGCCTCGGCCGCGCTGTCCTATGCCGACGGTCTGGCCAAGGCGTTCGCGCTCAACGACCAGGACCGCACCGTCGTCGCGGTCGTCGGCGACGGCGCGCTCACCGGCGGCATGTGCTGGGAAGCGCTCAACAACATCGCGGGCGCCCCGGACCGTCCGGTGGTGGTCGTGGTCAACGACAACGGCCGCTCCTACGCGCCCACCATCGGCGGCCTGGCCGACCGGCTGACCGCGCTGCGCACCCAGCCCGCCTACGAGCACGCCCTCGACGCGGGCAAACGCATCCTGAAAAGCATTCCTGCCGTGGGGGATTCGGCGTACTCGATGGTCCATGCGCTCAAGGCCGGGATCAAGGACGCGGTGAGCCCGCAGGAGCTGTTCGCCGATCTGGGCATGAAGTACGTCGGCCCGGTCGACGGCCACGATCTGGTCGCGCTCGAGGCGGCCATGCGCCGCGCCAAGGATTTCGGCGGTCCGGTCGTCGTGCACGTGGTCACCCGCAAGGGCAACGGCTACGAGCACGCCGAGAACCACGTCGCCGACCAGATGCACGCCTGCGACCCGATCGACCCGCTCACCGGCCGCCCGCTCGCGGGTAAGAAGGCCAAGGGCTGGACCTCGGTGTTCTCCGAGGAACTCATCGAGCACGCCGCCCGCCGCGAGGACATCGTCGCCATCACCGCCGCCATGCCCGGCCCCACCGGCCTGGCCGCCTTCGGC
The DNA here is from genome assembly GCF_042755165.1 of Nocardia sp. NPDC059177. Taxonomy (NCBI): domain Bacteria; kingdom Bacillati; phylum Actinomycetota; class Actinomycetes; order Mycobacteriales; family Nocardiaceae; genus Nocardia; species Nocardia sp. NPDC059177. Next base: position 6,264 of record NZ_JBHZBX010000013.1, on the reverse strand, counting down.
GAACGGTTCCCCGAGCGCATGTTCGACGTCGGCATCGCCGAACAGCACGCGATGACCTCCGCCGCCGGCCTGGCGCTGGGCGGCATGCACCCGGTCGTCGCGATCTACTCGACCTTCCTCAACCGCGCCTTCGATCAGCTGCTGATGGATGTCGCGCTGCTCCGGCAGCCGGTCACCGTCGTCCTGGACCGCGCGGGTGTCACCGGTCCCGACGGCGCCAGCCACAACGGCATGTGGGACTTCTCGCTGCTCGGCATCATCCCCGGCATCCGGGTCGCCGCCCCGCGCGACGGCGCCACCTTGCGCGAGGAACTCGCCGAAGCCCTCGCCATCGCCGACGGCCCCACCGTGCTGCGCTTCCCGAAGGGCAGCGTCGCCGAGGACATCACCGCCGTCGAACGCCTCGACGGTGTCGATGTGCTGCGCCTGGCCGTGCCCGGCGCCGGTTCCGCGCAGTCCCAGCACGGCGATGTCCTGCTCGTCGCCGTCGGCCCGTTCGCCGAGACGGCCATGCGTGTCGCCGAACTCCTGGAACCGCACGGCCTCTCGGTCACCGTGGTCGACCCGCGCTGGGTCATCCCGGTCTCCGACACCCTGGTCAAGCTCGCCGAGAACTACCGTCTCGTCGTCACCGTCGAGGACGGCGGCCTGCACGGCGGCATCGGCTCCACGGTCTCGGCTCGCCTGCGCGACGCCGGCCTCGATGTCCCCACCCGCGATCTCGGTGTCCCGCAACAGTTCCTGGACCACGCCTCCCGCAACGAGATCCTCGACGACCTGGGCCTGACCCCCGACGCGATCGCCCAGCGCATCACCGGCTGGCTGCAGTAGCAGCGCCTTCGGCCGCCGCCCACGGAGTTCGCGTCGCCGGGCGCGCGGCGGTCGGCGCCGCGTCTGCTCGTGTCTCGGCGCCCGGAAACCGGGGCGGTCAGTGTCCGGGTTTGCGGGCGACGACGGCGAAGTTCAGTGGGATCCGGGGTTTCCCGGCCGGCAGCGTCCAGCCGTCGGCGCAGGGGACGAGATCCGGGAACGCGGGCCAGTCCATGGCGGGCAGTTCGGCGAGCGCCTCGATGACGAGCCCGGCCGCGAGTAGCGCGCTGACGATCTCGCCCAGGTCGTGGCGCCACTCGTGGTTGGTGGTGTGGGTGATCGACCCCTGGGAGTCCTCGGTGTAGGTCCCCGAATCCGAGTAGGTGCGCGCACCGCTCCCGGCGAGGTAGTCGTCCTCGATCTCCCACGGCTCGAAGGCCATCGCGCCCAGGATCGGGTGGTCGTCGCGAATCAGGAACACCCCGCCCGGTGCCAGCAGGTCATGGATCGAGCGCGCCCACGCGGTGAGTTCGGGCAGCCACACGATCGTGCCCGCGCTGGTCACGACGACGTCGAAGTGCCGGTCGATCAGCGTCGAGGCGAATCGTGCGTCGCCCTCCACCCAGGTGAGGTCGCGCCCGTCGGCGGCGGCGATCCGGGCCGCGTGCCGCAGCGAGTTCGGTGACAGATCGAGCCCGTGGACCTCGACCGCGCCGAGCCGCGCCCAGCTCACCGTGTCGGTCCCGATATGGCATTGCAGATGCAGCAGCGACCGGCCTGCGACCCCGGTCGGCGGCAGATGCGGGGCCAGCACGGCGAGATCGTTGCGCACCACCGAGGAGATGTCGTCCGGGTCGGCCAGGAAGGCGTCGACGTCATACATCCGCGAGCGCACGTGCACCTCGGCCCGATCATCCCAGTTCGCGCGATTGGCGGCGATCGCCTCGGCTTCGGACACGGCGGTTCCTCTCGACGGCGGCGGGGCGAGGGACCACGCTAGCGCCGAGCGAGCGTCACGTCGAAGGATTTTCTGCGACAAACCCGCTACCGATCACATCGCACACGCTCGGGCCGGACAACCGGTCACCGGTAGGCGGGGTCGTTCTCCTCGCGGTACAGCGCGATAGCCGACTTCAGCAATCGCACCACCGACTGCCGCGCCTGCGCGGTATCGCCCGGTCGTGCCTCGACGACCGAGCCACGCTGGGTCACCAGGTAGCGCCCGTCCGGGAAGTCCATCACATGGAATCCCTGCCCCGGTTCGGGCCGATTGTCCACCGCCGCACCGGGATACGCGGCCACATACACCAGTGTCGACCGTGTCCGCCCGAAGAAGTCGTCGGCCTGCTGCCGGGGCGTGCGCCGATCCGCCGCCCACGGGTCGTACGGTGCTTCCTCGTCGAAGTCGTTGGTGTTCATCGAGAACACCTCGCCCCGGGCCGCCTCGACCTTCGGCAGCCGGGCCGCCAGCTTCTCCGCCAGCCTCTCGATCCCCAGCAACGTCATCCGGATGTCGCCGCCGGCACCGTCGACCGGCACCCGCTGCTGTTCGACCAGCACCGCCGAACGTTCCTGCACCGCCGCGAAAGAACGCAACCTCTCCCCGTCGCCGAACCCGGCCAGTTCGACCCGCCCCTCCGGTGCCAGCACGATCCGCAACGCCGATTCCAGCGTCGCGTCGAACATCGGCAGGATCCGCTGCGCCTCGCGCTGCCACTGCCGGTCGTATTCGTCGACGGTCTCGGCATCACTGTGGGTTTCCAGCGGATACGGCAGCACATCGCGTTCGACAGACCGCATCAACACGGTGAACCCGAGCGCGCTGAACTGCCACTGCCCGGCGCTCATTCGCCGATCACCGGCGGCACCGTCCGAGCCCGCTGATCCTCGGACAGGCCGGTGAGTTCCTCGCCGTTCTGCTGGTTGATCAGATAATCCTTGGTCCCGGTTTCGTTCTCGTCCTCGCCCTTGCCGCGCGCACCGCCCGCACCCATACCGCCCATCCCGGCCATGCCGCTACGGCCCGCCCCGGCCGCGCCCGCCGCCGCGACCGTGCCGCCCGGCGTGGTCGCGCCGCCCGGCGTGCCCGGCTGGGTGGCACCCGGCGTCCCGCCGCTGGGCGTCCCCGCTCCCGGCGATCCCGGCGATCCGCCACTCGGCAGCCCGCTGGTCCCGGCCGGATTCGTCCCGGCGGGCGTGGTGCCCGGTGTGGTGGGGGTCGTCGGTGTCTCCGGTGTGGTGGCCGGGTTCGTGCCCGACGGCGAGGTGTCGTCGTCGGAGTCGTCGTCGGACGGGTCCTCGGTGGCCGGTTCTTCGGTCGTCGGTTCTTCGGTGGTGGGTTGAGTGGTCGTCGGCTGGGTTGTCGTCGGCTGCGTCGTGGTCGGCTTGGTCGACCCGGGCGACTTGCCGCCTGGAGTCTCGTCCTCGGTGACCACCGGGTTGTATGGCGCGGGAACCTTCGGCACCTGGGTGTCGGCCTCTTCGACCGCGGTGTAGAACACGCCCCGAACCACTTCCGCGCCTTCGGCTTTCGCGGTCTCCTTGTTGTGGCTGTCCATCTTCCAGGTGGGGCCGGGGATCCAGCTGGCGATCGCGCTCACCGTCGACCCGTCGTGCGGCTGCACCCGATCCTTGGTGACCTGCGCCGCCGACTTCACCAGCTTCACCTTCTCCGCCATCATCTGCGCCGAAGCCAGCAGATTCCCGGACTTCTCGACGTACTGCGAGATCCCCTCACCGGCCTTGGACGCGGCATCACCGGTCCACTTCTCGGCGATCGCCTTGCCGATCTCGGCGTCATAGGTCTTGAACCCCTGCTCGATCTGATTACGCAGACTTTCCCAGCGCGTGTGCAGAGTGGCGATATCGGCGACATTCATCGCCGACACCCGCTCATACAGATCCGACATCTCGGTCGGCTCTTCGTAATCGTTGACCTGCCCGCCCTGATAATCACCATCGAACCCGGACTGCAACTCGGTCAACCGATTCCGGGCGATCGTCGCATCCGGGCTCTCATCGGTCGACCGCTCCGGAGTGGAACCGTTCGCATACGCCGACAGCCCGGCATACGCGCCACCGACCACCGCCGCAGCCGCCAGAATCGCGGGAAGTGCCATCACTTGCCCCCGTTCTCGAGTTCAGCGGCCTTGTTGTTTGTCGCGGCGACCTGATCGGACTGCTGATTCTCGTACTTCTGCACCGAGATCTCGATGGTGTCACGGATCAGCTCGAGGACTTCGATGTGTTCTTTGAAAGCGGTATCGAAATCCCGTTCCCCACCAACAGCTTTCATGCCGAGCATCTTGGCGAGCTGGTCGGAACAGTTGAAGCGGCCGAGGCCGGTGACTGTCTTCAGCGTGACGAGGTCGTCTTTCAGAGTCTTGAAGAGTTCGATCTGCTTGTTGCTCGCATCGCGGCAGCCCTTGGCGACTGATGGATCCAAGTACAGGTTCCCAGCTTGAGCCTCGGCTTTGAGCGTCTGCCAGCGATTCTTTTCGTCTGCCACGGAATTCCCCTCCCGACGATGGCGGCTATTTCGGCATCAGTGGAACGACGGCCTCGGCAACCGTCTGGAGCCGATCGCACGGTGCGACCTGCTTGGACTTCGAGCTTGTATTGATCATGTCGATCTGGGCGAAGCCGGTCGCGGTCTCGAACGCGACCACGCAGTACTCGTCGGCGGCGTGCGAGGAGTCCGTGTACTGCACGCCGGTTCGGCCAGCGATCACAATGTCTTCGAAGTTCGTATTGCCCGGTTTCGTCCTCACTTCATCGATCGTGTGTGTGGTCGAGTAGACGGCTGTGCTGTAGTTCGACGGGTACTCCGCGTCAGTCCACCGGCAGATCTTCCAGCCGGGTTCTTCTGCCCCGAGGATTCCCGATCGCTTCGATCCGGGGTTCAACCCGAGCCCGGTCAACGTCGCCTCCGGAATCTCCGAACACGGATCCCACAGCGCCGCAGTAGCCACCGCCGTATCCGTCGTACTCGGCTGCGCGTTCCCGTCCTCGGTAGTCGAACACCCCACCACCGCGAGCACCCCGCACACCACCGTGCCCAGCACCACAGACCGTCGCCGCACGAGCATCCTCCGTCTTCCCCGATCCACCGGCCACGACCCCACGGTCCCAGCCCCGAGCCACCCGAGCACTCCCCGCACCCGACCGCCCCACAGTCCCGCCCACCCTACGACATCTCCCCGCCCTCCGACCCGCCTCCCTACCGACCCGCGAAACGACCGCGCGCCAGCTGCCAGCCACCAACCTCTGCGACGTCCGCTCCCATCGCACCGATATCGCCAACCATGTTCTGACCCCGCTGAATTCACACCCAGTCGATGCTCCCTCACCACCCGAACCCGCGATGCCCACAACACCCGCCAACCGGCTTAGACGCACAAGACCACCATCCGGTTCCATCGACTTCACGACACCTTCGCGCCTGAGAACTTCCGCTAGGCTCGACGCCTGGCACCGAGTGCCAAAAGATCATGGACCCGGTCTTCTACAGGTCGGTTCGGTAGAACACGCGCTGTGCGGGGGAGTGACAACGCCCACCAGTGCGGGTGGCACGGGATTCACAGGGGCGGGGAACACGATGACGAATACAGGCGGTGCCGGGGAGATCAACGTCTCCGCGGATCAGATCAAATCCCACGCCACCAACATCACCTCTGCCGGCTCAGGCCTGACCGAAGCGTTGGAAGCCGCCCAAGCCGTCTCCGCGCCCTCCGACGCGTTCGGCAAGATCTGCGCGTTCCTGGGCCCGTTGTTCGTCGACTCGGTCGAAACCGACGGTATCGACGCCATCGAGGCCGCGATCGATTCCTTCACCACCACCAGCACCAACCTGTCCACCGTCGTGGACTCGTTCACCACCCGCGACACCACCAACGCCGCCGCCTTGAAGTCCCAGGAATCCGGCATCTGATGGCCGCCAACCCCCTGATCGCCGCCAAGGAAGACTCCACCACCGCCTACACCGGCATCAGCTGCATCGAAACCGTCACCGGCGTCTCCGACGCCATCTCCTCCGGTTCCTGGATCGAAGCCGGCCTCGGCGTCCTCGGCGGCGCCGCGGACCTGTTCTCCCTGGCCGTCGACCCGCTGGGCACCCTGGCCTCCTACGGTGTCGGCTGGCTCATCGAACACTGCGAACCGTTGCAGAAGGCCCTGAACTGGATCGCCGGTGACCCCGACCAGATCGAGGCCTACGCCAAAACCTGGGACAACGTCGCGACCCGCATCACCGAAGTAGCCAACACCCAGAAATCCGCCGTCGAAACCGACGTCGCCGACTGGACCGGCCAAACCGCCACCGCCTACAAATCCCACGCCACCGACACCACCAACCTGCTCTCTGAGGGGCTGGGAAGTTCTCGGACAGTGAGATTTTGACTTCTCAGGCTGCTCGATTCCGCTCGAACCAGTCGGACTCTACTTCGTTGGGCGTCC
>NZ_JBHZBX010000012.1:43655-196480 GCF_042755165.1 Nocardia sp. NPDC059177 | reverse complement strand
CCGGCCGCCCTGGCGCGTTGCCGGTGCACACTAAGCACATACACCCGGTGCCTGATCGACGGGACCCAAGGGGGCGCGAACCTCGAGCGCGCCAGCGCTCCAAAAACTCAGCCGAGGAGGATTGTCTCCAGGAGCTGGATCACCTTGTCCGGCGGGCAGATTCCGTCGTCGGTGAAGGCGCGACCCAAATCGACGACGAGGCTGAAGGCCGCGTGCACCAGAATCCGGGCCTCACCCATCGACAGCTCGGGGCGGGCCGCGACGACCAGCTTGGCCCATTCGGCGATGATCAACTGCTGCAGATGCCGCAGCGTCACCTGATCGGCGTGGTCGACATGACTGAACTCCGCGTAGTACACGAAGGTCAGCGCCCGTTCCTCGAACGAGCCGACGACATACAGCCCGATCAGGGTGGCCAACGCCTCGTCCGGCGTGTCGGCCGCGGCGATCGCGGGGGCGATCGCACCCGAGACCCGATCGGCCGCCCGGCGGAACGCGGCCACCAGCAGATCGCTCTTGCTGCGGTAGTAGCGGTACACCGCGGACGCGGCCGACAGATCGGCGGCGGTGGCGATGTCCTCCACACTGACGTTCGGGTAGCCGCGCTCGTGGAACAGCTCCACGGCTTTGCGCAGCAACAGATCGTGCTTGAACGGCTGGTGGCGCTGCTTGCCTGCCTTGGGCGTGCTGCCCGGCCGGGACAGGTCCGCGTCGATCAGGGTCCAGCTCGTCGCGGTGAGCAGCGCGGACAGGGTCTTCGCCGGCACGGTCGCGTGGTGGTCGCCGATGCTGCTGACCACCGCGAAGATCGAGACAGCGCGGATCGCGAGATCGCGCCGGTCCAGTTCGGGGCGGACCTCACTGATGAGCGTGCGCAGCGCGGCGATGGCCGCGGTGAACTGGGCGTTGAGCTCGTCGAAATCGGCGGGCTCGAGATAGCGGCGTTCCCAGCGCACCAGGGCCACCGTCGGCCGATTGGCGATGGTCAGGCTGATGATCGCGTCGAGGACGTGGTCCAGGCGAGCACGCGGCGACCAGTCCTCGGCCTCGGGCGGCAGTTCGGTCGCGGTGAGTGCGAGGCCGGACAGGCGCAGCAGTTCCTCCCGGAACAGCGAGTACTTGCTCGGGAAGTGCCGGTAGAGCGCTGTGGAGCTGATGTCGAGGCGCCGGGCGATGTCGTCCATGCTGACGCCGTGATAGCCGTGCGCGCCGAACGCGGCCGCCGATTCGGCCGCGATCTGGGCACGCCGGTTCTTCGGCCTGCGCCGGACCTTGCGGGCCGGGGCCTCCGAGGGTGCGTCGTCTGCCTGGTTGCTCGTCGTCTTGCCCTTTGTTCCTCGCGGGCGCGCGCGCCGCCCGATGATCTTGCCCGCCATGCTATCGCCTGACCACGCGGCCCCACTGCACCGGATTCGGTCAGTGCGGGAGCGGTCGGCCCAGGGCGATGGCGTGCAGCAGGCGGATCACCCGCTCCGGCGGGCAGATCCCGTCGTCGCCGAAGGTGCGGCCGAGGTCGACCACCAGGCTGAACGACGCGTGGACGAGGATTCTGGCGTCGCTGATCGACAGGTCCGGTCTGGCCTCGGTGACCAGCCTGGCCCATTCGGTGACGATGAGCTGTTGCAGGTGCCGCAGGGTGACCTGGTCGGCCTGGTCCACGTGGGTGAATTCGGCGTAGTAGACGAAGGTCAGCGCCCGTTCGTCGAAGGACCCGGTGACATACAGATCGATGAGCGTGCCGAGCGCTTCGGCGGGGGTGTCGGCGGTGCTGATCGCGGGGGCGATCGCGCCGGACACCCGGTCGGCCGCGCGCCGGAACGCGGCGGCGAGCAGGTCGCTCTTGCTGCGGTAGTAGCGGTACACCGCCGAGGCCGCCGACAGGTCGGCCGCGATCGCGATGTCCTCCATGCTGACATTCGGATAGCCGTGCTCGTGGAACAGTTCCACCGCTTTGCGCAGCAGCAGCTCGTGTTTGAACGGGTGCGGCCGCTCGCCGGCGCGGCGGATCGAGGCCTCGTCGCGCGGGCGGGACAGGTCGGCGTCGATCATCGCCCAGACGGTCGTCTTGAGCAGTGGGGCGAGGGCCTTCACCGACAGGGTCGTGTGATGGTCGCCGATGCTGCTGGCCACCGCGAAGACCGAGACGGCGCGGACCACCCGGTCGTAACCGTCGAGCTCGGGGTGCACCTCACGGATGAGCGCGCGCACCGTGGCGATCGCGGTGGTGAACTGTTCGGTGAACGCCACGAAATCGTCGGGCTCGAGGTAGCGGCGCTCCCAGCGGGCGAGCGCGACGGTGGGCCGGTTGGTGATGGTCAAGACGATGATCGCGTCGAGGACATGATCGAGACGCTCGCGCGGTGACCAGTCTGCCGCGTCCTCGGGCAGTTCCACCGCGCTCAGCGCCAGACCCGACAACCGCAGCAGTTCCTCCCGGAACAGCGCGTACTTGCTCGGGAAATGGCGGTAGAGCGCGGTGGAGCTGATGCCGAGCCGGCGAGCGATCTCGTCCATGCTGACACCGTGGTAGCCGTGCGCGCCGAACGCGGCGGCCGACTCCGCCGCGATCTGCGCCCGCCGGTTCTTCGGCCGGCGCCGGACCTGGCGCGGCGGGGCGGCCGCAGGGGAGGTTTCGGTCACTGGGCCGGTGCCGTGGTCAGCGGGGAGTTCACTTTCTCGACGAGCCAGCGCCCGTCCTCGTTGCGCAGGTCGAGCACCATCGACAGCTGACCGGGCTTGGCCTGGTGCTCGGTGCCCAGGCTGGAGATGGTCGTGCCGATCACCACGATCGTCTGGGCGGCGTGTTCGTCGCCGCTGCGCAGCGCGCACTGGACGTCGGTGGACTTCGAGACGACCTCGCCCTGGGTGAGGGCGTCGCGCAGTTCGGTGCTGGTGGACTCGAACTGCTTCTTCCAGTCGCCGGTCGCGCCGTCGAGTACGGCCTCGAAGTAGGTGTCGAGGTTCTTGCTGTCGTAGTCGGCCAGCACCGGGCCGTAGTGGCAGGCGGCCTCGCGGGCCTCCTCGTGGGCAGCGAGCAGATCCTCGCTGCCCTTGCCGTCCACGAAGAAGTACACCGAGGAGGCCACGGCGGCGCCGAGCACGACCGCCGCGGCACCGCGCAGTCCGAGGGTCTTGCGGTCGAGAGCCCACCACTTGCGCGGGGCGGCGGGGGAGTCCGCGACCGTGGTCGTCGCGGTCTCGGCTGCCGGTGTGGTGTCGGTGGTTTCGTCGTTGGTCATCGGGACTCCTTATCGGGGTGCGGGCACCGCGGGCTGGGACAGTTCGTCGCCGGTCACACCCGGCGGCGGGCCTGCGCCGTTGTCGGGGCCCGGGGGTCGTGGTGCGTTGGCCGAGCCGCGGATCTGGAGCGCGGGGTTGTCGGTGACGCAGTAGTTGTAGAGCCGGACCCGGGTATCGGTCGTCGGGGTGGTCGGCACGATCGGGACAGTGTCGTAGTCGCAGGTCGGTCGCGGCCACGGATCGACGAGGGTGAAGTAGGCGTTGTCGTGGGCCGGGACACCGACCGCCTCGGCGAAGCGGCTCAGGGTGGGGAACAGCAGTTCGATGGCGGGCTGGCGCAATTTGGCCGCCCGGGTGATCGCGACGAAGTTCGTCACCAGATCGGTGATGGGATTGTGTGTGCGGGAGACGAACCCGCCGAGGGTGGCCAGCTGACCTGGCCCCTGCTCGAGCAGATGGCGCAGCTCCGCGTCGGCGGCGGTGAACTGCTGGAACAGCGCGCTGCCCGCACCGGTGAGGGTGCCGAGGTCCGGCTGGGCGTGCGAGGTCGTCTCGGCGATGACCTCGAGGTTGCGCAGCAGATGCTCGGTCTGCGGGAGCAGATCGGTGAGCCCGGCCATCGCCCGGCTGAGCCCGGAGATCATGTTGCGCAGGCTGTCCGGGCCGCCGGCCAGCGCCTTGTCGAGCTCGTCGACGATGACGGTGAGCCGTTCGGGATTCATGCCGCCGACCAGCCCGGCCATATTGCCCAGCACCGACTGGATCTGCACCGGCACCGCGGTGTCGGCGCGGGCGACCACGGCGCCGTCGCCCAGGTACGGTCCGGTGTCGGAATCGGGGCGGAAGTCCAGGTACTGCTCGCCGGCCGCCGACAGGCGGGCCACCGCGACGGTGCCGCCGAGCGGGATCCTGGTGCCCTCGTCGATCTCGGCGACGGCGGCGATGCCGGTGCCGTCGACCCGGACGTCGTCGACCCGGCCGACCCGCACGCCCCGGAAGGTCACATCGGCACCGACGGTGATACCGCCCGAGGTGGCCAGCTCCACGGTGACGTTGAAACGTTTGCCGGTCGGATCGAACCGCAGGACCTCCCCGCCCAGATACAGCCCGCCCAGCACCATGACCACGACCAGGCCGAGGTTGGCGACCGCGACCCGGCGGCGAACCAGCCACTGCCACAACGGTGAATTCATCGGGGTCCCTCCTGCGGCGGCTGCTGCGGGGTGCTGTTGAGGCGGCCGGTCACCTTGGCGATCACGTCGGTGATGCTGCCGACGAAGGCGGGGATGTCGGTGCCGTCGGGCCAGCGGCTGCCGGCCGGATCGGTGATCGCGCCGATGTCGAGGTAGGAGATGATCGCCCCGACCGAGAGGTTCGGTCCACGCAGGCTGTCCATCACCGGGCCGTAGATATTGTGGAAGCCGTCGAGGGCCCCGGTGAGGTCGTCGCCCATGCCCACGAATCCGGTCATCAGATTCTGGATGCTCTGGAACAGGCTGACGAACTCCGGCCCGTTGGTCTGGCTGAAGTCGCCGAGGGCGTCCATGGTCACCGCGACCTTGTTGATCAGGTCGACGATGGCCTGGTTGTTCTCGGCGAACAGCCCGATCAGCTGCGGGAAGCTGTCCGCGGCGGCGCCGAGTTCGGCTTTGCGCCTGGACAATTCGCCGGTGAGCACCGACAGGCCCGACAGGGTCGCGTCCAGGTCGCCGGTGCGTTCGTTGAGCGCGGTGATGACCGAGGTCATCTCGCCGATCAGGTGCTGCAGCTGCGGTGCCTTGCCCGCGAAGATGGAATTCAGCTCGGCGGTGACCTGGGCGGCCTGGTTGAGTCCGCCGCCGTTGATCAGCATCGAGACCGACATCATCAGTTGCTCGACCGAGGCCGCCGAGGCGGTCCGCTCGACACCGATCCGTGCGCCTTCGCGCAGCGGCGGCCCGGCCTCGGCGGCGCTGGGCAGGGTCATCGCGACGAAGATGTCGCCGAGCGGAGTCGCCTGGCGCAGTTCGACAGTGGTGCCCTCGGGCAGCTGGATGTCCTCGCGGATCATCATCTCGACATCGGCGAGGAACGAGGTGGTCGAGATCCCGGTGACCACCCCGATATCGGTGCCACCGATCTTGACGTGCGCGCGGTCGGGCAGGTTGAGCGCGTCCCGGAAGGTGGCGTGCACGGTGTAGCCGGGGCCGCCGATGCCGGGCTCGGGCATCGGCAGCTGCGCCACCGTCATCGAGCAACCGGTGGCGGAGGCGGCCACGGCGGCGGCGCAGCAGGCCGCGGTCAGCGTGGTGCGAAGGGTCATTTCGTCAGTCCCAACAGCGCGGCGGTCAACCCGAAGTCCGGGCCCATGTCGGAGATCTTGCCGGTGCGGCAGCCGTCCAGACGCATCTGCACACGCTCACAGAAGGTGGCGATGACCTCGCTGTCGAGCACGATCTTGTCGAGCAGGCCGTGCAGGCGCAGGGCCTGGTGCTCGTAGCTGATCGCATTGTCGAAGTTCTGGAACATCAGCGGCCCGACATCGATGATCTCGGTGAGATTGCGGGCATTGGCCCGCATCTGGGCGGCGATCTCGACGAACTTGCTGAGCGCGCCGGCGAGCTGATCCTCGTTCTCACCCACCACCGAGGCGGTGTTGGTGATGAAGTCGTCGAGCTGGTCCAGCACCGCCTGCAGACCGGGGGACTGCTGGCCGAACAGGGCGACCAGTTCGGTGATGCGGCCGCTGAAATCACGGACCGTCTGGTCGTTCTCGGCGATGATCTGGGTGATCTCGCCGAGCTTGACGATCGTGTTCGCGATCTGGTCCTTGTTGGCGAAGGTCACCTCGAAGGCCGCCGAGAGCTGGTCGAGCGTCTCGCGCAGGCGGTCACCGTTGCCGTCGAGCAGCGGGAACAGCGACCGGCTCGCCATCGGCCCGGTCTGGTTGTTGCCCTTGAGCGCCTCACCCAGCTGATCGAAATTGGCCAGGATGCGGTCGAGTTCGACCGGTGTCCTGGTGCGGCTGAGCGGGATGTGCGCGCCGTCGGCGAGTTCGGGACCCGAGCCGGTGTAGGCCGGGGCCAGTTCGACGTGGCGGTTGGTGATCAGCTGCGGGGAGATCAGCGCCGCCATCGCGTCGGCGGGGATGCGCACGTCACGATCGACCGACATCACCACCTCGACATAGCTGCCGCGCGGGGTCACCGAGTCGACCACGCCCACCGGCACGCCGAGGATGGCGACCTCGTTGCCCGCGTAGAGCCCGGCTACATTGTCGAAGTCGGCGCTGATGCGTTTCTGTTCGCTCAGCAGCCGGTTGCCGAGTTCGTTCATGCTGTCGGGCAGCAGGGCACAGCCCGAGGCGAGCATCGCGGCCAGGCACAGTGCCGCCAGTTTGCCCGTGCGTGTCTTTCCTGTGCTCATCAGTTGCACCCCTGTACGGCCTGCGCGAAGCACAGCCAGTTGTCGGGAAGGATCCACGGCGCCCAGATCTCGCCGTACGGGCCGTTGCCCAGCAGATTGTTGAACTGGCGCAACGTGACCGGGGTGATCTCGTAGAGCCGGTCCAGGTTCTCCTTGTTCTTGGTCAGGCCGTCGGTCATGGTGTTGAGGTTCGCGATCAGCGGTCCGAGCTCGCCGTTGTTCTCGATGCCCATGTCCTGCAACAGCTTCGACATCTCGGCGACATTGTCGAGCAACTGGGTGAGCAGGGTCTGCCGCTGCTGGACCGCGGCGCCGATGGCCTCACCTCGGGTGAGCAGCACCAGCACGCTGTTGCGGTTGTCCGAGACCAGCTGGGAGACCTGATCCATGCTCTCGAGCAACGTGTCGACCTCGTCGCGGCGGGCGTTGATCACCTGGGCCAGCGAGCCGATACTGTCGAGCGCCTGCACCGCCATCGCCGGTGAATCACCCAGCTGGGCGCTGAACACGTCGAGCGCGGTGCGCAGCTTCTCCGGATCGATCCGTTCGATGCGCTCGAACGAGGAGGTGTACTTCGGGTCCTGGATGACCTTGCTCAGGTTGTAGGGCACCGAGGTGTTCTCGAGTTTGATCCGCTTGTCGGGCAGGCCTTCGCCGTTGCCGGGTGTCAGTTCGATGTGCAACCGGCCGAGGATGGTCGACATCTTGATCGCGGCGCGCGCATCGGGGCCGAGCCGGATGTCGTGGCGGATGCGCAGCGCCACATCCACCCGGTCGTTGACCAGTTTCACCGACTGCACCTCGCCGACCTCGATGCCGGCGATGTCGACGGTCGCGCCCTGCGCCAGCCCGGCCGCCTGGGCGAACTCGGCGTGCACGGTGACATCACCGAGCCGGATCTGCGAGAGCAGGCTCGACGCGCCGAGCAGCACCAGGACCGAGGCCCCGGCGATCAGGCCGAGCCGCAGGTGCCGGTTCTGCCGCAGGAATGAGGGAATCCGTAGTTCGATCATCGACACACTTCCGATTGCGAATTGCCGCCGACCTGCGAGAACAGGCCCTCGGGCAGGAGAACGCCCCAGAGCGAGACATCGAGGCGACAGATGTAGGCGTTGCCGTAGGTGCCGTACTGGGTGAAGCGGGCGACGCCGTTGAGGAAGTCGGGCATCTCGACCGCGATGCGATCGAGGGCCGCGCCGTTGTAGAGCAGCATCATCACGCCGGTGGTCGCGTTGCGCTGCGCGTCGGCGACGCCGGGCTTGACCGCGCCGATCAGCGAGACCAACGAGTCGGTGGCACCGGCCACCCGTTCGACCGAACTCTTCAGCGACTCGCCTTCGGCGTAGAGCCCGTCCATCAGGCTGCGGGTCTGGGTGATCAGGGTCTCCAGTTCGCCGCTGCGATTGGCCAGACCGGCCATCACCGAGCTGAGGTTGGTCAGCACGTCGCCGAGGATCTGATCGCGTTCACCGAAGGTGCTGGCCAGCTGCGCGGCCTGGGTGATCAGCGCCGACAGCGACACCTCGTTGCCCTGTAACGCCTGGATCAGCGTCTCCGACAGCGAGTTGATCTGATCGGGTTGCAGCACGCTGAAAAGCGGCTCGAACCCGGACAGCAGCGAGGACACGTCGAAGGACGGCTCGGTGCGCTCGATCGGGATCTGCGCGCCCGCCGCCAGCACCGTGCCCGCCTCGGTGCCCGGCGCCAGCGCGAGATAGCGCTGGCCGATCAGGTTCTGGTAGCGCACGAGGGCCTTGGTGGTGTCGGTCAGGTGCTGGCGGGACTCGATCTGGAAGTCGACCTGCGCGGTGTAGTGCTCGGTGAAGTCGATCTTGTCGACCCGGCCCACCCGCACACCGGCCATCCGGACGTCGTCGCCCACCCGCAGGCCGAGGACATCGGTGAACACCGCCGAATAGCTGGTGGTGTTGCCGGGGACGCTGCGCTGCAGGGTCGACCAGATCGTGTAGGTGAGCACCGTCGCGATCACGACGAAGAAGCTGAATCCGACGAGTGCTTTGGTGGATTTCACTGCTGGACACCACCTTCGGTATCGGGGACGACGGACGTGTTGCCCAGGATCGACCCCAGCAGCAGCAGCTGACTGAACGTCGGCTTGCCGCCGACCAGCGCCGACACCGCGGAGATGCCGGTCAGCCGGGGTTGCGTCGCCGGGGTGGTGGCGGGCGCGGGATCCACGGCCGAGGCCGGTGCGTTGATGCCGGGAATGGCGGGCAGGCCCGGAATCGCCGGCAGGCCGGGGATCGTCGGCAGGGTGATCCCGGGCAGCGTGGGCAGGCCGGGAATCGCCGCGGTCGGCGCCGCCGGGGCAGGCCCGGCGGACTCGAGCCACTGCGGCAGCATCGAGGCCGGATACTCCTGGGGCGGAGCGACTTCGGGCACGGTCGGGCCACCGCAGCGCGGGCCCCACATGTCGCCGTAGTGCGGGCAGTCCTCCGCGGTGTACTGCTGGAACGGGGTGAACGTCACATCCATCCGCCAGGTCATCTGCCTGCGCGGGCCGAAGTTGAACGTCTGCTGCATCTTGCGCAGCGAGGTGTTGAGGTTGGCCGCCATGGTCTGCAGGGCGCCGGGGTCCTTGGCGATGCCGCCGATCAGCCCGTCCAGGCCGGCGACCAGCTCCTTGCCCGCGTCGGGGCTGGCGGCGAACAGCGCGTTCACCGAGTCCACGGTCGCGTTGCCCTGGGTCAGCAGGTCGACCAGCTGGGCGCGGTGCTCGTTGAGCGTGCGCGCCGAGGTCACCGAATCGGCCAGCACGCCGACCAGTTCCGGTGCCGACTGGCTCAACGCGGTCGCCGCGCGGCCGAGATTGCCGAGCAGGTCGCCGATCTGGGGGATCTGGTGCACGGTGGTGAGCCAGGCGTCGAGCCGCTCGATGGTGGAACCGGGCACCCGGGCGCTGGGTTCGAGCGCGGCCGACAGGGTGGCCAGCACCCGGCCCAGCTTCTCGGGCTGGATGTTGTCGAGGACATCGCGCAGGGTGTTGAGGGTGGTCTGGAGCTGGATCGTCGCCTCGCTGGTGTCCTCGGCGATGGTGGCACCCGCGCGCAGGGTCTCCTCGGCGGCGCCGTTGTCGACCAGCTGGATGGAGGAGACGCCGAAGATGTTGTCCGGGACCACCCGGGCGGTCACCGTGCTCGGAATCGTCTCGGCCAGACCCGGTTTCAGCTCGAGGGTGGCGCGCTGACGCTCACCCTTGTTCACCATGTCCACCGAGCCGACCGAGCCGACGATCATGCCGCGGAACTTCACGTCGGCGCGCTGGGGTAGCCCGTCGCCGGTGCTGGTGAGGTCGGCGGCGACCACGACGGTGTCGGAGAACTCGCCGTTGTAGCGCAGTGCGAGCAGATACAGAGCGACCGCGAACGCGGTGATCACCGCGAGCCCCGCCAGCGTGAGCTGCAGGGGTTTGGGGCCGCGGCCACTGGGATCGAGAATCATTCGATCGACCTATCCCGAAATCCGGAATCCGGGGTCGATGCCCCAGATCGCAAGGGTGAGAAAGAGATTGGTGAAGACCATCACGACGATGACCATCTTGATGGCGCGGCCGGCCGCCACGCCGACGCCCTCGGGTCCACCGCTGGCCACGAAGCCGTAGTAGCACTGGATGAAGGCGGCGATCAGCACGAACACGATCACTTTGAACAGCGAGAAGAACACATCGCCGCCCACCAGGAACTGGAAGAAGTAGTGGTCGTAGGTGCCCGCGGTGGTGCCGCCGAGGAACAGCACCGACAGCTTGGTCGCCACATACGCCACCGCCAGGCCCAGCGTGTAGAGCGGGATGATGGTGACCGTGGCCGCGATCATCCGGGTGGTGATCAGGTAGGGCAGCGGCCGGATGGCGATGGATTCCAGCGCGTCGATCTCCTCGGAGATCCGCATCGAGCCGAGCTGGGCGGTGAACCGGCAGCCGGACTGGATGGCGAAGGCGAGCGTGCCCAGGATCGGCGCGATCTCGCGGGTGGTGGCGAAGCCGGAGATCGCACCGGTCAGCGGACCCATGGTCAGCAGGTTCAGCGCGGTGTAGGACTCCATGCCCACGGTGATGCCGCCGAAGGCGCACAGCGCGATGACCACGCCGACGGTGCCGCCGCCGACGATCAGCGAGCCGTTGCCCCAGCCGACATCGGCGATCAGGCGGGCGACTTCCTTGCGGTAGTGGCGCAGGGTGAACGGGATCGCCAGCAGCGTCTGGAAGAAGACGATGGCCTGGTGACCGATGCGCTGATTGGCGTGCACCGGGATCTTCGCGGTGTTGCCGAGCGCGCGGACGGGCCGCAGGGTCGGCGGAACGTATTCGGCCGCCATCTCAGACCACCTTCGAGGGGAAGAAGCTGTTGTAGAGCTGGGTGATGATGACGTTGGTGGCGAACAGCATCAGCGCCGAGGTGACCACCGCGGAGTTGACCGAGTTGGCCACCCCGCCGGGCCCGCCCTTGGTGTTGAGGCCGATGTCGCAGGCGATGATCGCGGTGAGCGCACCGAAGATCGCCGCCTTGAACAGCGCGACCATCAGGTCGCTGGCCACCGCGAACGAAGCGAACGAGCTGATGAACGAGCCCGGCGTGCCGTGCTGGGCGTAGACGTTGAACATGTACGCGGTCGCGAAGCCGACGAACACGACGAATCCGCACAGCAGGATGCTGACCAGCACCGCCGCCGCCAGGCGCGGCGCCACCAGCCGGCGCACCGGATCGACGCCCATCACCTTCATCGCGTCGATCTCCTCGCGGATGGTGCGCGAGCCGAGATCGGCGCAGATGGCCGAGCCGACCGCGCCCGCGATCATCAGGCAGGTGACCAGTGGCGCGCCCTGGCGGATGATGCCGAGCCCGGCCACCGCGCCGATGAAGGTGGTGGCGCCGACCTGGTTGACCAGCGCGCCGACCTGGATCGAGACCACCACCGCGACCGGGATGGCGACGAAGACGGTCGGCAGGGCCGAGACATTGGCCATGAACGCGCACTGTTTGACGAATTCCTGGAACGGGAATCGCCGTCGCACCAGCGACAGGAACAGTTGGACGATCGTGGCCCTGCCGAGCAGGACCTGCCTGCCCAGCGTCTCGATGGACTGCTGGGGGTGTCGTCGCCAGAGCCCGGTGGCGCTGTCGATGATCCGTCCGACTTCGGACGGTTCGGTGGCCGGTTGCGGCGTCACGCTGCACCGATCCTTTCTTGCGGGGGTGGGTGCTCGGTGGCTAGAGCGTGGTCAGTCAGTGGTGCAGGAGGGCGACGAGCCCGGCGACGGCCGCGAGGCCGAGCGCGAGAACGCAGAGAACGGCGAGCCACATGCCGAATCGGAGCACCGGATTGACCTGTGTGCGCCCGCCGAGGATCTTCACGATGATCACCACGAGATCGATGACCCAGACCAGTGCCATCATCAGGTCATCGTCACATTCGAGAAGAGCAGCACGGGCCAGCACACGATCGAGCCGAGGAACGACATGACCAGGTCGACGCCGTGCAGGTCACCGAGATGGCTCGTGTGGGTGAGCGTCCAGACGACCCCGACGAGGCCGTAGGGGATGCCGATGATGATGAGCGTGCCGAGGAACTCCGACACCTTCATCTCGTAACTGAGAAACCTGTCCAGCCGTCGCAACATGGCGGTACGGTCTTCCTTCCTGCGGGGACCGTCCAGGGCGAAGTGGCGGGTGGCCGACGTCGTTGACGGTCGCATGATGTTGCCGAGCATTCTTGGGGAAGGGTGCTTGACGTCCGTGGATCCTCCCCGTGATCCCCGGACCGCGCCGTGTAGCCTGCGGTGATCCGCAGCGTGCACCTCGGCTAAGTTACTACTAATTCTCTCGGTTGTGATGAGAATTACCGGTAACATATCTCATACATCGGCGATTGCCTATAGCTCCTGGCCGGAAACCTTCCCATGGTTGTCGCCTGCGAGAATCATGGGTAACTTAATGCCGAGGTCGCCGAGGGTCGGCGACCGTGCAGGAGGAACACAATGTCCGCAGTCATCGTCGACGTGGTTCGCACGCCCTCGGGCCGGGGCAAGGCAGGCGGCGGCCTGTCGTCGGTGCATCCGGCGACCCTGCTGGCCGGGGTGCTCGCCGAGCTGGTGGCGCGCACCGGAATCGATCCCGCCCTGGTCGACGATGTGATCGGCGGCTGTGTCACGCAGAGCGGTGAGCAGGCCAACAACATCTCCCGCACCGCGGTCCTGGCCGCCGGGTTCCCCGAGTCGGTGCCGGCCACCACCGTCGACCGGCAGTGCGGTTCCAGCCAGCAGGCCGTGCATTTCGCGGCCCAGGGTGTGCTGTCGGGCGCCTACGATGTGGCGATCGCCTGTGGTGTGGAGTCGATGAGCCGCGCGCCGATGTTCTCCAACACCCAGGGCAAGGACTCCCTGCGCGCCCCGCTCGCCGCGCGCTACCCGGACGGCCTGATCGGACAGGGGATCGCCGCGGAGATCCTGGCCGCGCGCTGGAAGCTGGACCGCGCGACCCTCGACGCGTTCGCCGCCCGCTCGCACCGCCTCGCCGCCGCCACCGCCGCCGCGGGTGGCTTCGACGCCGAGCTGGTCGCCGCCGGTGACCTCACCGCCGACGAGACCATCCGCACCGGCACCACGGTGGAGGGCCTGGCCGGTCTGCGCCCGGCGTTCACCGATCCCGCGATGCAGGAACGCTTTCCGGAGATCGACTGGTCGGTGACGCCGGGCAACTCCTCGCCGCTGACCGACGGCGCCTCGGCCGCGCTGATCATGAGCGAGGCGATGGCCACGAAGCTCGGACTCACCCCGCGTGCCCGCTTCCACTCCTTCGCCGTCCTGGGCGACGACCCGACGCTGATGCTGACCGCGGTGGTCCCGGCGACCCGCAAGGCGCTCGAGCGCGTCTCGCTGACCGTCGACGACATCGACACCTTCGAGGTGAACGAGGCGTTCGCGCCCGTGCCGCTGGTCTGGCAGCACGAACTCGGCGCCGACCCGGAGCGGGTGAACCCGCGCGGTGGTGCGATCGCGCTCGGGCACCCGCTGGGTGCCTCGGGAACGCGCCTGCTGGCCACCATGGTCAACCATCTCGAGCAGACCGGCGGCCGCTACGGCCTGCAGACCATGTGCGAGGCCGGTGGCCTGGCCAACGCCACCATCATCGAACGGCTCTGACACCGGTTCGGTGGAAGTCCCCGCGACACAGGGACTTCCACCGGATTGTCGGTCAGTCGCCGACCGGCAGCCGGAACGCGCCGGTGCGGTGGAAATCGAACAATCGTCCGGCGATGCTGCTGCGGGCCGGCGGGTGCAGCGCGAAGGCGTTCAGGCAGCCGGCCAGATACGCGACCTCGAAGTTCGCGCAGAAGGCCATCCCGCCCATCGCCTCGATCAGATCGGCCCCGACCCCGGGCAGGGTGTCCTGCAAGGCGTAGCGCAGGTGCATCACCCGGGCCGAGAGCGCGTCGCCACGGACCCCGGCGTCGAACTCGCGGCAGATGAGAGTCAGTGCGCTCCAGGCGGTTTCGATCGCCGAGACCGCCGAGGCGAAGGCCGCATGGTCGGTGCGGCCGCTGTCGAGACAGCGTTGCAGTAGCGCGGTGGCGGTGCCGAGGTAGGACGCGACGGTCAGCATGCCGAACCAGATGTAGCCGGTGCGCTCGTTCTCCCCGGTCGGGTCGGCCACGTCGTGGGCCACCACCGCGAGCGCGGGCAGCACCACGTCCTCGAGGATGATCTCCTCGCTCTCGGCGGCGCGCAGGACCGGGCTGGCCCAGAACGGCCGCACACTGACTCCCGGCGTCTCGGCCGGGACCATGGCGATGCCGCGGCCGCCGCCCTCGATGGCCACCGAGCACAGCACGATGTCCATCGAGCGCGCCATGCTGCACGGGCGTTTGCGGCCGTTGAGCACATAGTCCTCGCCGCGGGCCACCGCGGTCGCGGTCGGGGTGAACACACTGCCGCCGCCCGGAGTGCCCTCGGAGAACCCGGAGGCAATCAAAGCGCCTGTCGCGGTGAGGAATTGCAGGGCGGCGCGTTCGTCCTCGGTACCGGTGGCGGTGGCCTCGACGATGGTGGCGATGGACAGGTGGTGCATCATCGTCGCCACGGCCAGCGAGGGCGCGCGGGAGCCGAGCACCCGGTGGATCTGTGCCATCTGCTCGGCCGTCGCGCCCAGCCCGCCCAGGTTCTGCGGGATCGCCAGGCCGGGGCCGCCCGCCTCCTTGAACACCGCCAGGGCGGCGCCGCCGGGCTGTTCGAGCTGTTCGATCCCGGTGTCGCGCAGGTGTTCGGCCAGCGCGGGCAGGTATTCGGTCAGGACGCGCCATTCCTGGTCGAGCAGGGTGGGCGCGGTGAGGGTGGTCATCGGAAGTGACTCCTTGTCATCAGTGGGTGATCTCGAATCTGGTCAGCAGGGGACGCAACCGGGTGGGCGCCCACCAGTTCCAGGTGCCGGCCAGCCGCATGAACGCAGGCACCAGCAGCAGCCGGATGACGGTCGCGTCGAGCACGATCGCCAATGCCATGCCGACGCCGACCATCCGGTTCACCGCCACCGAGCTGAAGATCAGCCCGGAGAACGCGATGACCATCACCAGCGCGGCCGCGGTGATCACCCGGCCGCTGCGCGCGGTGCCGACGGCCACCGCGAGGTCGTTGTCGGCACGGGTGCGTCCCGAGGCGTCCCACTGCTGCTTGAACCGCGACAGCAGGAACACCTCGTAGTCCATGGACAGGCCGAAGGTGCTGGCGAACAACACGATCGGGATCGTGCAGACGGTGACGCCGGTGACCACGGTGCCGAAGCCGCCGAGGTGGCCCTCCTGGAACACCCAGACCAGCGCGCCGAAGCCTGCGGTCAGCGAAAGACAGTTGAGGACAATGGCTTTCAGTGGCAGCAGGACACTGCCGGTCATCAGGAACAGCAGCAGGTAGGCCGAGACGATGATCCAGGCCAGTGCGGGCAGGAAGCCGCGCGCGATCCCGTCGACGATGTCGGCGTTCTGCTGGGTCAGCCCGCCCACCAGTACCCCGGTGGGTGCGGGCACCGCGCGGACCTCTGCCAGCAACTGTTGTGCCTGTTCGGAATTCGGGTCGTACGGGGTGGCGAGCGCCAGGTAGGCCGGACCCGGCGTCGGCGCCACGGGCGCCCCCTGACGGGTGCCCATCAGGTAGGTGCCGGTGCTGCCGGTGACGGCCGTGACCCCCGGCAGCGCCGAGAGCCGGGCGGCGTAGGCGTCGACCTGGGCGGCGCGATCCACCGGCAGATCGGGCACGGCGAGATAGATGGTGCCCGCCAGCTGCACCGCGAAGTCTTCGCGCAGTGTGTCGCCCACCTGGTGGACGGCGTTGTCGGCGGGCAGTACCCGGTCGTCGGGCAGCCCGAACCGCATCCCGAGCGCGGGCAGGCCGAGCCCGACCAGCGCGGTGATCACGACCAGGCCCACCGCGACCGGCCTGCGCTGAGCGAAGCGCGCGATGCGATAGAGCCTGCTCTGTTCGATCGGGCCGTCCGGTGTGCGGCGTCGCTCGACGCGATGCCCGAACAGCACCAGCATGGCCGGCACCACGGTCAGCGCCAGCAGCACCGACAGACCCACCACGGCGATGCCGGCGATCGACATCGATCGCACGAACTGCAACGGGAAGAACATCGCCCCCAGCAGCGACAGCGCGAGGGTGAGCCCGGAGAAGACCACGGCACGCCCGGTCGCGCCGACGGCGAGCACGACCGCGACGGTGTGCTCGGTCCCCTCGTCGAGGTATTCGCGGAAGCGGGCGATGATCAGCAGCGCGTAATCGATCGAGAGCGCCAAACCCATGGCGGCGGTGGCGTTCACGGCGAACACCGACACCTCCGAGGTCAGCGACAACCCGGCCAGCAGGCCCACGGTGGCGCCGATCGCGACGAAGCCGGCCGCCACCGGAATCGCGGCGGCCACCACGCTGCGCAGCAGCAATGCCAGCACCAGCAGGCTCACCGGCAGGGTGAGCATCTCGGCGCGGGTGCCGTCCTCGGTCGCGGTGTGGTTGACCTCGTAGTAGGCCAGCGCCGGTCCGCCCGCGGCGACGGTGACCGCGCCGTCGGTGCCGGTGAAGGTTTCGGCGAGGCGATGCGCGGCGGTCATGGCCGCGTTGTCGCTGCCGCGCAAGCTCACCACGATCGCCCCGGTCGTGCGGTCCCGGCTGACCAACGCCGCGGTGTGCGCCCCGACATCCCACGGGGTGAGCACACCGGCCACCTCGGGGTCGGTGCGCAGCGTGTCGGCCAGCCGCCCGCCCGCGTCGGCGGTGGCGCCGCCGAGCGCGCTGTCGGGACCGGTGACGGTGAAGACCATCTGCATACTGGTCAGCCCGAACTCGTCGACCAGGACCGCGGCGGCCCGCGAGGACTCCGAGGCCGGGTCGACGAAGCCGCCCGCGGACAGCTTGTCGGTCAGGGTGGCGCCGAACGCTCCGCCGAGCAGCAGCGCGACCGCGGCGACGAGCAGGGTGAGCTTGGGGGTGCGCATCGCGACCCCCGCGAGGGCGCCGATGATCCGGCCCGGTGCGGGCGCGGGGGAGGCGGTGCTCGCGGGGGCCGCGGTGTCGGAAGTCGTCACGTCGTCGTGCTCCTCGACAGTGCGGTGCTCAGTTGCTCGCGGTGAACGCGGCGAGCTGGTCGAGACTCTGATCGAGTTGCTGGCGGCCGTGCTTCTCCAGCGTCCTGGCGAGGACCCCGGTGATCAGCGGCCCGGTGAACTCGCCCTCGACGGTGATGTCGGCGCCGCTGCCCGACGGCCGGATGTCGTAGGTGAACGCGCAGGTGAGCCCGGCCATCGCCCGCCCGCTGAGCCGGACCAGCCGGGCGGGTTCGACATCGAGCACCGTCCACTCGATATCGCCGTTCATACCGAGCATGGTGACCTTCGCGCAGACCTGCGCGCCGGGGCCGAGCTGTTCGGGTGCCTCGCCGACGAATTCGCGGTGGATGGTGAACCAGTGCTTCCAGGTCTGCGGCCTGGTGATGGTGCCGAAGAGCGCGGCGGGGTCGCCGGGGAGGGTCTTGGTGATCGAGATCGTGCCCATGAGTTCCTCTTTCGTTGTGGAGCGGGTCAGTGCGCGGCGAGTTCTTCGCTGTGCGAGTAGGTTTCGGCGATCGCGTCGGCGACACGCGCGAGATCGTCGGCGGTGTGCTCGGCCTGCACACACAGGCGCAGTAGCGGTTGCCCCATCCGGACGCCGGGAAAGACGCTGATGCCGATGAAGATCCCGCGTTCGAACAGCGCGTTCCACTGTTCGATGAGGGCCACCTCGTGGCGGACCGGGACCGGCACGATCGGGCCGACGAGCTCGGTGCCCCACGGTGTCGGGGTGACGCCGTGTACCGGGATGCCGCGCGCGAGCAGCCCGTCGCGCAGGAAGCGGGCGTTCACCAGCAGCCGCTGGGCCAGTTCGGCGCCCTCGGCGGAGCGGATGATCCGCACCGCGGCCAGCGCCGCCGCCACCGAGGGCGGGGTCGCCGAGGTGGTGAACTGGTAGCCGCGGGCGTGGGTGCGCAGGTAGTCGATCAGGTCGCGCCGGCCGGCCACATAGCCGCCGATGGAGCCGATGCCCTTCGACAGCGTGCCCATCCGGACGTCCACCGCGTCGGTGACGCCGTAGAGCTCGACCGCGCCGGTGCGGTCGGCACCGAAGATGCCGGCACCGTGCGCTTCGTCGACCATGAGCAGCGCGCCGAACTCACCGCACAGCGCGGCGATCGTATCCAGCGGCGCGACATCGCCTTCCATCGAATAGACGCTGTCGATCACCACGAAGCACGGCCGGCTGGCCGCCGCTGTCAGGTGTTCGCGCAGGTCGGCGGGGTCGTTGTGGGCGAAGCGGCGGACTTCGGCGCCGGAGAGCTTGGCGCCGTCGTGCAGGGAGGCGTGCGCCGACCAGTCCAGGATGACGGTGTCGCCGGGCCGTGCCAGCACGCTGACGGTCCCGACATTGGTCTGGTAGCCGGTGGTGACGATCATCGCCGCTTCGGTGCCGTGCCAGTCGGCCAGTTCGGCCTCGAGCTCGGTGTGGACGGCGTAGCTGCCGTTGGCGACCCGGCTGCCGGTACTTGCCGCGCCGTAGCGGTCGATCGCGGCGTGCGTGGCGGCGACGACCTTCGGGTGATTGGCCAGGCCGAGATAGTTGTTGGAGCTCAACATGATTCGCGACATCCCGCCGACCTGGACGTGTGTGGTGGTCGGGGACTGCATGGTGCGGAAGATCGGTGCCCGGTCGACCTCCTCGAGGCTCTGCACGAGCAGGCGCATGCCGGCGAACTCGATGCGGTCACTGAAATTGACAAGGGTCATCGGACTCCTCAGGAAGCGGGGTGACAGGTCCGCCCGAGCAGCAGTGGTCGGCGGCGGGGAGTGCTCGAAGAACGGCCGTCGGATTTCGGCCCGCAACCCCCCCGTTGGTGACTCGATCTTGGCATGCTCCGGTGCCCAGCGCAAGAGTTAAGTTACTGATCATTCTGGCTGTGAACTCTGCCAGAGTGGGTATTTATTGAGGTAAGACGTTTGTATGTGAATGTATGTTGCTGATAATTCTGGCAGGTGATCGAGACGTAGAGACGACGATGGCCCCGGTGGTCGCCGGGGCCATCATGGTTCTGGTCGGGTCAGTGACGCGCTTGCGAGATGATCCGGATGCGGCGCGGTGCCGTCGCCGAACCGGCGCGCGTGGCCGCGGCGAAGGTGCGCAGTGCGGCCGTATCCGTGGCCCGGGGCGTCAGCCCGTAGAGCTCGGCGGCGCGCTCGTGCTGCACCGCCCGCACCACGCCGGTCGGCACGCGCCGGACGATCCAGGCATCGGGACGCAGCACCTGGCCCGCCAATTCGCGTGCGGCCGGGGTCATCCGGAGTTCCTCGCGGCAGGCCCGGGCGAAGTGCGCGGTGAATTCCGGCCAGCTAGCCGGCAGCCGGCGATCGCTGATCCCGAAGCTGCGGTACCACCGGCAGCACTGGTCGTACAGCTCGGCTCTGGACTCGTCGGTCAGGGGCGGCCCGAAGACCTCGGCCGCGGTCATGAGCGTGTCGACATACGTCGCGTGCTGGAACAGGAAAGTGTCGGGATGCAGGGCGTGATAGCGGCGGCCGAGGTCGTCGACACCTTTGATGTGCTCGTGCGCGAAGCGGATCGCGGCGGCGGTGTCGTGGTCGGCGCAGGCCAGGTAGATCATCTGCAGCACCGCGCGTTTCTTGTGCTCCCACAGGCGCATCGGTGAGTGCTCGACGAGGGCGGGGGCGATGGCGGGATGCAGGACCTGCAGGCCGACCGCGCGCGGCAGCATCAGCAGGAACCGGCGATCACCCAGCCGCTCGCGCAGCAGCGCGCCCGCCGCGGGCTGCTGGGGCGAGGGCAGCTGGGTCACCGTCGATCGCTGCCTTCCAGCCGGTTCCGCAGGACCTTCCCGGTGCCATTGCGCGGCAGCCCGCCGACGAAGATCACCTCGCGGGGGACCTTGTGCCGGGCGAGGGTGCGCTTGACGTAGTCCTTGATCTGCGGCTCGGTGCAGGTGGCACCCGGCGCGCGCACCACGAACGCGCGCAGGCGCTGCCCGAATTCGGCGTCGGCCACCCCGATCACCGCGGCTTCGAGGATGTCGGGGCGTTCGACGAGCAGGTTCTCGACCTCGAGCGGATAGACGTTCTCGCCACCGGAGACGATCATGTCGTCGTCGCGGCCGTCGATGAACAGCAGGCCGTCCTCGTCGAAGTGCCCGAGATCGCCGCTGGAGTGCATGCCGTCGACGATCTCCTTGCCGGTGCCGTCGGTGTAGCCGGCGAAGCTGAGCGCACTGGCCACGAACAGGGTGCCGACCACGCCCGGCGTGGTGATCCGGCAGCGGTTCTCGTCGTAGATCGCGACCCGGCAGCCGACCGGCGGACGGCCCACAGTGCCCGGCGCCGCGCGCAGATCCTGGGGCGTCGCGACCGCCGCGACGGCGACCTCGGTGGAGGCGTACAGGTTGTAGAGCACATCGCCGAAATGCAGTGCGGTGCGCCGGCTCAGATCCGGCGACAGCGCCGAGCCCGCCGAGAAGATGACCCTCAGTGCGGAGGTGTCGTACTCGGCGAGCACCGCCGGGTCCAGGTCCACGATCCGCTGCAACATGGTCGGTACCAGGACGAGCGCGCTCGCGCGATGCCGGTCGACCGCGGCCAGGGTGCGGACGGGGTCGAAACGGTCAGCCAGTACCACCACGGTGTTGCCCAGCGCCCAGCCCAGGATCAGCTGGGACAGGCCGGTGCCGTGGAACAGTGGCGCGGCGAGCACGATCGTGCTCGCCTTGGGCAGCGGGATGCGGTCCAGGAACTGGGCCGACTGCAACGGTGAAACCTTGCCGCGCGGAGCACCTTTCGGTGTTCCGGTGGTGCCGCTGGTGAGCACGACGATGCCGCCGGGGTCGGCCGGTGGGGTCAGCGGCAGGGCCGAGCGCCAGGCCGCGATGCCGTGGATCGTGGGCAGGCCGCGCGGGTTCGTCTCGCCGGCGCGGGTGAGCACGATCGGCAGCTCCGCCGGGAGGTCGTCGAACAGGTCGGCGAACTCGGCGTCGGCCAGCAGCATGCCGATCCGTTCGCGCTCGAGCACCGCGGTCAGCTGCGGACCGGCCATGCCGGTGTTGAGCAACACGATGCGCGCGCCGATCTTGCCCGCGGCCAGCAGAGACAGGACGAAGCCGCGATGGTCGCGGCAGAGCGCGCCGAGGACGCTGCCCGGCGTGACGCCCTCGGCGGCGAGGCCGTTGGCCAGCCGGTTGGACGCCTGATCGAGCTGTTCGAAGCTGATCGGTCCGCGGTCGTCGATGAGCGCGGTGGCCGAACTCGCGCCGCGGGTGGCGTGTGCCAGCGTGGTGACGACGGGGCCGAGGGTGGTGGCATCGCGCGCGGTGCGGACCAGCTCGAGCGGGTGCCGCAACTCGATCGCGCCGCGCCGGTGCAGAACGAGGGCGGCGGACAGGGCGTCGGCTACGGCACGCACGACGGCGGTCGGCGCGGAGGGGGCGGACGGCACGGGTACCTCCGGGGATGTGGGTGATGGGAAGAGCTGTCGGGGCGAGCGCCGACGCATCGAAAGCGAGCATATCCTGTGAGAGAATTGTTAGTAACTTATTGACATGAAAGTGCAAGTGGAGCACCTCGCGCAGTCCGGCGCCAGAGGGCTGGTTACGGAATCTGCGGTAACTTATTGACCGGCCGGTCGTTGTGCACCGTAAGAAGCAATGAGAGTATGAGTGTATGAATCTCTCATCAATGGTGATCGGGGGTCGGTCGTGACCCGCTCGGAGCAGCTGGCGAGCCCGCAGGACGAGGCCGCCGACCTGGCGCGCAGGCGTCGCTATCTCACCGGCTTCGGCGCCGCGCTCGGCGGTCCGGCCAATGTGATCATGCAGCTGAGCCTGCCGCCGGTCGGCCGGGGCGTGGTGGAGAGCGTGGTCGAGTCGGGCAGTT
The DNA here is from genome assembly GCF_042755165.1 of Nocardia sp. NPDC059177. Lineage (NCBI taxonomy): Bacteria > Bacillati > Actinomycetota > Actinomycetes > Mycobacteriales > Nocardiaceae > Nocardia > Nocardia sp. NPDC059177. The sequence goes on along the minus strand of NZ_JBHZBX010000012.1, from coordinate 174,370 downwards.
TCACCGCGCATCCGGTCAAGCGCGCCAGGACCACGCTCACCTATCTGGCCGTGGCGATGGTCGGTGACGAGCAGGATCGCGCCGCGTTCCGTGCCGCCGTCGGCACCGCGCACCGTCAGGTCCGCTCGGGTCCGGACAGCCCGGTCCGCTACAACGCCTTCGACCCGAAGCTGCAGCTCTGGGTGGCCGCGTGCCTGTATCGCGGCACGCTGGATTCGCTGACCTGGCTCAACGGCGAACTCGACGAGGACTTCGCCGACGAGTTGTACCGTGACAGCGCCCGATTCGGGACGACGCTGCAGGTGCCCGACGCGCTCTGGCCCGCCGACTGCGCCGCGTTCGCGCAGTACTGGGACTCGATGGCGGAGAGCCTGTCCTTCGACGGCGAGGTGCGGGCCTACCTGCTCGACCAGGTCGTCGGCCTCGGTCCGTATCGCAGGCGCACCCGGTTCGTGTTCGGCCGGGCGAACCGGTTCTTCACCACCGGGTTCCTGCCCCAGTGGTTCCGCGACGAACTGGGTCTGGACTGGAGTCCGCGCAGGCAGCGGGTCTTCGAGCTGCTGCTGCGCACGGCGGGGCGCTTCCTGGCGGTCATGCCGGAGTCGGTGCGGATGCAGCCCTTCGACTTCTATCTTGCCGACATGCGCAGGCGCCGGGGACGCGGCCGGAACCTCATCTAGCTGATCGAGCGTCCGTTCGTCGGGGGCGGACGCTCGACGCAGTAGTGAACCAACACCAACTTATGTGCGGGCACTTTGGTGGAAACCACGTACCAACCGTGAGAATCGTCGGTAACATAGTGCTACAACCGGGGGCGCGGACACCTCTGGGAAAGGATGACGATGACCACGGCGACGAAGCCCGGCGAACCCGACTACAGCGATCCGAACAGCGAAGGCTACGTGGAGGAGGGGCCGGGTCCACAGTGGCAGGCCGGGCAGTGCCCGGTCACCGGATCCGGTGGGGGACCGGTCGCGGCGCAGCGCAGGGCACCGGTACCGGCGCAGCTCACCGAGGAACTGACGCTCGATCGGGTGCGCATCCACATCCCCGACACCTACCGCTCCCCGCGCAAGAAGCCCGCGCAGCTGGCCGACTCGCTGGACTTCTGGATGTTCGCCGGCGCCGCGGCGAATGTGGCGATGCAGTTCGCCCACCAGGGCGTCGCGGCCGGTGTGATGGAGAGTCAGGTCGAATCCGGCGCGCTGATGGTGCATCCGTGGAAGCGGTTGCGCACCACGGCGGCCTACCTCGCGACGGCGGTGCTCGGTACCGACGAGGACAAGAAGGCCATGCGCGAGGCCGTCAATGTCGCGCATCGTCAGGTCAGGTCGCGGCCGGGCTCGAAGGTCAAGTACAACGCCTTCGACCGCCACCTGCAGATGTATGTGGCCGCGGCCATCTACATCGGCTTCGAGGACACCCACCAGATGCTGCACGGCAAGATGTCGGCCGAGGAGCTGGAGGCCTTCTATCAGGGCGCCGACACCTTCGGCACCACCTTGCAGGTGCATCCCGACATGTGGCCCAAGACCCGCGCGGACTTCGACGCGTACTGGCTCGAGGCCTGCAAGGGCGTGGTGTGCGACGACGAATTCCGTGCCTACATCGACGATCTGCTGCATCTGCGGATGGTCGCCTGGCCGCTGCGGATCGTGGGCGGCGGGCTGCTGCAGTTCCTCACCGCCGGCTTCCTGCCGCCGCACTTCCAGGAGCAGATGGGCGTCGAGTGGAGCGAGTCGGACCAGCGCCGCTTCGAGCACCTGTTCCTGTTCGTCGGCTTCGTCAACCGCTTCATCCCGAAGTTCATCCGGTTCGCGGGCACGCACACGATGATGCGTGATGTGCGCCGCCGCATCCGTAAGCAGAAGGCGCTCATCTGAGCTGCCGCGGCACGGACGCACTCGCCTCGCCGATCGTGGCGCGCGAGGCGAGTGCGTGGGGGGAGAGCGCTACCCGGTGACGGCGGCCGCCTCCGTCGCCGGGGTGCTCGGCCGGGTGCGCGGCAGTGTCACCGTGGCCAGCACCGACAGGATCGCGACGGCGAAGCAGGCGATCGTGTACCAGAGATTGCCGATCGGGTCGCCGTTGCCGGTCTCGCCGTCGACGGCGTCGAAGAAGTCGGGCAGCGAGGCCAGCCAGAGGCCGGCGAACACGACCAGATACACGACGCTGTAGATCTGCACGAACCGGTCCACGTACTCCGGTTCCGCCGTTCCGGCGCGCAGGCTCCGCCACTGCCGGACCATCACCGTCGCGCCGACCACGATCAGCACCGCCAGTTCCAGCGCGTAGACCACGCCGCGCACGGTGTCACCCGCCAGGCCGATGACGGTCGCGGGCAGCGGGAGCAGGAAGGTGCCCACCGAGGCCAGCAGGCCGATGACGACGGTGCGCCAGGTCAATTCGACACCGGTGAACCGCCGGCCCGCGTCGACGTGCCTGCCGACGAAGTACTGCACGCAGAAGGCCAGCGACATCGGCCACAGCGCCGCGAAGACCACCACGCTGCCCATCGGCACCGAGTCGAACATGGGCTGGTTGATCGGGTTGTCGACGGTCCATTCCCACCAGCGCAGCTGCGGGCCGAGGTGATCGAAGATCTCGTAGAACGCGTGGTGCACGAAACCGACACAGGTGGCGCCGATCAGCACGCCGTAGCGCCGGAAGATGCCCAGCATCCGGACCAGGCCGAAGGCCAGCGTCGCCATCAGCGGATAGATCGCGACGATGTAGAGGGGCAGGCGCCCCCAGAGGAAGTCGACGGTGAACACGTTGTGCGCGAACATCGTGTCGACGTGTTCCTCGATGCCGAACGCGGCCGGGAAGTACAGCGGCGGTTCGATGATGAACAGGTACGCCGTCGCGCCGAACCACAGCACCAGATTGGTCGGGTCGCCGTGGCGGCGCAGCCGCACGATCGCGTACCACAGGGCCAGCACGGCGCCCACGATGATGGTGAGTTCCAGGACCGGCAGGGTCCAGTTCTCCAGGGCGAACGGACTGCGGAATTCGACGAGACCGCCGGCTTCCTCGCAGGAGAAGCCGAGCTCGTTGGCAAGTTCGGCGAAGGTGGTCGAACAGTGTTCTGCCATGGTGGCGCTCCTAGGAGTTCACGGAATCGGCGGTGTACCACCGGGTCACGTCGTAGCCCTCGTCGTAGCGGCGGAACCACTCGTCGGCGAGCGCGGGCAGATTCTCGTGCGCGGGATTGTGCCGGGGCATCTGGCTGCGGATGATGCCGCCCAGGGCGACCAGCTGTTCGCCCAGGCCCAGATCGTCGAAGGCGCGCGGCATGGTCCCGTTGTCGGCGGGCTTCAGGCCGGGCAGCCAGCGGCGCAGGGTCTGGCCGCGGCGGTAGTTGGCGAACATCGACAGCGCGTCGACCTGCCGATCCTCGAGGGGCACATGCTCGTTGAAGCCCTCGCAGGCCACCCGGATCACCTGCAGCACGTGCCGGAAGATCGAGGCGGCCACCCGCATCCGGTACACCTCGCTGTTCACCACCGAGTTGAAGATGATCAGCGCCGAACTGCGGTGCTCGACCTCCTCGACGAAGTGCCAGATGAACAGCGAGGCCACCCGGTCGTCGCCGGGGGCGAACAGGGTCTTGTCGTTGTCGAGCATCAGCTTGAAGACCGGGGTGAAGGTCGCCTCGAGGTCGGCGGTGTAGGCCAAGCGGTACTTCACCGGGGTGTTCGCGGTGAGCTTGTCGAACTCGCCGATCACCGCGTCGAGGGTCTGCTGCAACCCGGGGTAGCGGCGGATCAGCGCCTTCACGTGCTGCCGGTGGGCGGTGGAGTGCTGGCCCTCCTGGCGCATGAACGCGTCGGCCTCCTCGGCCACCTCGGGGTCGGTGATCTGCGGCTTCGCCTGGGTGATGAGCTGCACGATCATCTTCTCGAAGCCGATCGCCAGGAAGGAGACGGCATTGGCCATCGAGGAGAAGGCGGGGTTGGCCGGGTTCCACAGGAACGGCACGTCGTAGTCGGAGAAGGCGAAGTCCATTTTGCGGACATGAAGGTCGGTCACGGTGGTGTACCTCGTCGGTCGGGCGCGCGGAGTGCTGCTGGGATATCAGGGCAATCATACGAATGACCCTTCGAGTGTATGATCACTTTCGGGGAATTCGCTGTGACCTGCGGTTGTGCTAGCGTCCAGTCGATGGCGCGTAGACGTGGGTGGGGCGGTAGTCCGCCGGGTGACGATGCGGAGGCTTCGCGCCGGATCATCGGTGCCGCAGTCGAACTCATCGGCCGCACCGGGGCCGAGATCAGCATCGCCGACGTCGCGGAATCCCTCGGCGTCATCCGGCAGACCGTCTACCGGTATTTCCCCAGCGCCGACGCGCTGATGACGGCGGCGGCCATGGCCTCGGTCGATGATTTCCTCGACCGGCTCGCCGCGCACGTGCGCGGTCTCGGCGATCCGGCCGAGGCGATGACCGAGGCGGTCGTCTACACCCTCACCGAAGTCCGCCGGACTCCGCACCTGGGCATCCTGCTGTCGAGTTCCTACAGCAACGCCCACACCGACAGCCTCACCTCCGACGAGGCCCAGGCCTTCGGCATGACCATGATCGGGCGCTTCGACGTCGACTGGGCCGCCGCGGGATACGACGAGGCCGCGCTGCGCGAACTGGTCGAATACGTGCTGCGCACCATGCAGTCGTTCTTCCTCTCGCCCGGCGATCCGCCGCGTAACGAGGACGACCTGCGTCGCTACCTGCGCCGCTGGATGGGCACCGCGATCAGGGCGCAGGCGCTGGACCCGCGCTGAGATCGTCGAGCGCGGTGCCGACATCGGGGCCGCACAGCCGGTGGCGCACACTGCGCAGCACCAGCCGCAGCGGGCGCGGGCAATCCGGCGGCGCGGATTCCCGATCGGTCGCGACGATCCGGGCGGGAGCGCCGAGCCGGTCGCGGACCCGGGTCATGAGTTCGTAGCGACTCACCGTCTCCGCGCCGGCCAGATGCACCACGCCGGATTCGTCGGCCAGCGCCGGCAGGGCGGGCGCGAGCCAGGGCAGATACAGCGGATTGGACACGATGTCGGTGCGGGCCTGGATCGACGGTGCCGAGAACCGCGCCAGGAACTTGTCCGAGCGGGGGCTGCGGCCGTAGACCAGCGGCAGGCGGATCACCAGGTGGCGGCCGCCGGCCAGCACCAGGTGCTCGGCGGCGGCCTTCGTATGTCCGTAGACATTGATCGGTGCGGGCGTGGCGGTTTCGTCGTAGTGGTCGTGGGTGCCGTCGAAGACATTGTCGGTCGAGAAGTACACCAGTTTCGCGCCAGCGGCCTCGACGGCGTCGAGCAGCGCGGGCAGCGGGGCGACATTGGCCGCGTGCGCGGCATCGGGATCGCGTTGCGCGGCGGCGAGATCCACGACACCCGCGGTGTGGATCACCAGATCGACACCGCGCGTGAGGGTTTCGCGGACAGCCCGGTGGTCGGTGAGATCCAGCGCGGTCAGGCCGGACCCGCCGCGGCGGCTGGTCCCGGCGACCTCGTGGTGGGCGCCGAGCTGCGCGTGCAACGCGCCGCCGACGAAACCCGAGGCGCCGAGGACCAGGATCCGCATCGGCTCAGCGCGCCTGCCATTCGGGCTTGCGCTTCTGGGCGAAGGCGAGGGTGCCCTCGCGGACGTCCTCGGTCGCGGCCACCGCGACGATCTCGCGGTTGCTATGGTCCCAGGACGCGTCGTCGGCGAGCTTGCCCTCGACCAGGCCCAGGGCCACCCGCTTGCTGGCCTGCACCGCCAGCGGGGCGTTGGCGGCGATCCGGTTCGCCAGCTCGAGCGCGGTATCGAGCACCTGATCGGCGGGCACCACCCGGTTGATCAGGCCCAGTTCCAGCGCGCGGGCCGCGGTGATCGGCTCACCGGTCAGGATCATCTCCATGGCGACCTTGCGCGGCAGCTGCTCGGGCAGCCGGAACGCCCCACCCGCGGCGGCGAACAAGCCGCGCGCCACCTCGGGCAGGCCGAAGGTGGCGGTCTCGGCGGCGACGGCGAGGTCGCTGGCGAGCACGAGTTCGGTGCCGCCGCCGAGGGCGAAACCGTTCACCGCGGCGATGGTCGGCTTGCTGATCGGGTGGCGCACGTAACCGGCCAGGTTCCACTCCTCGTGCCCGGGAGCCAGAATCGACTCACCACGCCCGAGCGCCTTGAGGTCGGCACCCGCGCAGAAGGCGCGATCGCCGGCACCGGTGATGATCACCGCGCGCACCGCCGGATCGGCCTCGGCCTGCTCGAGCGCGGCGCCCACCTCGGCACTGACCTCGGCATCGACCGAATTCATGGCCTGCGGCCGGTTGATGACGATGACCAGCACATGCTCGCGCTGCTCGACGAGGACTGCGCCCACGAATCGACTCCTTTTGTCCGGTGACGGCCCGCCGGGTAGGACGGGCCCCTTCGACATCTACCACGACAGCCCCGGCGACAAGCCGTTCGTCCCGGTCACCGGGCCCGTGGAGGGTTCGCGTCGTAGGCTGCGGGAACTCGCGAAAAAAGAATTCGGCCCGGTGTCGATCTGTGCCGGTGCCCGTTCGACCTAGGGATGAACACCGGGCCCGGCCGTCGGGTCCGCACCGATCCGAGGAGACAGACCATGAAGTACATGCTGATCATGCGCTCGACCGACGAAGCCTGGGCCGCCATGGCCGACGTCGACTTCGACGAGATGCTCGAGACCATGGGCAAGTTCAACGACGAGCTGATCAATGCCGGGGTGCTGGTGGCCGCCGAGGGCCTCGACGACGCGGCCGAGGGCGTGGTCGTCGACTACTCCTCGGAGACCCCGGTGGTGACCGACGGGCCCTACGGCGAGACCAAGGAACTGTTCGGCGGGTACTACATCCTCAACGTCGCCTCCAAGGAGGAGGCCGTCGAGTGGGCCAAGCGGATGCCCTACGCCGCTGCCGGTACCAAGACCGAGATCCGCCGGGTGTCCAGCATCGATGAATTCCCGCAGGACAATATCTGGATCCAGAAGGAACGGGCCTGGCGCGAGGCCACCGGCCAGCTCTGAACCGCGCACCGATGACCGACCACCCCGGCCGGGAAGCCGTCGTCGCCGTCTGGCGCATCGAATCGGCCCGGATCGTCGGCGCCCTCGCCCGCTACACCGGCGACTTCGCCATGGCCGAGGATCTCGCGCAGGAGGCGCTCGCCGAGGCACTGGTGACCTGGCCGCGCGAGGGCGTGCCACGGCATCCGGCCGGGTGGTTGCTCACCGTCGGGCGGCGGCGCGCGATCGACGCGTTCCGCCGCCGTGCCGCCCTCGACGACCGCTACGCCGCCCTGGCCGGCGGACTCGGCGAGGGCGGCGTCCTCACCGGCGGTCCGGCCGCCGATCCCGTGCGGGCGGCCGAGGAGGTGCTGTGGGATCCGGATCAGATCGACGACGACGTGCTCGCGCTGATCTTCATCTCCTGCCACCCGGTGCTCTCCCGGGAGGCGCGCCTGGCACTGACCCTGCGGGTGGTGGGTGGTCTGACCAGCGACGAGATCGCCCGGGCCTGCCTGGTGCCGACCGCCACCGTGCAGGCCAGGATCACCCGGGCGAAGAAGACCCTCGGCGCGGCGCGGATCGCCTTCGAGGTGCCGCCCGCGGCCGAGCGCACTGCCCGGCTGAGCTCGGTGCTCGGCGTGATCTACCTGATCTTCACCGAGGGCTCCTCGGCCAGCACCGGCCGCGATCTCATCCGCGTCGATCTGGCCGGGGAGGCCCAGCGCCTCGCGCGGGTGCTGTCGCGGTTGATGCCCACCGAACCCGAGGTCTTCGGGCTGCTCGCACTGCTGGAACTGACCGCGGCGCGGTTTCCCGCGCGCACCGGTCCCGACGGGGAGCCGGTGCTGCTCGAACAGCAGAACCGGCGGCGCTGGGACCGCTCGGCGATCCGGCGTGGCCGGGCCGCGCTGGTCAAGGCCGGACAGGTCGGGCGGGGGCTCGGCGCATACGGGCTGCAAGCCGCGATCGCCGAGTGCCATGCCGTCGCGCCCTCGGTGGAGGCGACGAACTGGGATCGGGTGGTGTTGCTCTACGAAGCGCTGGGCCGGCTGGCGCCCTCCCCGGTGGTGGAGCTGAACCGGGCGGTGGCGGTGTCGATGGCCAGCGGACCGGCGGCGGCGCTACCCCTCGTCGACGAGCTGGTCGCCGGGGGAGCGCTGGCGAGCTCGCATCTGCTGCCGAGTGTGCGCGGGGAACTGCTCACCCGCCTCGGGCGGGTCGCGGAGGCCCGCACCGAGCTGACCGCGGCCGTGCGGCTGTGCGGCAACGAGCGTGAGCGTTCGGTACTGACCGGGAAACTCGACGCGCTCGGCTGATCAGCGCGGACCACGGCGTACCTGTCGGACTCGTAACGTTTTGTTCGCCGACCGCCCGGGTAGCCCGAAGAGGCGACGACGAGAGGTTTGTGCATGTCACAGGAATCGAAATCGGTGCTGCACCGGGCCATCGGTGCATCGGCGATCGGGAATGCGGTCGAATGGTTCGACTACGGTGTCTACGCCTATCTGGCCACCTATATCGCCACATCCCTGTTTCCTGGCGACGGCGATTCCGGCATGGTGTACACGCTGCTCGGTTTCGCGCTGTCGTTCCTGATCAGGCCCATCGGCGGGATGATCTGGGGTCCGCTCGGCGACCGGATCGGGCGCAAACGGGTACTGGCGACCACGATCATTCTGATGGCCGGTTCGACCGTGGCCGTCGGGCTGATTCCGAGTTTCGAGATGATCGGTATCGCCGCGCCGATTCTGCTGTATCTGCTGCGCATGATCCAAGGACTTTCCGCCGGCGGTGAATACGGTGGCGCGGCGACTTTCATGGCCGAATATTCGCCCGATCGGCGGCGCGGATTCTATGGCAGTTTCCTCGAAGTCGGCACGCTCGCCGGATTCACCCTCGGCAACCTGGTGGCCCTGCTGCTGGTGAATGTGCTCGACGACACCTCGATGCATTCGTGGGGTTGGCGCATCCCGTTCCTGATCGCCGGACCGCTCGGCCTGATCGGCATGTACCTGCGCAGCCGGGTCGAGGACACCCCGGTCTTCCGCGAGGTCGAGCGCAACGACGAGACCGAGAAGGCCGTCGGGGTCTACCGCGACCTGCTGACCCGGTACCTGCGCCCGGTGCTGACCCTGTTCGGCCTGGTGATCGCGCTCAATGTGGTCAACTACTCGCTGCTGAGCTACACCCCGACCTACCTGGGCTCGGCACTGGGCATGGCCGAGTCCGACGCGCTGCTGGTCCCGCTGATCGGGCAGGCCGCCATGCTGTTCACGCTGCCGCTGCTGGGTGCGCTGTCGGACCGGATCGGGCGCAGGCCGATGTGGATGTTCTCCTGCGCGGCGATGATGATCGCGGTGATCCCCGTCTATCACCTGATCGGCACCTCGCTGACCGGCGCGATCATCGGCTTCGCGATCCTGGGACTGCTCTACGCGCCACAGCTGGCGACGATCTCGGCGACCTTCCCGGCGATGTTCCCGACGATCGTGCGTTTCGCCGGTGTCGCGATCGGTTACAACGTGGCGACCTCGATGTTCGGCGGCACCGCGCCGGTGATCAACGAGGCCGTCATCGGCGCCACCGGCGATCATCTCGTCCCGGCCTACTACATGTTCGGCGCCTGCCTGATCGGCCTGATCGCGTCGTTCTTCCTGATCGAGACCAAGGGCGTGTCCCTGCGCGGCACCCAGGTCCCCGGCACCCCCGAAGCGATCGAGGAGCAGCGGGAACTGGGCGACCTGCCGGAACCGGACCTGATACCGGTGAAGTGAGCCGTTACCCCTCGACTGCGGCGCGGAAGACGGCGAGCGCTTCCTCGCCCAGATGCGGTCCGCTGACCTCGACCGGCAGCGTCGAACCGGCGACGATCTCGGCGCAGGTGAGCGAGAAGCTCGGACTGCCGGGCAGGATCTGCCCGAACTCGGCGGCGGCCGCGGCGAACACGATCCGCCCGACCTGCGCCCACACCATCGCCGCCGCGCACATCGGGCACGGCTCGCCGCTGGCGTAGACGGTGGCCCCGCGCAGCGCCGCGGCCTTGCCCGCGGCGGTCGCCACGGTGATCGCGACGAGTTCGGCGTGGGTGGTGACGTCGCCGGTGGTGTTGACCGCGTTCACGCCCTCCGACAGCACGGTGCCGTCCGAGCCGACGGCGACGGCGCCGAAGGGACGGTCGCCGAGCGCCGAGGCCTGACCGGCGAGTTCGATGGCGCGACGCAGATGGGTGCGGTCGATGTCGGTGAGTGCGGTCATTGGCTGAGATCCACTTCCGTTCCGATGCCGTTGGTGCGTGCGTTGTCGATGAGCAGCCGGGCGGTGGCCAGATCCTGCAGGCCGATCCCGACCGAGTTGAACAGGGTGATCTCGCGGTCGCTGCCGCGCCCGGCGGCCCGGCCCGCGATCACCTCGCCCAGTTCGGTGCCCACCGTCGCCTCGGTGATCGCTCCCTCGGCGAGGGCCAGCAGCGTGTCACCGGACTTGGTGAGCGTGGTCGCGACCGAGTCTACGACCACTCGCGCCCGGCTCATCGCCACGCCGTCGACCTCGCGGTGATCGGCGCGCGGCGGGGCGCCGACCGCGTTGACGTGCAGTCCCGCACCGAACCACGCGCCGCGCACGATGGGCTCGCGCGACGGAGTGAGCGTGCACAGCACATCGGCCGCGCGGGTCACCGCCTCCGGCGACGCCAGTGCGCGCACGTCCAGGCCGAGGTCGTCGACCGCGGCGCGGAAGCGTTCGACGGTGGCGGCCGTGCGCGACCACACCAGTACCGTCCGCAGCTCCCGCACCCGGGCGATCGCGCGGGTGTGCTCGACGGCCAGGCCACCCGCCCCGACCAGTCCGAGAATCGAACTGTCCTGGCGGGACAGGTGTTTCGTGGCGACCGCGCTCGCCGCGGCGGTCCGGACGGCGGTGACCAGGCGGCCGTCGATCAGCGCCTCGCAGGCGCCGTCGGCCGCGGAGGTCACCACGATCACCGAACGCTGCACCGGCAGGCCGCGTTCGCGGTTGGCCGGCAGGTCGGCGAGCAGTTTCACCGCGGCCGCGCCCGCGGTCTCGGCGGCGGCGACCATCGGCACGAACGCGGCGCCGCCCAGCGTCATCGCCGGAGGTGCCGGGACCAGCGCGGTGCCCAGCGCGAGGTCGGTGTGCGCGCGTTCGACCGCGGCGAGCACCTCCGCGCGGTCGAGCACGGCGGCCACATCGGAATGCGACAGGATCAGAGTCAACGAGGCTCCTCGAGAGCAGGGGCGGGTCAGGACGTGCGGGCGAAGGCGACGGTCAGGTCGCGCGGTGAGCGGCTGTTGCCGACCAGGCCGCTGACGGCGACGATCGCGATCAGGTAGGGCAGCATCACCAGCAGGGCGAAGGGCACATCGACCCCGAGCGCGGGCAGGGCGAATTGCAGCGCCTGGGCCAGGCCGAAGAAGACCGAAGCCCAGATCACGCCCAGTGCGCGCCAGCGGCCCGCGATCACCGCGACCACGGCCAGATAGCCGATGCCGCCGGTCATGTTGTCGCTGAAGGAATGCACTTCCGACAGCGCCAGTTGCGCGCCGCCGAGCCCGGCGGCGAACGCGGCGAGCAGGACACAGCCGTAACGCACGGCGCGTACGGACAGTCCGGTGCGGTCGGCGGCGACGGCGTCCTCGCCGATCGCGTCGATGACCAGGCCGAGTTTGGTCCGCCGGGAGAACACCACCGCCAGCACCGCGACCACGAGCAGGCACAGATAGCCCAGCGCGGTCTGCCCGAACAGGGCGGGCCCGAGTACCGGGATGCGGTGCAGCAGTGGGATTTCCAGCGCGTCGAAGCCGGGCACGCGGTGGCCCTTGCCGTCGGCGAGCAGCAGCCGCGCGCCATAGGTGGTGGCGCCCAGGGCGAGCGCGTTGCTCGCGATACCGACGACGATCTGGTCCGCGCGCAACCGGATACTCCAGATCGCTTGCAGCGCACCGAAGATCAGCGCCGCCAGTACCGCGGTGAGCGCGCCGAGCACCGGCGAACCGGTGCCGACCGCGCCGAGCACCCCGGCGAAGGCGCCGGTCAGCATCATCGCCTCCAGGCTCAGATTCAGCACGCCGGCGCGTTCGCTGACCAGTTCGCCGCTGGCGGCGACGAGAATGGGCAGGGTGAAACCGATACCGCTGGTGGCGATGTCGGTGACCGTGTCGAGGCTCATCGCGGCGCTCCTGCCAGGTCGGGGGAATCGGAATTGTCGGCCGCGTCGTCGCGCGCCCGCGCGGCCGGTTCGGACCGGCGGGCCGTTCTGGTCCAGATCGCGGCGCCGGCGATGAACACGATCATCAGCGACTCGACGACCGCGATGGTCGAGGCGGGCACATCGGCGGCCAGCTGCAGATTGATCCCGCCGGAGACCAGGAAACCCAGCAGCAGCGAGACCGCGACCACCGCGGCCAGCGACCCGCGGGCCAGCAGGCCGACGACCAGCCCGGAGAAGCCGTAGCCGGAGGACACGCCCTCGGCCAGCACGAACGGTGCCGTCGCCACCAGCAGGCCACCGGCCACCCCGGAGCACGCCCCCGCCGCCGACAGGCTCAGGAAGCGCAGCCGTCCGACCGGCAGGCCGAGCCGCGCGGCCGCGTCCGGGTTGAGCCCGACCGCGCGCAGCCGGGTGCCGAGTCCGGTGCGGCGCACCAGGATCGCGGTGCCGAGCGCGGCGACCAGCGCGATCCAGAGTGCGATCGTCGCGGGGGAACGTTCGATGCCCAGCAGCGGCAGGTGCGCGGCCGGTGTCAGCGGCGCGGACTGCGGCAGGGTCTCCGAGGAGGTCACCGGCTGGCGCAGCAGCGCGGGCTCGTGCACCACGAGCAGCACCAGCGCCAGACCGACGAAGTTGAGCAGCAGCGTGGTGATGATCTCGCTGGTGCCGCGCCGGACCCGCAGATACGCCGCGATCGCCGCCCACAGCCAGCCGGCGGCCGCTGCGCCGAGCAGCACGGCGGGCAGAGTGATCGCGGCGGGCAAGCCGGTGAGGGTGGTGCCGATCGCGGTGGCCGCGATGGCGCCCGCGCAGATCTGGCCCTCGCCGCCCACGTTCACCAGACCGGCGCGATGGGCGATGGTGAAGCCGACCGCCACCAGCATCAGGGTGGCCGCGACATTGAGCGAGGCGCCGACGGCGTAGTTGCTGCCGAACATGCCGTCCCACAGCGCGGTCATCGTCGCGCCGGGCGCCGCACCCGCGATGCCGGCCAGGATCAATCCGGCCACACCGGCGGCGAGCACGGCCGCCACGGCGACCACCAGCGGATGATGCACCCACGGGTGCGCGAACAGGCGGCGCAGGCCGGTTGTCGCGGTCATGCCGACACCCCCATCATGAGTTCGCTGATCTGTTGTGCCGCAGCGGGATCGGCCGTCGTCACCGGGCCGGTGAGGGCGCCGCGGTAGGCGACGAAGACCCGATCGCACAGGGCGAGCAGTTCGGGTACCTCGCTCGACACCACCAGCACCCCGCATCCGTCGGCGGCGGCGCGGCGCAGCTGGGTGAGCACGAAATCGACGGCGCCGATGTCCAATCCACGGGTCGGCTGCGCGGCCACCAGACAGCGCAGGTTCGCCGCGGAGAGCTCGCGGGCCAGTACCACCTTCTGCTGGTTGCCGCCCGAGAGCGCGCCCATCCGCACCCACGGTCCCGCCGCGCGCACATCGAAACGCGCCAGCTCGGCCTCGGCGGCGCGGGTCATGGCCCGCTTGTCGAGCAGCCCGAACCGGCGGAAGCGGCCGAGCTGCCCGAGGAAGAGGTTCTCGGCGATGCTCATGTCGGCGACCATGCCGTCGCGGTGCCGGTCCTCGGGCACCACGCCGAGACCGAGCGCGGTGCGGGTGGCGGGCCGGGCGGTGGTGATGTCGGTGCCGTCGAGGGTGACGGTGCCGTGTTCGGCGGTGGCGCCGCCGGCGAGGACCGCGACCAGTTCGCTCTGGCCGTTGCCCTCGACTCCGGCGATCCCGACGATCTCGCCGGGACGCACCCGCAGGCGCACCTCGTCGAGCGCGGTGCTGCCGTCGGCCCGCCGCAGACTGAGCCCGTCCACCGACAGCACCGGCGCGCGATCCGAAACATCCTGGGCCGCTGCCCGTTTCGGGGCGGGAGCCACGGTGTCGACGCCGAGGGTGGCGGCCACGGTCGGGTCGAGGTCGGCCGCGGTGCGCCCGACCATGGCGGTGAGCAACCCCGCGATGGAGGTGTTCGACATCCGTCCGCCGCCGGCGACCGTGCCGCGGCGCAGCACGGTCGCGGCATCGGCCACCCGGGCGACCTCACCGAGCTTGTGCGTCACCAGCACCACCGCCTTGCCGTCGGCGGCCACCGCGCGGCAGGTGTCGATCAGCGCATCGATCTCGGCCGGATCGAGGACCCCGGTCGGCTCGTCGAGCAGGATCAGCGCCGGATCGCGTAGCAGCGCCTTGACGATCTCGACCTTCTGCCGCGCGCCGACCGGCATGGTCGCCACCCGCTGTTCCGGATCGACCCGCAGGCGGTACCGGCGCGCGATCTCGTCGAGCCGGTCGGTGAGTTCGGCGCGCCGCATCCGCAGCCCGTGCTGGGTGAGCAGCAGGTTCTCCCCGACGGTCATGGTGGTGACCAGGCTGAAGTGCTGGTGCACCATGGCCACGCCGGCGGCCATCGCGGCGGCGGGGGAGTCGGGCCGGAATTCGGTGCCGCCCAGCAGCATTCGTCCGGTGTCGGGCCGGTAGCCGCCGAAGACGAGATTGCACAGGGTCGATTTGCCCGCGCCGTTCTCGCCGAGCACGCAGTGGACGGTGCCGGATTCGACGGTGAGGTCCACCCCGTGCAGGGCGCGTACGTCACCGAAGCTCTTGCCCACGTCCCGCAGGGTCAATGCCGGAGTGCTCATGATCGTCAGTACGGCTCGACCGCGCCGGTGGACAGGGCGGTCTTCGCCTTTGCCAGCGCGTCGACGACCGCGGCATCCTTGCTGCACAACACGAAATCGGTGCCCTCGTTGGGCGAGGTGAGCCCGAACTGCACGTTCTCGGCCTTCCACGTGTTGTCCAGGGCGGCCCGCACCGCGTACTCCACCTCGGCGCCGATGTCGGTGTGCACATAGCCCAGGTAGACCGGGTTGGTGCAGTCACCGGGGATCGGGCCGCCGACCATGGTGGCGTTGGACTGGGTCGCGGCCTGTTCCATGCCCGCCTTGCCCAGGTTCACGATCTGGCCCAGCACGCCGGCCCCCGCACCGTAGTCGGCCAGCGCGGCCTGTTTGGCCTTGGCCGGGTCGTTGAAGTCGCCGACGTACTGCGGGGTGAGCACCTGCACCTCCGGCGCGGCGAAGCGCGCGCCGTTGCCGAAGGCGTTGGCGGCGTTGACGATCGCGGGCAGCTCGACACCGCCGACGAAGGCGACCGCGCCGCTCTTGCTGCCCGCCGCGGCCACCGCGCCGCTGAGGAATTCGGCCTCGGCCTGCTGCGGGTCGTAGTAGGCGAGGTTGGCCAGCGGCACGGCGTCGGCGGGGCCGCCGATCTCGACGAACTTCACCTCCGGGAACTGCGGGGCGACCTTGCGCACGTCGGCGTCGGTCTGCCCGCCGAGGGAGATCACCAGGTCGTTGGTGGTGGCGAAGCGGACCAGGGCCTGCTGGTAGTCGCTGGCGGCGACCTGTTCGACCTTGCTGAGTTCCACCCGGTCGCCGAGCTGTTCGGCGATGCGCTGATAGCCCAGGTAGCCCGATTCCATGAAGCCGGTGTCCGACAGCGAGCCGGGGAAGAACACGCCGACCTTCAGCTTGCCGCCGTCGGCGGTGGTGCCGGAGGATCCGCAGGCCGACAACAGGGCGGCGGCGGCGAGAGCGGCCGAGCCGACGGCGAGCGCGCGCCGAGTGGACTTGTGCACGGGGAACTCCTTGATCGAACGAACCGCTCGCTTAGCGGTATACCGTTAAGTGTCAGCCTGCGGCCCGCAGATGACGGGCGGATTACCGAAACGTAAGAAACGGTCGCATCGCAGGCCGGGCTACCGTGGGAACTGTGCAGCAGGGGAAGGACGGTGCGGTGACGTCGGAATCGGCGAAGAAATCGCTGCGGGATCAGGCCTACGAGGAGCTTCGCGACCGGATCATCGATCTGCGCCTGAGCCCGGGCCAGCGCCTGGTCGAGCGCGACCTCGCCACCGAGCTGGCGATCTCGCGGATCCCGCTGCGCGAGGCATTGCAGCTGCTCGAACGCGAGGGCCTGGTCGTCATCGTGCCGCGGCAGGGCGCCATCGTCGCCCCGTTCACCGTCGCCGATGTGCGCGATCTGTTCGACGTGCGCGAGAGCCTCGAAGTGCTGGCCGCGCGACTGGCCGCCGAACGCGCCGACGCGGGCGATCTGGCCGCGCTGCGTGCCCAGCTGACCGCGGCCCGGCAGGCCACCGCGCGCGGTGACGAGGCGGCCATCGCCGCGGCCAATGCCGGCTTCCACGCGGTGATCGTCGAAGTCTCGGGCAATCCGCTGCTGCAATCACTGCTGCGGCCGCTGGAATCGCGGGTGCGCTGGCTGTTCCACCTGACCAAGGAGCGCGATCCGGGCATCCAGTGCGACGAACACGAGGACCTCTACGCCGCCATCGCCGCCAACGACCCGGACGCCGCCGCCGAAATCGCCTATCGCCATGTGGCATCCGGTCGCGAACCGAGCCTGGCGCTCTCGGCGCAGTGGTCCATGCCCGACATCGACCCGGTCACCGCCACCCGCACCCGGCAGCGCGCGACCCAGCGGGACAGATCCGCCTGAGCGGACGGTCAGACCGGTTCGGTGTCGGCGCTGCGCACGACGAGCGCCGACTGTGCCCGCCAGACCCCTTCGGGGATCGACAGGTCGAAGCCGGTCAGTTCGGTGATCTTCCTGAGCCGGTAGTCGACGGTGTTCATGTGCACATTGAGCTGGCGGGCGCTGCGCCTGCGGTTGAGTTTGTTGCCGAGGTGGATGCGCAGGGTCTCCATCAGCATCGGGTGCGGGTCGAGCGGGTCGAGCAGGGAGCCCAGCTGCGCTCGCGCGGGCGACGGCCGGGTCAGCTGATATTCGACCGCGAGATCGGCGAAACGGTAGAGCCCGGGCGGATAGCGCAGCTGCCGGGCCAGGTTCAGCAGCTCACGCAGGTGATCGACGGTGTGCGGGATGTCCGGCGGGGTCGCCTCGGCGCAGGTGGCGATCAGGGGTGTCTCGGCGGCCGCCGACAGGCGCGGCAGCAAGGCGTCGAGGCCCGCCTCGGCGAACGACGGGATCAGCACGATGCCACCGTGCACATCGAGCAGCGACAGTGTGCCCGGCGGACACTGGGCGGCGATCGCGAGCTGGACGCGGCGCAGCGTGCGCCGGGCGTTGATCCGGGTGTTCGGCGCGGCGCGTTCGTCGTCGTGCTGCGGAAGCCGCACTGCCAGTAGCGCATAACTCGGGGCGACCTCGACGCCGCTCTCCCGGGTGATCGTCGCGGTGTCGTGCCCGCCGAGCAGCGCGGCGGTGAGTGCGGGCGGGGGCCTGCGATGTTCGGCGATCACCGTCTGGAGTTCTTTGATGTAGTCCAGCGACATCGTGGAGGTGATGATGTCGAGCACCTCGGCGGCCAGGCTGCGCGCGACCGTCAATTTGTCGGCGTCGGTGCCTGCCTCGCTCGCGGCGATCAATTCCAGTCCGACTTGAAAGCTTTCGTGCACCGCGTGATTGATCATCTCGATGGGCACGCCGTGGCGGGCCCATCGGGTGGCGGCGAATTTCAGCGGCCGGATGTTCTCCGGGGCGGTGATCTCCCCGCCGTCGAGCAGGGTGACGGCCACGCCGAGACAGGCTCGCGTGACGGCGGTGACGTCGGTCTCGTCGTCGGGTGCGGCCCGGCGCGACACCATGCTCTCGAGGAAATGGCAGACGAGTTCGTCGGCCAGCGCCCGGGTGTTCGGTAGCGGTTCCGGTGCGGCGGTACCGGTTCGGGTGCGGCTCGGGCGTGGTGAATAGTCGGTAGTCATCCGTGACTCCCTCTACTGCGGGCAACGTCCCTCGCGACAGGGATGGTTGGCGTGTAGTTTCCCACGCACCCGCCACGCGCACAAGGTTGAAGTAAATGATCATTCTTGCGTAAGTGTTCGAACGGTTCGCGCGAATGCGTTGGCTGTGGACTCTGGTGTCACGGCGCACACCGGCCGCACTTACTTCGGTAGAACATGCTGTACGCGCATAAATATCGCCCGGACGGTAGGCGGGAATCGTTATGTGACGCTGTGGGGCAAAACCGGCGTGGAGTAACCACCGGCGCGCTAAGTTACTAATAGTTCTGGCTGATCCGCATACCGCGATGGGTAGTGAACATCGCGGTATCGGCGATGCTCGCGCAGCGAGGAGTACTGGCATGAACGGACTCGACGGGACCGGTGTGCCGTCCGGCGGTCCGCCGATCTATGAGCGGATCGGCGGTCTCGAGGCGCTGGAGGTGGTCGTCGACGACCTGTACGCCCGCGTACTCGCCGACGCGGCCTTGTCGCCGTTCTTCACTGGTGTCAACATCGCCCGGATGAAAGGCAGACAGGTCGAATTCTTCGCGGCCGCGCTCGGCGGACCCGACCTCTACGGCGGTGCGTCGCTGCGGCAGGTGCATCGCGGACGCGGCATCACCCACCGCGATTTCGATCTCGTCGCCGGCCACCTCGCCGACGCACTGCGCGCCGCCGGGGTGACCGAGGAACTCACGGTGCGGATCATCGACGTGGTCGCGCCGTTGGCCGACGAGATCGTCTCGGGGCCGGCGGCGAAGCGCGCGCGGTGAGCCGATCCGCCTACCGCGCCGCGGTTTCCGCCGCCGCGTGCAGCGCGTCACGCGCCGCGCGGACGGCGGGATGGGTCGCCGTGCCGTTGCGGTAGGCGAGCGAGGTGCGGCGCCTGGTCGCCAGCGGGGTGAGCGCGACGTCGCTCGGGTGTGCGGGGAGTGCGAGGGCGGGCACGATCGCGGTGCCCGCGCCGGCGGCGACCAGCGCCAGGACGGTGCCGAAATCGTCGGCGTGATGGCGGACGCGCGGGGTGAAACCGGCTGCCTGACAGGCGCGTAACGTCATCGTGTGGCACAGCGTGCCGGAAGTGCCCGCGATCCAGGGGGATTCGCGATGGGCGAGCAGGGGATCGGTGCCTGGCGTGACCGGGTCGCGGGTGGCCAGGTAGACGGTTTCGGTGTAGAGGGGTTCGGCGTGCAGCGCGGGGCCGGGGTCGGCGGGCACCAGGTCGTAATCGTGGACCAAGGCGATGTCCAGGGTGGCCGCGCGCAAGGCGTCGGGGGCGTCGGCCGGGTCGATCTCGGTGACGGTGAGCTCGAGGTGGGGATGGTCGGTGCTCAGCGAGACCAGCGCGGGCGAGAGCAGGGTGCGCGCGGCCGTGGGGAAGGCGCCGATGCGCAGCAGACCGACCAGATCGTCACGGGCGCAAGCCAATTCGGCGTCGGCGTGTTCGAGCGCGGCCAGGATCGTCTCGGTGTGGCCGACCAGCAGGTGCGCCGCGGGCGTGAGAACGACGCGACGGCCGGTGCGTTCCAGCAGCGGCACGCCAGCCTCCCGCTCGAGCGCGGTCAGCTGCTGCGAGACCGCCGAGGGGGTGTAGCTGAGCGCCTCGGCCACCGCGGCGATGGTGCCCCGGTGGGCCAGTTCGCGCAGGAGGCGGAGCTTGCGGACATCCAGCATCAGTTCAGCTTACGTATCACGTCAAGTACGTGAACTGGACTTGATGCATCCGCCGGGCCGACCATGGGCACATGACCGCACTGCACGGACTGTTCGTCCCACTGATCACGCCGTTCGCCGCCGACGGCACCCTCGCCGACGCGGCGCTGACCCGCCACGCGCACCACGTCCTCGACGCGGGCGCGACCGGCCTGGTCGCCCTCGGCACCACCGCCGAACCCAGCGCGCTGAGCCCTGACGAGCGAGCCAGGGTCCTGGAGATCTGCGCCGAGGTGAGCGCGCAGCGGGCCGCACCGCTGATCGTGTGCGCCGGCGGCACCGCGACCGCCGAGGCGATCCGGGCGGTCACCGCGCTGCCCGACCAGGTCGCTGCGGTGCTGTCGGTGGTGCCGTACTACGTGCGTCCCAGCGAGGACGGCGTCATCGCGCACTTCACCGAGCTCGCCGCGCACAGCCCGGTCCCGGTGCTCGTCTACGACGTCCCCTACCGCACCGCCCGGCCGCTGAGCGGTGACACCCTCGTCCGCCTGGCCGCGATCCCGAACATCGCCGGGTTCAAACACAGCGTCGGCGCCATCGACGCGGCCTCGGTCGAGCTGATGGCGCGCGCGGGCACCCGCACGACGGTGCTCAGCGGCGACGACCGCTTCGCCTCGGCCCTGCTCGGCCTCGGCGCCCACGGCGGCATCCTGGCCGCGGCCAATATCGCCCCGGCCGCCTACGCCGCGCTGGTCACCGCCTGGCGCGACGGTGACCTCGCCCGTGGCCGCGCGCTGGGGCACCGGCTCGACGCCCTCGCCGCGGCCCTGTTCGCCGAACCCAACCCGGCCGTGATCAAGGCCGTGCTGGCGGCGCGGGGCCACATTCCCAGCCCCTCGGTGCGGCTGCCGCTGCTGCCCGCCTCCGCCGCGGCGACCGCCACCGCGCTGGCCGCCGAAGCGGCGATCGTGGCCGTCGGGGCAGTGTGACCGGTTGTTGTCATCGACGCGGAAAGGTGCTTGGCTCAAGCGGTGACGAAACCTCCGGATATCGGCGCCGCCGATCCCACTTCCGACAAGCTGGACGCCGCCGTACTCAAGGTGGCCGGCGTGGTCGTCCTCGGCGCGGTGATGTCGATCCTCGACATCACCGTGGTCACCGTGGCGATCCCGACATTCATGACGGACTTCAACGCCTCCGTCGAGGTCGTCGCCTGGACGATGACCGGTTACACCCTGGCCCTGGCCTCGGTCATCCCGATGACCGGCTGGGCCGCCGACCGCTTCGGCACCAAACGCCTCTACATGGCCGCGCTGACCTTCTTCATTCTCGGGTCGGTGCTGTGTTCGATGGCCTGGAGCATCGAGTCGCTGGTGGCCTTCCGCGTCATCCAGGGCATCGGTGGCGGCATGCTGATGCCGCTGGGCATGACGATCATGACCCACGCGGCGGGCCCGGCGCGGATCGGCCGGGTGATGGCGGTGCTGGGTGTGCCGATGCTGCTCGGCCCGATCTGCGGCCCGATCCTGGGCGGCTGGCTCATCGACTCCTTCAGCTGGCACTGGATCTTCCTGATCAACCTGCCGCTGGGGCTGCTCGCACTGGTCCTGTCGTTCATCGTGTTCCCCGCCGACAAGCCCAAGCCGTCGGAATCGTTCGACTTCCTCGGGATGCTGCTGGCCTCGCCGGGTCTGGCGCTGTTCCTGTTCGGTATCTCCTCGATCCCGGAGATGGGCACCGTGTTCTCGGCGCGGGTGCTGATCCCGGTCGTCGTCGGCGCGATCCTGCTGGTGCTGTTCGTGTTCCACGCCCTGCGTACCGAGCACCCGCTGATCGACCTGCGGCTGTTCAAGAACCTGTCACTGCGCTTCTCGGTGCTGACCATGTCGCTGTTCGCCACCGCGTTCTTCGGTGCGGGCTTCCTGCTGCCCAACTATCTGCAGCAGGTGCGTGGTGAGACCGCCTTCGATTCGGGTCTGCTGATGGCCCCGCAGGGCATCGGCGCCATGCTGACCATGCCGGTCGCCGGCTTCCTGGTCGACAAGATCGGACCGGGCAAGATCGTGCTGTTCGGTATCACCTTCATCACCGCGGGCCTGGCCTTCTTCACCCAGCTCGACGCGGACACCTCGTATCTGGTGATCGGCGCCGCGCTGTTCGTGATGGGTCTCGGCATGGGCTGCACCATGATGCCGGTGATGACCGCGGCGATCCAGACGCTGACTCACGCCCAGGTGGCGCGCGGATCGACGCTGATGAACATCATCAACCAGACCGCCGCCTCGATCGGCACCGCGACCATGTCGGTGGTGCTCGCCGCGCAGCTCAACAATCACCCCGAGACCGAGATCGGTATCGCGGCCACCGTGAAACCGGAACTCGCCGCGCAGTTCCCCGCCTCGGTGATCGAACAGGGCAGGCAGCTGGCCGCCGAGGCGTTCAGCCACACCTATTGGGTCGCGGTGATCCTGGCCGCGCTGACACTGATCCCGGCGTTCTTCCTGCCGCGCACCAAACCGAAGGCTCCGGTCGACGCCGAAGCCGTCATGGTCTGAGGCGATCGATTCAGAGGGCCCCGGGGGAGCGTGATGTTCCCCCGGGGCCCTTCTCGCCCGTAGCGCTCAGCCGTAGAGCTTCACGAACGCCTCGAGCGAGCGTTCGATGTCGCCGCGCAGCGCCTTGGCCACCGCCGAACCGATCGGGCCGAACAGGGGCGCGCCACCCAGGTCGATGTCGACACTGACCTTGGAGCCGCTGCCGTGCGCCTCGACGATCATCCCGAGACCGAACTTGGTGCCGCCGATACCCGCGCCGGTGAGCTGCAGGCGCCGCGGCGGCTCGGCCGTGCGCACCGTCCAGGTCACCTTGTTGCGGAACCCCTTCACCCGCGCGATGCCGACCAGCACGGTGCCCGGGGTCAGGTCGTCGGGCAGGGTGCCGCGCCAGGCCTCGTGAATGGTGAGCCAGTCGCCGAGATGGGGGAGATCGGCGGCATGGGCCCACGCCTCGTCCGGCGGGACGGGAACATCGACGGAGAGCTTGAGTTTCGCCACGCCGGGATCGTATCCGGTACCCGAGGTTCCACCTCGAGCGGCTCGAGGCATAGCGGATCAGAATAGATCAGCCGACCAGATCGCGGGGTGGCTTTCGGCGGGAATTCGAAAGCCGGACACAATGATCCGGCCTTGTGATCGTTCACCGTGCTGCTAGTGTGTGCGGGTCGCTGGAACCGGGGCGTGTGGATCGGATAACCGAACACCGCGCGGTCGGCGAATGCCTCCCGGGAAGGCCGGTGAGGGCCTACCGGCCAGGGCGCCCTGTGGTCGATGACGACGAAAGATCTGATGAATTCAGGAATCGCGGTGTTGTTGCTCATCATCGGAGCACCGCTGTTACTGCTCGCGATAGGCGTCGCCGTAGTGGCCATGCGCAACGAGCGGCAACAGCGCCTGCGTACCGATGCGGCCGTCCGGGAACGCCTCGCGATCGAGGAGGCCGTGCACCGGCTGGCGCAGACCACGTTGCCCGCCATCACCGATGCCGTGCGCAGGCACGAGATCCCGCAGATCGGCCTGGAGATGGCCGCCGAGCTGGAGGAGACCCCGGCCGGGCAGGCGCTGCAGTGGATCGCGACCTCGCACGCCGATGACCTGCGCTCGGTCGTCGAGGACACCAGGGCGATGGTCGAGCGCTACAGCGAGCAGCGCCGCACCGCCGAGGTCGCGGCCGCACACGAGCAGGCAGGCAACGAACTGTCGGCGGCCTCGCGGGCGGCGACCAGCGCCGCGGTGCGTTCGTTCGGCACCTCGGTGGTCAGCCTCGGTACCGACCTCGGCCAGGTGGTGAGCGCCGCGCTGCGCGAACACCGAGACGACGCCATCTACGAGACGCTGACCCGCATCGACCACACCGTGCAGCAGATGATCCGGCAGGCGCAGTCCTATGTGATCGTCTCCGGTGGTCTGCCCGGCAGGCGCTGGCCACAGCAGTCGCTCACCGACGTGGCCGGTGGCGCGACCGGCCGGGTCAGGGAGTTCCTGCGGGTGCGCGCGGGACAGTCCGACCGGGTCGTGATCAGCCGCGCGGTCGAGCCGCTCGTGCACACCCTGGCGACCCTGCTCGACAACGCGCTGCGCTATTCGCCGCCGTCGTCGTTCGTGGAGGTCGGTTTCCAGGAGGGTCATCACGGCGTCACCGTCATCATCGACGACGCGGGCATGCGGATGAGTCCCGAGCAGCTCGAGGACGCCCGGCAGGTGCTCAGCGGTGAACGTCCCGTCGACATCCACGATCTCGGCCCCGCGCCGAAGGTCGGCTTCCCCGGCATCGCCGCGCTGGCGCGCCGCTACGGCTTCTCCGTGCACGTCGACGGGCCCAATATCTTCGGCGGTATGCGGGCGATGGTGTATGTGCCCGCCGCACTGCTGGTCTCCGGTGCGGCCCCCCGGCTGCCCGAACCGGAACTCACCGCGCCCGCGCACGTTCCGGTGCCCGTCCCCGACCTCGCCGAGCCCGAACGCGGCGCCGAGGTCCACGAGATCACCAGCGGCGGCCTGCCCAAGCGCCGTCGCAGGCCGGTTGCCCCGGATTCGGCAGGGGCAGTCACCGAATCGGGGCAGGCTCGCCCCGAACTCGCCGCTGCCTGGCACAGCGGTTCCCGGAGCGGTCGCGCCGCTGCGACCGAGCGAACCACGGAAGGAACAGCCGATGAGCACACCGGTGGCCGATAGCACGAACCGATTGGGGTGGCTGCTCGGGGATCTGGAGATCCCCGGCGTCCGCTTCGCGGTGTTGCTGTCCGAGGACGGACTGCGCATCGCTCACTCCCGCGGCATCGCCAAGGACGACGCCGAACGGTTCGCCGCGGCGGCCTCGGGCCTGCGTTCGCTCGGTAAGGCGCTCGGTGAGTTCTGTGGTGGGCCGCAGAACGCGGTGCGCCAGAACATGACCGAATACGACGAGGGCATGATCATGATCACCGCCGCGGGGGTCGGCGCGCTGCTAGGCGTGGCGACCACGGTCGACGTCGATGTCGCCCTGGTCGCCCACCGGATGAACGAGCTGGCCTCGCGGGTCGGTCACGAGATCGGCAGTGCGCCCCGCAACGGTGACAGGTAATGACGCGCGGCAGGCGCGATCCCGACCTGGTCAGGGCGTATGTGCGCACCGGTGGCCGGGTCAAGGCCGCTCGGCAGCTGGACCTGGTGACCCTGGTCCGGGCGGTGGCCGACCCGCGACCTGACCACCGACCCGACGAGCGCCGCGTGCTGGCGTTGCTGAGCCGCCGCGGCGCGCTGTCGGTGGCCGAACTGTCGGCCTATCTCGATCTGCCCGCCTCGGTGGTGAAGATCCTCGTGTCCGATCTGCTCGACAGCGGACACCTCCAGAGCCCCACCCCGGCTGAGGTGAAGCCGGAACTAGCGTTGATCAAGGAGGTGCTGCATGGGCTCCGTGCCCTCGCGGGCTGACGTCGACTACGTCGCGGATACCGTGACCCGGTCGGTGAAGATCCTGGTAGCAGGCAACTTCGGCGTCGGTAAGACCACATTCGTCGGTACCGTGTCCGAGATCAGGCCGCTGCGCACCGAGGAGACGATCACCGAGGCCAGTGTCGGTGTCGACGACATGGCCGGGCTGGGCACCAAGGTGCAGACCACCGTCGCCCTGGACTTCGGCCGCCTCACCCTGAATCCGCAACTGGCGCTGTACCTGTTCGGCACCCCGGGCCAGGAACGTTTCGCCCCGCTGTGGGAGGAACTGGCCCGTGGCGCGCTGGGCGCGCTGGTGCTCGTCGACACCCGCCGCATCGAGAAGGCCGACGACGTGCTCTCGGCGCTCGAACAGCGCGGAGTGCCCTACGCGGTCGCGATCAACGAGTTCGAGGGTTTCCGGCGCTATCCGGTCGAGGAGGTTCGCGAGGCGCTCGACCTGGCGGCGGAGACCCCGGTGGTCGCGGTCGACGCACGTCGCCGTGACCACGGGCTGCGCGCGCTGATCACCCTGGCGGAGTACCTGTTCCACCGGCAGGAAGTCGCCGCGTCATGACCCAGGAGCTGTCGATCGACGAGCGGGTGCCGATGTACGCACCGGAGTTCGCCGCCGATCCGCAGGCCGCCTACCGGGCGATGCGGCGCCGATTCGGTTCCGTGGTGCCGGTGGAACTCTCGCCGGGTATCCACGCGACGCTGGTGATCGGCTATCGCGCCGCGGTCCGCATCCTCAACGATCCCGAGCACTTCCCGGCCGATCCCCGGATGTGGCAGCGCAATATCCCGCAGGACTGCCCGGTGCTGCCGATGTTGCAGTTCCGGCCCGCCGCGCTGCGCACCACCGGCGCCGAGCACGCCCGTTACCGGGAGGCCAATGTGGCCGGGATCGCCGGGGTGGATCTGTACGCGATGCACCACACCGTCGAGCAGTTCGCGATCCCGCTGATCAACAGCTTCTGCACGGCCGGTTCGGCGGATCTGCTGAGCCAGTACGCGTTTCCGCTGGTGTTCCAGGCGCTGAACTCGATGCTCGGGTGCACGCCCGGGATCGGTCAGCAGGTCGCCACCGGCATGGCGCAGATCTTCGAGGGCGACGACGCGGAGGCAGGCAACAACCTGTTGGCCAGCGCGCTGTCGGATCTGGTCGTGCTGCGCAAGCGCGAACCGGGCGACGATGTCGCGACCCGGCTGCTGCGCCATCCCGCCGCGCTCACCGACGAGGAGCTGGTGCATCAGCTGCTGGTGCTCTACGGCGCGGGCATCGAGCCGATGCTGAACCTGGTGGTCAACACGCTGCGGTTGATGCTCACCGACGACCGGTTCGCCGGCGACGTGCTCGGCGGCAGCCTGTCCACCCGCGACGCGCTCGACGAGGTGCTGTTCACCGATCCGCCGCTGGCCAACTTCTGCATGACCTATCCGCGTGAGCCCATCCTGATCGAGGACACGTGGCTGCCCGCCGACGAGCCGGTGGTGATCTCGATGTCGGCGTGCAACAACGATCCGGCCATCGCCGGTCGCGATGTGGTCGACAATCGGGCGCACCTGGCCTGGAGCGCGGGCCCGCACGGATGCCCGGCCAAGTCGGTGGCGTATCTGATCGTGCAGGACGCGATCGACCAGTTGCTCGACGCGCTGCCCGAGCTGTCGCTGGCCGTGCCCGCCGAGGAACTGGTGTGGCGGCCTGGTCCGTTCCATCGTTCGCTGGCCGCGCTGCCGGTGGAGTTCCCGAAGACGCCGCCGCTGCCGATGCCCTGACGGTCAGCGCGAGCGCAGCGTGGGGCCGACGAACCGTTCGACCAGCGCGCGTTCGGCCGCCGCGTCGGTCAGCGGCCAGGTGATCAGGGACAGGACGACCCGCACGATCCAGTCCGCGGCCGCGTCGTCGGGCGCGATGCGGGTCAGCGCGGTCGCCAGCCGGCCGAGTTCGGGTGCGGCGGCCAGGAATTCGTCGGTGCCGGGGGAGCGGTGCCGGATCAGCCACTGTCGCAGCACCGGATCGGCGCGCAGGGCGGTCACGGCCGCGAGAATGGCTTCGACGGGTCTGCGCTGCGGCGGGACCGCCGCCACGGCTGTCTCGACGCGCGCGACGACGGTGCCCGCGGCCCGGACGAGCACGGCGCGGACGAGGCGGGGTTTGCCGCCGACGTAGCGGTAGAGCGTCGCGCGCGAACACCCCGCCGCGGCGGCGATGTCCTCGGCGGTGACGCTGTCGATGCCGTGTTCGAGGAACAGTGCCAGCGCGGCGCGTTCGATGCGGTCGACCGCGACGGCGCGGCGATCACCGCCGGTCAGCCAGTCCTCGGCCATCCTCGCCACCCATTCTCTCGGTGAGACATCCCGGCCACTCTGTCTAGCCGATTCTGTGCTGTTCAGAGAGCCTTTCGCCGGAATCGGTACCGCTCGGCGGCCTCGGCTGCTGTCTCACTCCGAGACGATCGTTGACGGTGTGTTCGCGCCGGAGCACGGTGAGCGCCGATGATCCGACCAGGAAAGGCGGCGGCCATGACCACCGATCTCGCAGCGTTCGACCTGTTCGACCCGGCGGTTCTCGACGACCCGTACCCGCTGTATCGCGCCCTGCGCGCCCAGGCTCCGGTGTACCGCGTGCCGGGGACCGGCTTCTTCCTGGTCTCCTCGTGGGCCGCGGTCACCGAGGCGACCGCGCGCACCGCCGACTTCTCCTCACACCTGACCGGTGTGCTCGTCGCCCAGCCCGGCGCCGCGCCCTCGACCTTCGACCTCGACGTCACCGGGCAGGCCGTGCACGTGCTCGCCACCGCCGACGGCGCCACGCACGCCGCGCATCGCGGCACCGTCGGGCCGGCGCTGGTCAAACGCGTCCGCACACTCGGTCCGGTCGTCACCGCGCTGACCGAACAGCTCTGGGCCGCCGAACTCGACGGCGACCGCATCGACTGGGCCACCGGCATGGCCGACCGGCTGCCGCTGGCGTTGATCGCCGCCCTCGTCGGACTCCCGTCCACCGATGTGCCCCAGCTGCTGACCTGGGCCTACGACGCCACCGAGATGCTGGGTGGCATGGTCGCCGAGGGCCGGATGGCCACCCTGGTGACCTCGGCCGCCGAACTCGCCCACTACGCCCACCTGGCCTTACGGTCGGCGAAAGAGACTGCGGGGGAGCGTGATTCACCCGGCACGCTGCTCGATGTGCTGGTCGCCGCGGTGGCCGAGGGCCGGATCGACGAGCAGCAGGCGGTCCTGATCCTGGTGCAGCTGATCGGCGCCGGCGGCGAGTCGACCGCGGGGTTGATCGCGTCGGCAGCCCGCCTGCTGGCCACCGACCACGACCTGCAAGCCCGGCTGCGGGACCACCCGGACCTGATCCCGGCCTTCCTCGACGAGGCATTGCGGCTGGAATCACCGTTCCGCGGCCATCATCGGCACGTCGTCGCCGACACCCACCTGGGCGGGGTCGAGCTGCCCGCGGGTAGCCATCTGCTGCTGTGGGGCGCGGCCAACCGGGATCCGGCCGTGTACCCCGACGCGGATGCCGTCGACCTGGCGCGCCCGCGTGGCCGGGCGCACGCGGCGTTCGGCGCGGGCGCGCACTTCTGTATCGGGTCAGCACTGGCCCGGCTCGAAGCGACCGCCGCGCTCACCCTGCTGCTGGACCGCACCAGCCACTTCACCCTGCGGATCGATGAGCCACCGCGCTGGGTGCCGAGCCTGCTGGTCCGCCGCCACGCGAGCCTGCCGCTGCGTGTCGAACCGCGATGACCACCGCACCGGTCGAGGCGCGCGAGGGCAGTGCCCGCCATGCCGAGCTGATCACCGCCGGAATCCTGGCCTTCCTCGCCTGAATCGGGCAGGCTCCCCGGGGAATTCACCGGACGTCGCGCAATGTTCGCCACTGTCCGGGACAGTGGCAGCTCGGGTGCGTGACAAACACCCTCGCCGGCAACCGGCGCGGTTGTCGGCAACATCCGGCAAATCTCGGCACCAGCCGGAGCTGCGAATTTAACCACAAGATAGCCGGTCATGGATACCGGTTGGTTCGGAGCGTGGAAGTTGGCCGGATTCGCAGCCGGTGGAAGAAATCGCGAAATACCGATGGGTAAGGGAATTTCGGGTGCGCACCGACTCTTGACGGCCGATCTTCGCCGTCCTACTGTCCCTTTCGCTCGAAATGTTTCCCGGACGGCACGCCGGCCCCTGCCGTCCTCCGTGTGCGTTTCCAAGGAGTATTCAGTGAGAAATCGTTTTCTGTTCCTCGCCGGTGCGATGGCATTGGCGCCCCTGTCCACCCTGCTCGTTCCCGCCGGGAATGCCCATGCGCACGGGTGGATCACCGGCCCCGCCAGCAGACAGGAACAGTGCGCCGCCGGAATCGTGTCCTGCGGCGCGGTGCGCTACGAACCGCAGAGCGTCGAAGGTCCCAAGGGGCTCACCAATTGCAGCGCGAACAAGTATCCGGAACTCGACGACGACACTCTCGGCTGGGTGCCGCAGAAAGTCTCCGGCGCCACGAGTTTCACCTGGAAGAACACCGCCAATCATCGGACCCTGAATTGGGAATACTTCCTCGGCGACACCAGAATCGCGGTGTTCGACGGGCGTAACGAACAGCCGCCGATGGAAGTCACCCACACCATCGATCTGTCGCAGTATTCCGGCCGTCAGACATTGCGGGCGGTCTGGAACATCGGTGATACCGCCGCGGCCTTCTACAGCTGCGTCGACCTCGAGATCGGCGGCAGCTCGACGCCGACCACCACCCCGAAGCCGACGACAACGACCCCCGCCCCCACCACAACGAAACCACCGACGACCACGAAACCACCCACGACCACAACTCCGGGTGGCGGCCACGAACACCCGACCACCACCGCACCGGCCACCCCGCCCTGGCGCCACGGCGCCACCTACGCCATCGGCGACACAGTCACCTACGACGGTGTCACCTACACCTGCCGGCAGGCGCACACTGTGCACGACCCCAATTGGACGCCACCGAACACCCCGGCGCTGTGGTCGCGGGCATGAATCGCGTGTGTTCTCCCACCATCGATTCGCCGATCGGGTGAGGATTGAGGCCGACTCGAAGGGACGTGAGAGATGAGTGACAGGAAATTCGCCTTCGCCACCGCGGCCACCGGCGCGGCGATGCTGGCCATGACGATCGGCGCACCCACCGCATCGGCGGGGGTCTCGCAATTGACCGTCAAACCGAACCTCAGTGTCGGTTCGTCGACCAATTACGGCACCGGGTGCACGTATCAATTGCTGGCCAGGCTCAGCGTCGGCATTGTTCCTGTGTCTTTCTACGACAACGGCGTGCTCTTGGCCGTGGTCGCGCCGACCGACGGTGTCGCCATGCTGAACTGGGTGCCCGCGAGCACCGGCATCCACACCATGACCGCCTACCAGGACGGCATCGGTGCGAGCTCCACCGTCTCGGTGGGCCGCGGCTACCAGTTCGGCGAATCCTGCGTGGTCACCGGCGGCTGACCCGGCGCACGGCAGTGACCCGGTCCGGCGAACCGGGCCACTGCCGTCGGCCACCTATTTCGCCGAGTCGCGCCGACGACGTGCAGCTCGTCGATGACCACGATGAGCCCGTCCTTGTGCGCTGGGCGGCTTCGCGCGCGGAGCCGATGAGCAGCTGAGCCGGGTGCACGCCGTTGGACAGTTTCACATCTGCAACGTCGCGGGGTGTGGCGCGCAAACCAAACTCCGGCGAAAACCATCCCAAACCACCGGTTTTGTCTGATTCTTGATCAGGGATCAGCACGGGAGGGTACCGTGACGACCCGCGCGGAGGTATCGGCCGCCGCGCCCATTTTCGCCCGCCGACCGAGCCGGTCGAACAGGCCGACGGGAAGAGAACACGCAGTTTGGTCACCGACGTCATCGATGTCACCGCGGATTTCACCATCGCGCGGCAGGCATTGTGGGATGTACTGCTGGAGCCGCAGAGCTATCCGCGGATGTTCACCGGGATCGGCAGTTGCGAACGGGTCGAACGCCCCGACGGGGCGGTGGTGTGGCAGGTCCGCGTCGGTTCGGCGGCCGCGGGGATCGAGACCCACGAATTCGTCCTCTCGATCGGGCGCTGGTACGAGAGTTTCGAACTGCGCAGCTCCCAGCTGGGCAGCTTCGCCGCGATCAGATTGCGCGGCGACCAGCAGCGCACCCGCCTCGACATCACCCTGTTCGCCGCCGCGCGGGTGCATCCGTCGCTGGCGAAGTGCGCGAATTCGGTGGTCACCGACTGGGTTCGGGCCGGGCTGCGCCGCACCGCCGACGTGATCGCAGGCACCAGGTCCTCGGTGGTGGTCAATGCCGAACGTTCCCCGCTGCGCCGCAATGCCGGGGTGGCCCGCAACATCGCGGCGACCGGGTTGATGCGCCCGGAGCCGGTGTCGATCGTGCGGCAGCTGCGCTCACTGTCGAAGTGGGGTTTCAATCTGGCCGGCGGGTACGCGGCGGGCGCGGCGTACGCCCCGGACCGTCCCGCGCTGATCGACCCGCACGGCCGGCGCACCTTCGGCGAGGTCGACGTCCGCTCCACCGCGCTGGCCGGGGCGATGTACGCGCTCGGGCTGCGCGCCGGTGACGCGATCGGCCTGCTGGCGCGCAACCACGCGGGCATGGTCGAAACCATGGTCGCGGCCGGCAAACTCGGCGTCGACGTGGCCCTGCTCAACGCGGGCCTGTCCGGGCGGCGGATCGAGGAGATCGTGCAGCGGCACCGGCTCAACGCGGTCTTCGTCGACGGTGAACTGGAAACGCTGATCCGCTACCTGCACAACGATGTTCCGCGTTTCACCACCGACGACCAGCCGCCGGACCGGGAACGCACCACGATCGAGAGCCTGATCGCGCTGGGCGAGAAGGACTTCCCGGTGCCCGCGCATCCTGGCCGGCTGATCGTGCTCACCTCGGGCACCAGCGGCTCACCCAAGGGCGCGCGCCGCCCGCATGCCAAGGGCTTCGGCACCATCGCCGCACTGCTGTCGCGGATCCCGCTGCGCGTCGAGGAGGTCATGCTCATCCCCGCGCCGCTGTTCCACACCTGGGGGCTGGCCGGGCTGCAGTTGAGCACCGCGCTGCGCGCCACCGTTGTCCTCAGTGACGGCTTCGACGCCCTCGCCTGCCTGCACGCGATCGCCGAACACCGGATCACCACGCTGATCGTGGTCCCGACGATGGTGGAACGCCTGCTCGACGTCCCCGAATCCGTGCGCGCGGGCCTCGATCTGTCCAGCCTGCGCCAGGTGATCAGCTGTGGCGCACCGCTGGCCGGGGCGACCGTGCTGCGCTTCCTGGACACCTTCGGCGATCTGCTCTACAACGTCTACGGCTCGACCGAGGTGTCGTGGGCGAGTGTGGCGACCCCGGCCGACCTGCGCGTCTCGCCGACCACAGCGGGCAGGCCGCCGCTGGGGACCCGGGTCGCGGTGCTCGGCCCCGATCTGCGGCCGGTGCCGGTGGGCACCACCGGGCACATCTTCGTCGCCAATCACATGCTCTTCGACGGCTATGTCAACTCGGCGCCGCCGGAGGAGGCCGACGGCATGCTCGACACCGGCGACCTGGGCTACCTCGACGCTTCGGGCCGGCTGTTCGTGGCGGGCCGCGACGACGAGATGATCATCTCCGGCGGCGAGAACGTGTTCCCGCGGCCGGTGGAGGAGGCGCTCGCGCATCTGCCGCAGATCACCGAGGTCGCCGTGGTCGGCGTGCCGGACCGGGAGTTCGGGCAGCGGCTGGCCGCGTTCGTGGTGAAACGGGAGGGGGCGGGCCTGGATTCGGACATGGTCCGCACCTATATCCGCAATCGGCTCAGCCGGTTCTCGGTCCCGCGCGACGTGACCTTCCTGAGCGCGCTGCCGCGCGGTGAGACCGGCAAGATCCTCAAACGGGTACTGGTGCATCCGGAGTCAGCGCTGAGCGAGTAGCGCGTCCAGCGCGCGGACCAGTGTCGCGTCGGCCTGCTCGCGGGTCAGGCCGCGCCGGTCCTCGAGGTGGTGGCGCATCGGCCAGGCCAGGGTGCCGTCGAGGAGATCGAGCAGCTCCGGGTCGGTGCCGAGTTCCGGGGCGAACAGCCTGCCCAGGGTGGCGCGGATGGTGTGGTCGGTCGCGCGCATCCGGGCATCGATCGCGGCGACGGTGCGCGATTCCTGCAGGCCGGGCAGCCGGGGTGTGCGCTGGAGATCGAAGATGGCCGCGCTCTGGCGCACCGCGCTGATGATGCGCTCGGCGAGCGGCCGGGCGGGGTCGGGCTCGATCAGGCACGCCTCGACCAGCTCGGACTGCCGCTCGACGGCGGCCACCAGCAGCGCCTCCCGGTCGGCGAAGTGCACGAAGACACTGCGTTCCGAGGCGCCGGCCCGCGCGGCGACGTCGCGGGTGGTCGGCGCGAAATCACCGTCGGCGATGGCCGCCAGCAGCGCGTCGATGATGGCCAGGCGCGTCTTCGCCGGATCCCGCCGCCGCCGCGACTGCTGCCCTGAACTCATCGATCCATCACAGCACAGCCCGCCCGCCGCAGGGTTACTCGCCTCTCGCCGCGGGGCTCCTCACCCGTTCCCGGCGGTGAGGGCGCGCAGGAAGAAGCCGAGGTTGGCGGGCCGTTCGGCCAGCCTGCGCATGAAATAGCCGTACCACTGGTCGCCGTAGGGCACATACACGCGAACGTGGTTGCCCGCGGCGGCGAGTCGCTGCTGCTCGTCGGCGCGGATCCCGTACAGCATCTGATACTCGTACTCCTCGGCCTTGCGCTGGGCCGACTGCACCCCGACCTGTGCCGCGGCGAGCACCGCCGGATCGTGCGAGGCGATCATCGGATAGCCCGCGCCCGCGGTGAGCACCGCCAGACACCGCAGATACGACGCGTCGACCTCGGCGCGCTCCCGGAAGGCCACCGCCACCGGCTCGTCATAGGCGCCCTTGCACAACCGGATTCGCGATCCGGGGCCCGCCAGCGCGCGGCAGTCGTCCTCGGTGCGCCGCAGGTAGGCCTGCAGCACCGTGCCCAGCCAGGGAAAGTCCGCGCGCAGCTCACGCACGATCGACAGCGTCGAATCGGTGGTGGTGTGGTCTTCGGCATCGACGGTCACCCAGACACCCGAGGCTTCGGCGGCCGCGCAGATCCGGTGGGCGTGCTCGCGGGCGATCGCGTGCCCGTCGCGGGGCAGCGCCTGGCCCAGCGCCGACAGTTTCACCGAAACCTCCAGCGGCCGGACGGCTCCGGTGGCGACCTGGGCCTGCGGCAGCCGGCCGAGCGCGGTGACGAGGGTGCGGTACTGCTCGACGGTCGCGGCGGCCAGGGCGAGATCGGTGGTGTCCTCGCCGAGATAGTCGATGCTGACGAAACAACCCGAGCGCAACAGGGTTTCGGCGGTGCGCACGGCGTCCTCGACGGTGGTGCCCGCGACGAAACGGGCCACCACCTCGCGCGAGACCGGCAATCGGGTGATCGCGCGTTCCAGCCGCGGTGACCGTGCGGCGGCCAGCAGCGACGAGCGCAGCACGGCCGCCATCAGCCGGCCGCCGTCTCGG
Source organism: Nocardia sp. NPDC059177 (assembly GCF_042755165.1). Classification (NCBI taxonomy): domain Bacteria; kingdom Bacillati; phylum Actinomycetota; class Actinomycetes; order Mycobacteriales; family Nocardiaceae; genus Nocardia; species Nocardia sp. NPDC059177. The sequence continues at coordinate 139,675 of NZ_JBHZBX010000012.1, read as the reverse complement.
TCGCCTGATGGGGATAGTGGTGGTCGGTGGGCGGGGTGAAGGTCTCCTTGATCGTGCGGGCCGAGGTCCAGCGCAGCAGGTTCTGCGCCGAACCCGCCTTGTCGTTGGTGCCCGAGGCACGCCCGCCGCCGAAGGGCTGCTGCCCGACCACCGCGCCCGAGGGTTTGTCGTTGATGTAGAAGTTGCCCGCGGCGAAGGTGAGCCGCTCGGTGGCCGCGGTGATCGCGGCGCGGTCCTCGGCGATGATCGAGCCGGTCAGCCCGTAGGCGCTGCCCCGGTCGACGAGATCCATGGCATCGGCGAAACCGCCCGGGGTGCTGTCGTCGTAGACGTGTACGGCCAGGATCGGGCCGAAGTACTCGGTGTGGAAGACCTCGTCGGCGGGATCGTCGCCGACCAGGACCGTCGGTTCGACGAACCAGCCCTCGCTGTCGTCGGTGTGCCCGCCCGCGACCACCGTCACGCCGGGGGTGGCCTTGGCCCGGTCCAGCGCGGCGGCATTGCGGTCGAAGGCCCGCCGATCGATCAGTGCGCCACCGAAATTCGTGAAATCGGTGACATCGCCGTAGCGCAGCGCCGCGGTCTTCTCGATCAGGTCCTCCGACATCGCCGTCCACACCGAGCGGGGGACGAACGCGCGCGAGGCGGCCGAGCACTTCTGGCCCTGATAGTCGAACGCGCCACGCAGCAGGGCGGTGGTCAGTACCGCCGGATCGGCCGACGGATGCGCGAGCACGAAGTCCTTGCCGCCGGTCTCGCCGACCAGTCGCGGATAGGTGCGGTACCGGTCGAGCCGCTGCGCCACTTCGCGCCACAGGTGCTGGAAGGTGGCCGTCGATCCGGTGAAGTGCACACCGGCCAGTCGCGGGTCGGCCAGCACCACTTCCGAGATCTCCGGGCCAGGCCCGTTGACCAGGTTGATCACGCCCGGTGGCAGTCCGGCCGCAATCAGCAGCCGCATGGTCAGGTACGCCGCGAGGGCCTGGGACCTGGACGGTTTCCACACCACGGTGTTGCCCATCAGGGCGGGCGCGGTCGGCAGGTTGCCCGCGATGGCGGTGAAGTTGAACGGGGTGACCGCGTAGACGAATCCTTCCAGGGAGCGGTACTGCATCCGGTTCCAGACACCCCGCGTGGAGATCGGTTGCTCGGCCAGGATCCCGCGCGCGAAGTACACATTGAACCGCCAGAAGTCGACCAGCTCGCAGGGTGCGTCGATCTCGGCCTGATAGGCCGATTTGGATTGGCCGAGCATGGTCGCCGCGGCGATCCGCGCCCGCCAGGGACCGGCCAGCAGATCGGCGGCGCGCAGGAAGATCGCGGCCCGGTCCTCGAAGGACATGGCCCGCCAGTCCGGGGCGGCGGCGGTGGCGGCCGCGACGGCGGCGGCCGCCTCCGCGGCGCTCGCGTCCCGCAGGGTGCCCACGACCGCGGCGTGCCGATGCGGCTGGACGACCGCGAACTCCGGCCCGTCGCCACGGAGCCGGTGACCGCCGATGACGTGGGTGATCTCGGTGGGGGTGGCGGCGAGGTCGGCGAGTGCGGTTTGCAGTGCGCGACGTTCCGGGGTTCCCGGCGCGAAGCTGCTGACCGGTTCGTTGACCGGGGGTGGAGTGATCGCGATGGCGTCCATGGGTGCGGCTCCTGCGTCGTAGTGGCGGGATGTGACGTAGTCAACACCGATACCCGACGCGCATAATCAGCTGATCGGACGAATATCCGGCATGGGGTTCGTCCGATCGGCCAAAGGACGGAGACAGTGATGTCCGACGACGCCACCACCCTCGGCGAGCTGCTCGCCGCGCTCGACCAGACCGTCGCCACCCTGCTCTACGCGCCCGCGGGCGAGGGCGTGGCACTGCGCTCGGTCGCGCTCGGCGAACCGGCCGACCTCGCCGATATCGCCGGGGCGCTGCCCGGGGTCTACCTGCTCGTCGGCGCCGATGCCGAGGCGACGGTGCGCTGGTTGCGCGCAGTGGGCACACGCGAGTGGGCGCTGCGGCCGCGGGTGCTGATGACCAAGAGCGCCGCGGACTCGCCCGCGGTCCGCGCAGCCGCACGCGACGCCGATATCGCGCTGGTGCACCTGCACCGCCATGCCCGCTGGGAGCAGGTGTTCCCGCTGGTGCGCCGGATGCTGGCCCGCTCGCCCGGCCAGCGCGCGGCCGCGGGCGAGCACGACCTGCTCGCCCCCGACACCGACCTGTTCGGTCTCGCGCAGGTGGTCGCCAGGGAAACCGGCGGCATGGTCTCCATCGAGGACCCGCACTCGCACGTCCTCGCCTATTCGGCCTCCGATTCCGCCGCGGACCGGCTACGCATCCAGTCCATCCTCGGCCGCGAGGGTCCGGCCGACTATCTGCGGATCCTGCGGTCCTGGGGCGTGTTCGACCGGGTGCGGCGCAGCGACGACGTCGTCGATGTGCCCGAGCATCCCGAACTCGAGATGCGGCGCAGGCTCGTCGTCGGCATCCGGCGCGGCACGGGCGCCGGGACGCGCATGCTCGGCACCATCTGGTTGCAGCAGGGCGCCGAACCATTGCGGCCCGACGCCGCGCAGGTGCTGCGCGGCGCGTCCGCGGTGGCCGCCCGGATCATCGCGCGCAGGCAGGGCGCGCCGTCGACCGAGGCACTGCTGGTGCGCAGGCTGTTCGGCGCGCACGGTGACGGCGTCGACGTGCCGTCGGTCGCCGCGGCCCTCGACCTGCCGATCGACGGTCCCGCCGCGGTCATCGGCTTCGCCGAACTCGGGGACGTGCCGGGTGCCCAGATCGGTTCGGCGGACCGCGGTGTAGGCCGGGTGGACGCGGCGGGCCGGGCCCGGGCTGCGGCCGAGATCCGGGATGCCGGGGCGGACACCGCTACTGCTTCCGGGGTGGCGAGCGGCCTGATCCGGTTGTACGCCAGCGCTTTTCGCGAAGACTCGGTGACCGAGGTGATCGGCGACCGGGTCTATGTGCTGCTGCCTGCCTATCACTCCGTCGCCGGTGTCGGCTCGTGGGTGCGCGAGCTCCTCGCTCAGCTCGAACAGGCTCGCGGGCTGGTGCTGCGTGCCGCGGTGGCGGCGCCGGTCGCCGGGCTGGCCGCGGTCGCGTCCGCGCGCGGTGAGGTCGATCGGGTGCTCGACAGCCCGGCCGGCCCGGACGCCCGGGTCAGCACCCTGGCCGAGGCGCTGACCGCGGTGTTGCTGGCCGAGATCGTCGAGCTGGTGCGCGCCCGGCCGCACTTGCACGACCCGCGCCTGGCCGCGCTCGACGACTACGACCGCGCGCACGGCGCCGAGTTGCGGCACTCGGTGCAGGCATATCTGCGCGCGCACGGGGAAGTGAGTGTCGCGGCGGCCGCCTTGCGGGTGCATCCGAACACGTTGCGCTACCGCCTGCGCCGGGTCGAGGCCGTCCTCGGGATCGCGCTGAGCGACCCCGCGGACCGCCTGCTCCTGGAGCTGCAACTCGCCGCGCTGCCCGAATCGGGTACCCAGCCGTAGCTATTGCAGTTATGCTGCAATAGCTACGGCCGACCTGCCGAGCACGAATCGGCGGGACGGGCGAGGCGTCCGGAAGGAGCGACAACGGTGGACAGTGCACAGCGACGGCGGATCGAATTCTCGCGACGCGGCATATTGGGTGTCGGTGCAGGCACCGCCGCCGCGGTGGCCCTGGGCGCCACGGCGACCGGCTGCGGCGACGACACGAGCCCGATCACCGCATCGGCCACGCAGACCGACCCCACCCAGGCGATCGTGGACGCCAACCGCGCGCTCGCCGAGACCCTGCCCTTCGGCGACACCGCCGATTTCGCCGACGCCGACCGCGGCCTGATCGCCGCCCTGGAACCGGGCACCATCACCGATGCCGCGGGAAAGACGGTGTGGGACACCGAGTCCTACGATTTCCTGGCCGGTTCCTGCCCGCAGTCGGTCAACCCCAGCCTGTGGCGGCACTCGCAGCTCACCGTCAAGCAGGGCCTCTACGAGATCGCGCCCGGCTTCTATCAGATCCGCGGCTTCGACCTGTCGAACATGACACTCGTCGAAGGCGACACCGGCGTGGTCGTCATCGATCCGCTGATCTCGGCCGAGACCGCCGCGGCCGGGCTGGCGCTGTACCGCGCGCATCGCGGCGACCGGCCCGTCACCGGCCTGATCTACTCGCACTCCCACGTCGACCACTTCGGCGGCAGCTACGGCGTGCTCACCTCGCAGGACGTCGCCGCGGGCCGGTGCCCGGTCATCGCACCCGCCGGCTTCCTCGAACACGCGGTGGCGGAGAACATCTACACCGGCACCGCCATGGCCCGACGCGCCGCCTACATGTACGGCGCTGCCCTGCCACGCGGCCCGAAGGGCCAGGTCGGCGCCGGCCTCGGCCAGACCACCTCGGTCGGCACCGTCGGCCTGATCCCGCCGACCCGCCACATCACCCGCACCGACGAGACCGTGGTCGTCGACGGTGTGCGGATGGTGTTCCAGCTGACACCCGGCACCGAGGCGCCCGCCGAGATGAACTTCTACTTCCCCGATCGCCGCATCCTGTGCATGGCCGAGAACGCGACCCACACCCTGCACAACGTCGTCACCCTGCGCGGGGCACTGGTGCGCGACCCGCACGTCTGGTCGAAATACCTCACCGAGTCGATCAACCGCTACGGTCGCGCCGCCGACGTCGTCTTCTCCTCGCACCACTGGCCGATCTGGGGCACCGACCGGATCGTGGAATTCCTGTCGCTGCAACGTGATCTGTACGGGTACCTCAACGATCAGACGCTGCGCCTGCTCAACCAGGGCCATGTCGGCGCCGAGATCGCCGAGATGATCGAACTGCCGCCCGCGCTGACCGCGGCGTGGTCGACCCACGGCTACTACGGCTCGGTCAGCCACAATGTCAAAGCCGTCTACCAGCGGTACATGGGCTGGTTCGACGGCAATCCCGCGCACCTGTGGGAGCACCCGCCGGTCGCGAACGCGCACCGGCACGTCGAAGCGATGGGCGGCGCCGACGCGGTACTGCGCACCGCCCAGCGCGCCTACGACGCCGCCGACTTCCGCTGGGTCGCGCAGCTGGTGAACTACGTGATCTTCGCCGACCCCACCAACACCACCGCCAAGAACCTGCAGGCCAGTGCCTTCGAACAGCTCGCCTACGGCGCCGAGAACGCCACCTGGCGCAACTTCTATCTCAGCGGCGCCCACGAACTGCGTCACGGCTCCTTCGGCACCCCCACCACCGCGAACTCCGCGGCGCTGGCGGCCGCGCTGAGCGTGGACCAGGTCTTCGACGCGGTCGCCCTGCGCATCGACGGCCCGAAGGCCTGGGACACCCGGATGGTCACCGACTGGCGGATCAGCGACGAGGACAACCGCGTGCACCGCGTGGAACTGCGCAACGGCGTGCTGGTGCATCACGACCGGCATCGCGGTGACGCGCTGCCCGCGCCCGAGGTGACCATCACCCTCACCCGCGCGACCCTGATCGCCACCCTGGTCGGCGGCGGCGACCTGCGGCAAGGGGTCGCGCGCGGTGACATCGCCGTCACCGGCGACATCACCGGGCTGGCGCAGCTGCCCGGCCTGCTCGACAAGCCGGACCGGGACTTCGCGATCGTCACCCCGTAGCGGTCAGGACCCGGTCGGCACCTCGCCGACGGTCGTCGCCGGGTCGATCACGCCGAACACCTCGCCCTGCGGCGCCTGCAGGATGCCCATCCGGCCGAACGGGCTGTCGTCGGGGCCCATGATCACCGCGGCGCCCAGTCCGGTCGCCTTCGCCAGCGCGCCGTCGGTGTCGTCGACCTGGATCCAGGTGAGCCAGTAGGGCGGGGTATTCAGGCCGGCGGCGTCCATCATGCCGCCGATCGCCTCGGTCTCGCCGGGGCGCGCGAAGGTGGAGTAGGTGAAGGTCGCGCCGTCGCCGATCTCGGTGTACTGCCAGCCGAAGACCTGGTGATAGAACTCGTGCGCCTGGTCGTAGCCCGGGGTGTGCAGCTCGTTCCAGCAGTAGGCGCCGGGCTGGTTGTAGACACCGGCGCCGCGATGGGCCTTGGCCTCCCAGACCCCGAACACCCCGCCGGTCGGGTCGGCGGCGACGAACATCCGGCCGACGTCGAGGACATCGAAGGGCGGCATGAACACCTGGCCGCCCGCCTTGCCGACTCGTCCGGCGATCTCGTCGGCGCTGTCGGCGGCCAGATAGGTGGTCCAGGTGGACGGCATCTCGGACATGCCCTCGGGTTTGGGGCCGATGCCCGCGGCCGGTCTGCCGTCGAGGGTGGCCATCAGATAACCGCCCGCCGCGGCGGGACCGTCCTGGACCTGCCACCCGAACAGGGAGCTGTAGAAGTCGCGGGCTGCGGTGGTGTCGTCGACCTGGCAATCGATCCAGCAGGGCGTGCCCTGCGGCCAAGCTTCGTCACGTATCGGCATGTCGAACATCCTCCTCGGCGATGGCTGGAAGCCGGTCGGATCCGCACCGGCATGGGCCAGTCAACCACCACCCACCGACAAGCCGGCTCGCCGCCGCCGGGCCGCTGAACTGGAACAACACGTCTTCACTGCGACAGCCCGAGCGGGCCGACGATGGGCGGGGCGGGTCGTTACCCCTGTTACATTTTCGGCGCCGATCCTGCGGTGGCTTGGTCAACGACGAACACGAACCGGTCGGGGAGCGACAACACATGGTGCGGAAAGGTTCCGAACGCGGGCTCGTCCGATTGCTGACGACGCTGCTCGCGCTGGTGGTCGTGCTCGGCTGCGGCGGTGGACCGGCGGGTGGGCAACCCGGCGTGACCCCCGCCGCGAAGTGGACCGCCCGGCACGACGGGCCATCGGCCTACCCGGAGGTCCGGGTCGAGCGGGGTGTGCAGATCACGATGAGCGACGGCGTGGTGCTCAAAGCCGATCTGTACCGGCCCGCCGACGCCGCAGGCGTCATCGAGCAGCGGCCACTGCCGACGATCGTCAGCCTCACCCCGTACTCGAAACTGATGACCGGGCTGATCGAATCCGCCGCGGCCACCCCGGGATTGCAGCCGATGGCCGTGGATCTGGTGCGCAGGCTCAACCTGTCCACCACGCCGATCAGCGGTTTCGGTGATCTGATGCAGGCACTCGACGGCGGCATGATCGAGACCATGCTCGGCGTCGACCGCAAACTGATCGGCTCCGGCTACACCGTGCTCGTCGCCGATGTGCGCGGAACCGGTCTGTCCCAGGGCACATGGGACACCCTCGGTGTCCGTGAACAACTCGACACCCGCGAGGTGATCGAATGGGCGGCCGCGCAACCCTGGTCCAACGGGCGCATCGGCATGAGCGGCGGGTCCTACTCCGGGATCAACCAGCTGCGGGCCGCGGAGAACGCGCCTGCGCCGCTACAGGCCATCTTCCCGGTGGAGCCCGGCAGTGACCTGATGCGCGATGTGGTCGCCCCCGGCGGCGGTGTCGGCACGACATTCCTGCCGATGTGGCTGAACTCGGTCAACCAGTTGAAGATGGTCCCCGACGTGGCCTCGATGGTCCAAGGCGAGTTCGACTGGACCTGGCTGCACGACCGCATCGCCGATCCCGTCACCAATTTCGATCTGCTCGCCCAGGCCCTGCTCACCCCGACCCTCGACGATATGCAGCCCGAGCTCGCCGCCGCCCTGGACGACGATTCCGCCTTCCGCCAGGCAATCCAGGGTCATCCGGAGCGGATCACCGTGCCCACCTTCGTCTACGGCGGCTGGCACGACATCTTCGCCAACAGTGCCACCAAACTCTACGAGCAGATCCCCCTCGACCCGGGACACAAGCAACTCGTCGTCGGCGACACCTACCACGCCAATCCCGGCGCGGGCACCGGTGTTCCGGGCGCACCGCCGCGCCTGGACGTGCTGCAACGCGCCTGGTTCGACAAGTGGCTCAAGGACATCGACAGCGGCGTCGACGACTTCGGCCCGGTCACGGTCAAACAGCAGGGTGGCGGCTGGATCACCCTCACCGAATTCCCGCAGCCGGGAGTCACCCACCGCCGCGTCTACCTGACCCCGGCGGCCAGCGGCACCACCGAGGACAGCCTGCACGACGGATCACTGTCGCCGACCGGCCCGACGAGCACCGAAACCCTCACCGTCGCACCGGGACTCACCACCGCCTGCTCGCGCGACGCGGCTCAGGGCGCCGCGGGCATGACCGCCGTGCTCGACCTGTGCGCCAAGGACGCCCGCATCGCCGAACGCAACGGTCTGACCTTCACCAGCGGGGCGGTGACCGAGCAGACGGTGATCTCGGGCCCGATCAATGTGCGGCTCAACACCATGCACGACGCCGCCGACGGGTACTGGAACGTCACCGTCAACGACGTCGCCCCCGACGGCACCTCGACGGTGCTCACCACCGGTCAGCTCACCGCCTCGATGCGCGCCATCGACGAGCGCCGCAGCGCCCGCTCGGTCAACGGTGACCTCACCGCACCGTTCAACCCGCTCAGCCTGGACCGGCTGCTGCCGGTGGTGCCCGGTCAGCCGGTCGCGCTCGACATCGCCGTCATCCCGACCCAGGCCGTGCTGGCACCCGGACACCGCGTCCGCGTCGACGTCTTCGCGGGCAATTCGCCCAAGGGACTGGCCTTCCGGCCGATGCTGAACAACACCGAACTCAAACCCCAGCACCTGCTGCTGGACCCGGCGGCCCCGAGTTTCGTCAACCTGCCCACCGACAAGCCGCTCCCGTGACCGCCGCGAGCCTCACAGCTGCGACTTGACCTCGGCCGCGATGAGTTCGAGATGGTCGAGGTCGGCGAGGTCGAGGATCTGCAGGTAGATCCGGGTCGCGCCGATCTCGCGGTAGCCGGCGATCTTGTCGACCACCTCGGCGGGCGAACCGGCCAGGCCGTTCTCCTTGAGCTCGTCGACCTCGCGCCCGATCGCCGCGGCCCGGCGCGCCACCTCGGCGTCGGTGCGTCCCACGCAGGCGACCAGCGCGTTGGAGTACACCAGCGCATCGGTGCGCCCGGCCGCGCGGACCGCGGCCCGGACCCGGTCGAACTGCGCGGCGCTGTCGGCCACCGAGGAGAACGGCATATTGAACTCGGTGGCGTAGCGGGCGGCCAGGCGCGGGGTGCGGACCGTGCCGTGCCCGCCGATCACCACCGGCACCGGGCTCTGGACGGGTTTGGGCAGCGCGGGGGAGTCGGTGAGCTGGTAGTGCTCGCCCTCGAAATCGAAGGTATCGCCCGGCTTGGTCTCCCAGAGCCCGGTGACGATCGCCAGCTGCTCCTCGAGCAGGGCGAACCGGTTGTCCGGGAAGGGGATGCCGTAGGCGGCGTGTTCGGCGGCGAACCAGCCGCTGCCCAGCCCGAGCTCCACCCGGCCGCCCGACATCTGATCCACCTGCGCGACCTGGATGGCCAGCGGTCCGGGCAGCCGGAAGGTCGCGGCGGTGACGAGGGTGCCCAGCCGGATCCGCGCGGTGTCCCTGGCCAGTCCGGCCAGGGTGATCCAGGCATCGGTCGGGCCGGGCAGACCGGAGGCGTCACCCATGGCCAGGTAGTGGTCGGAGCGGAAGAAGGCGTCGTAGCCGAGGTCCTCGGTGGCGCGAGCCACCGACAACAGCGTGTCGTAGTCGGCGCCCTGCTGCGGCTCGGTGAAGATGCGAAGATCCATGATCACCATCGTGCCCGACCCCCGGCCGGTCCCACGTCCGGCCCGCCTCCGGTGCGCGAAGATGGGGGATCGGAGCGATCGAGCGCGAGGAGGTCGAGGTGGGCGAGCCCGTCATCGTCGTCATGGGTGTGTCCGGGTGCGGGAAGTCCACGGTCGGGGTGCTGCTGGCCGAGCGGCTGGGCTTGCCCTACGCCGAGGGCGACGACTTCCATCCCGACGCCAATATCGCCAAGATGGCGGCGGGGATACCGCTCACCGACGCGGACCGGGCGCCCTGGCTCGACCTCGTCGCGGGCTGGCTACACCAGCACGAGATCGCGGGCGGGGTCGCGGCGTGCTCGGCACTGCGCCGCGTCTACCGCGACCGGCTCCGGGCCGGCGCCGCCGAGACCTACTTCGTCCAGCTGGCCGTCGACCGCGCGGAACTGGTGCGGCGGCTGAGCAACCGGCACGGTCACTTCATGCCGACGACGCTGCTCGACTCCCAGCTGGACACGCTCGAACCGCTCCAGCCCGGCGAAGCGGGCGTGACCCTCGACGCCACCGTGGCACCCGAACTCCTGGTCACCGAGGCGATCGCGGCCTGGCGGGCCGATCACCGCTGAAGCAGCGGGTGCAGCTCCTCGACCGGTGCCAGCATGAACCACGCCCCGGCCACGGCCGCGGCCAGGCACACCACCGCGAAGAACAGCACCCACAGCACCGCGGGCAGATGGGTCAGCCGGGCCAGCTGATCGGCGTCGGAATCGCCGCGGCCCGGCTGCCTGCGCCTGCCGCGCTGCATCTCCACCACCGGCCGCACCGCCGCGGCCAGCAGGAACCAGGCCGCCAGATAGGCGAATCCGGCCTGCAGCAGATCGCTGCCGAACCAGGACACCCCGAACACCGCCGCCCCGAGCACCGCCACGGTCAGCAAACCGTAGATGTTGCGCACCTTGATCAGCACCGCGGCCAGCATGGCCAGAGTCGCCCACAGCATTACCGTGACCCGTCCCGAACCGAGCAGCGCGGCGTACCCGAGGCCAAGGATCGCCGGCGCGGTGTACCCGGCGGCCGCGGTCAGGATCATGCCGGGACCGGTGGGTTTGCCGCTGGACACGGTGAGCCCGGAGGTGTCGGTGTGCAGGGTGATCGCGTGCAGGCGCCGCCCGGTCAGCAGGGCGACCAGCGCGTGCCCACCCTCGTGCGCGACGGTCACCGCCGCCCTGGCCAGCCGCCACAGCGGCCGGTAGCCGACGAGCACCAGCGCGAGCACGGCGGTGACGAGTACGAGCCACCACGGCGGCGCCGGTTGCGGGGCGAGAAGACGGTCGAACGTCGTGCTGACGGATCCGGTATCCACCGCCGCACCTTAACCGTGAATCGCCCACACCACCGCCCGGTCGGCCGGGCCGCCCGGACCCGGCGCACACAACCGTTGTGCGCGTGGCCTTTCCGGCCGCAGCCACGTGGTAGCAATGGGCATGCAGATGCGACCTCACCGCTGGACCCCGCCCCGTCCCACCGCGCGGGCCCGTCACCCGCACAGTGACCCGGCGCTGCCGCCGGTGCGGCTGCTGCCGCTGGCCGGTACCGGCCCCGAGGACGTGGTGCTGACGGCGGCGGGCCGGGTGGTCACCGGCACCGACGACGGGGTCCTCTGGAGCATCGATCCGGCCGACGGCACCGTCGAGCAGATCGCCCGGGTCGACGGCCGCCCGCTCGGGCTGCACGCCGACGCCGACGGATCGCTGCTGATCTGCGTCGCCGGTCGCGGCATCCTGCGGCTCCCGGCCGCGGGTGGGGAGCTCGAGGTGGTCGTCGACGAGATCGACGGCGCCCCACTGACCTTCCCCAGCAATGTGGTGCGCGACGAGGACGGTACCGTCTATTTCTCGATCGCGTCCCGCCGGTGGCCGCTGGCGCAGTGGATGGGCGACATCCTGGAGCACTCCGGCAGCGGGCAGCTGATCCGGCGGAGCCCGGACGGTGCGCTCGAGGTGCTCATCGACGGTCTCCAGTTCGGCAACGGCGTGGTGCTCGCCCCGGACCGCTCGTGCGTACTGGTCGCCGAGACCGGCTCCTACCGGATCTCGCGCCATTGGCTGTCGGGGCCACGCGCGGGCAGCAACGACCATCTGGTCGAGAATCTGCCCGGTTCGCCCGACAACATGTCGCTCGGCAGCGACGGGCTGATCTGGGTTGCACTGGTCGCTCCGCGAAATCCGTTGCTGGACCGGTTCTTCGCGCTGCCCGGCATCTTCCGGCGGCTGACCTGGGCGCTGCCGGAGCGGCTGCGGCCCGCACCCGGGCGCACCACCTGGGTGCTCGCGCTGGACTTCGACGGGACCGTCGTCCACGATCTGCAGCGCGACGGCACCGATTTCGCGATGGTCACCGCGGTGGCCGAACGCGACGGCACGCTCTACCTCGGCAGCCTGTCCGAGTCGGCGGTCGCGGTGAGTGCGGTGCCCTGATCGTCGCGGCGCAGCGCGGAGGGCAGTGGGTGGTCGGGTTCGAGGGCGGGCAGGCCGTCGATGCTGACGGAGTTGTCGCCGGTGATGCGGCGCGCGAAGTCGGCGTCGGTGCGGCGGGTGTGCGCCTCGTCGAGAACGGGGCGTTCCTCGACGAGGTCCATGCGCGGGACCGACCAGCCGCAGGAGTCGGCGATGCGGTCCACCTCGACCACCACCACCGCGCGGACACCGGTGTGGCCGGTGCCGAAACGGCCACTGAGCGCGGCGAATTCGGGGGAGTCGGGGCGGACGAAGCGACCGGTGCCGGACAGGCGCAGGATGCGGGCGACGCGGTCGAACGAGCAGAACATCACCGTGATGCGCCCGTTGTCGCGCAGGTGCGCGATGGTTTCCGAACCACTGCCGAACAGGTCGAGATAGGCGACGGTGTGCTCGTCGATCACCGCGAAGGTGTCGCGATATCCCTTGGGGGAGATGTTGACATGACCGCCCGCCGACGGTGCTGTGCCGATGAAGTACATCGGCTGCGCCGCGATGAAGGCCCGTAGTTTGTCGTCGATGCGTTCGAAGATCTTGCCCATCACACCCTCCCTCGTCCCGCCCGGCGGCGAGCTCCCCACGCGCAGTGTATCGGGTGCGGACCGGCGTCCTTCGGTTCACGGTGAGGGTTACCGCTGACGCGGGCCGCGCGGTGTCCGACCATGAATTCATGACCCAGATCGCCCCCAGCCCCGTCCATCCCGTGCAGCAGCGTTACGCGGATCCGGCCCTCGCGGTTCCCGGTGCATGGAATCCTGTGCTGCAGGTGTTGCACGAGCACAAATCGGTGCGGCGCTACCTGCCCGATCCGGTGTCTCCGGAGACGATCGAGCTGCTGGTCTCGGCCGCGCAGTCGGCGGCCTCCTCGTCGAATCTGCAGGTGTGGAGCGTCATCGAGGTGCGCGACGCCGAGCGCCGGGCTCGTCTGGCCGCGGTCGCGGGCGGCCAGCAGCACATCGAGCAGGCACCGGTGCTGCTGGTCTGGACCGCCGATTTCGCGCGGCTGCGTCAGCTGGCCGAGGATCGCGACGCACCGCTGGCCGGTTCGGACTACCTCGAATCCAGCTATGTGGGGTTCATCGATGCCGCCCTCGCCGCGCAGAACGCGGTGGTCGCGGCCGAATCCCTCGGGCTGGGCACCGTCTATATCGGCGCACTGCGCAACGACCCCGAACGGGTGGCCGCCGAGCTGCAGCTGCCCGACGGTGTCTTCGCGGTGTTCGGGCTGGTCGTGGGTCATCCCGACCCCACCGAGGGCACCCGGGTCAAGCCGCGTCTGCCGCGTGCGGCGGTGCTGCATCGAGAGAGCTACGACCTGGCGGTGCAGCGCGCCGCGGTCGCCGACTACGAACAGCGGATCGGCGAGCTCTACCGCGATCAGGGGTTGCCGTTCTCCTGGATCGAGCGGGTGCTGGCCCGGTTGGCCTCGGCCGCCTCGCTCAACGGCCGCGACCGGCTGCGCGAGCACCTGACCGCCCGGGGCTTCGGGCTGCGCTGAGCACCTCAGCCGTTGATCGCCGCGCAGGTCAGCGCGAGCGATCGGCGGCGGGCGTCGATGTCGTAGACGAGGGTGTTGACCATGAGTTCGTCGGGTGTGGTGGCCGCCAGCAGCTCGGCCGCCTGCGCGCGCACCGTCTCCGGCGAGCCCTGCAGCTGCCCGGTCTTGCGCTGGTCGGCGAAGCGCCGCTCGGCCTCGCTACCGGGGAAACCGGCGGCTTGCTCGGGGGTCGCCAGTGCCTGCGGACGGCCCGAACGCAGCTGGGCGAAGGCGAGATCGCGGGGCGCGGCCAGGCGGTCGGCCTCGGCGTCGGTGTCGGCGCAGACGGCGGAGGCGGCGACGATGGTGTACGGCTCGGCCAGTGTCGGCGAGGGCTGGAAGTTGTCGCGGTAGAGCGCGAGCGCGGCGGCGGTGTTCTCCGGCGCGATGTGGTGGGCGAAGGCGAAGGGCAGCCCGAGGATCGCGGCCACCTGCGCGCTGTAGCCGCTCGAGCCGAGCAGCCACAGCTCCGGTTCGGCGTCGCGGCCGGGACTGGCGACCACGCCGTCGGGATCGGTGCCGCGGAAATACCCGATGAGCGCGCTGAGCTCGCGCGGGAACGAGTCGGCGCCGAGGCCTTCGGCGTGCCGGCGCAGCGCACGCGCGGTGGTCTGATCGGTGCCCGGCGCGCGGCCGATACCCAAATCGATCCGGCCGGGATGCAGCGACTCGAGCGTGCCGAACTGTTCGGCGACCACCAGCGGCGGATGGTTGGGCAGCATCACCCCGCCCGAGCCGACCCGGATGCGCGAAGTCGACGCCGCCAGATGCGCCAGCACCACCGCGGGCGCCGCGCTCGCGATGCCGGGCATATTGTGGTGCTCGGCGACCCAGAACCGGCGAATCCCCAGCTCCTCGGCGTATTGCGCGAACTGCGTCGTGGCACGCAATGCCTCGCCCGCGGTCGCGTCGGCCTGCACCGGCGCCAGATCCAGCACCGACACTGTCACCGCGTTCATGAGCCTCCTCCACACCGAATGATCTCTGCGGCTGCAACCGGCAACAGCACCCCGGATATTTCCGGACACCGGTGGGGGTGACCGGAGCCACTGTTGCCGGGCGGTAGCGTGCAGCACTGATCGAGGTGAGGAAGGACTGGATTCCATGTCAGCTGACGGCCCCGGCCTGTCCATCGCTGCCGCGTCGGCGGCCGCGCCGAGCACGGGATCGGAAGGATACGAGCGCGGTCTGAACCCGCGCACCATCCAGATGATCGCCATCGGCGGTGCCATCGGCACCGGCCTGTTCTACGGTGCGGGCGCTGCCATCGAGCAGGCGGGCCCGTCGCTGATCCTGGCCTATCTCGTCGCCGGCCTGGCGATCTTCGTCATCATGCGCGCGCTCGGCGAACTGCTGACCTACCGCCCGGTCTCGGGCAGCTTCGCCGAGTACGCCCACGAGTTCCTCGGCCGCTTCGCCGGCTTCGCCACCGGCTGGTCCTACTGGGCGGTGTGGGTCTCCACCTGCATGGCCGAGATCACCGTCGCGGGCCACTACGTCCAGTACTGGTTCGACATCCCGCAATGGGTGACCGCGCTGGTGGTGCTGGCGGTGCTGTTCACCGCCAATCTGATCTCGGTCCGGCTCTTCGGTGAGGGCGAATTCTGGTTCTCGACGATCAAGGTGACCGCCATTCTGGCGATGATCCTGATCGGCATCGGGGTGCTGGTCTTCGGCGTCGGTCACGCCGCGAACCCGACCGTCACCAACCTCTGGGCCGACGGCGGGGTGTTCCCGAACGGCTTCGGCCAGACCCTGCTCGTGCTGCAGATCGTGGTGTTCGCCTATGTCGGCGTCGAACTCGTCGGGGTGACCGCCGGGGAGGCCCGCGACCCGAAGACCACGCTGCGCAAGGCGATCAACACCCTGCCGTTGCGCATCGGCCTGTTCTACGTGGGCGCGCTGGTGATCATCATGTCGGTGGCGAGCTGGCGCACTTTCCACGCGGGCCGCAGTCCGTTCGTGGAGGTCTTCGAGCAGATCGGCATCCCGGCCGCCGCGGGCATCATCAACTTCGTGCTGCTCACCGCGGCGCTGTCGTCGTGCAACTCCGGCATCTACTCCACCGGCCGGATGCTGCGCAGCCTCGCGCTGCGCGACGAGGCGCCCACGCGGTTCGCGCGGCTGAGCAAGCAGTCGGTGCCGTTCACCGGTATCTGCGCCTCGGCCGGAGCCATGGTGATCGGCGTGATCGTCAACCTGGTCTCGCCGGACAAGGCCTTCGCCTACATCACCTCGGTGAGCACCGTCGGCATCATCGTGGTCTGGAGCGTGATCCTGGTGTGCCACCTGAAGTACCGCGCGAAGGTGCGGGCCGGACAGCTGCCGGCCAGCGACTACCGCCTGCCGGGCGCGCCGGTGAGTACCTGGGCGGCACTGGGCTTTCTCGGGCTGGTCGTGATCCTGCTGCTGTGGACCGACGGCGGCCGTTCGGCGCTGGTCGTCGGCGCGGTGTGGGCGGTGCTGGTGTGTCTGGGCTACTACGCCTTCGGCCGTCGTCCCGCGGTCGCGGCGAAGTAGGTCCCGGCGCCGTCGTTTGCTGGAAAGCCGCTGGCAGACAAGCGTTTTCTGTCATACCCCCTCGGTATCGTGAGAGGTGTCACGACGAGTCCGGCGCGGGTGTGGCCGGACGGTGCGAGAACGGGGGCACGAGATGAGTGACGACAACCGCGGCGACCTGCTGCCGCCGCGCCAGCACGGAACCACCTGGCGCGAATCGGAATACCGGATACTGGCCGACGATCTGCGCGCTGGCGCCGATCTGGCCACCACCGCACGGACGGTGGGCCGCACCGAGAAGGCGGTGCGCGCGGCCCTGCACAATTTCGTCCCACCGGAGGACCGGGTACCGGCTGCCGAGCGCGAACAGTGGATTCGCGCCCGGCTGGTGGCCGAACCGGAATGGGACTGGTGGGCGGTGGTGATCGACCATCACCGGCGCTCCCGCAGCGGCCTGTGGTTCACCCGGCACGAACACTGTGCCCGGATCGGCTGGCGCCGGCGCACGCCGATGCCAGCCCTCGCCCAGGAACTGGGCACCTCGGAGCTGACCACCGCCGAACTGCTGCGCGCGCTCGGGCTGGTCGAGAGCATCGAGGAGGCCGCCGACCGGCTCGGCGCGACACCGGGCCTGGCGCTGGCCAAACGGGTCTCGGCCCGCCGCGACGAAGCGGCCGGCGCGCGCTGGATCCTGGTGATCGACGGTGCGGCGGGCACGACCCGCTCCCGCAACGCCCCGGTCCGCAGGCAGGTCTCCCTGCACGAGACCAGAGCCGCCGCCGAAGCCGAACGCGACCGGGTGCTGGCCTGGCACGCGCGCGTCGGCCCGGACGAACCGGCGGCACCGGTCTGGTGGACCGTTGCCGAACGCGGCCTCGGCGCCACCGCGGGCACCACCCGCTGCGGCACCTTCGATCCCGCCGCGGCCACCGGCGGCCAGATCCGCGCCGAGGCGCTGACCGTCGGTGACGTGATCCGGGTGCCCGTCCCCGACGGCGGTTTCCTCCAG
This sequence comes from Nocardia sp. NPDC059177, assembly GCF_042755165.1. NCBI lineage: Bacteria > Bacillati > Actinomycetota > Actinomycetes > Mycobacteriales > Nocardiaceae > Nocardia > Nocardia sp. NPDC059177. The sequence goes on along the minus strand of NZ_JBHZBX010000012.1, from coordinate 122,493 downwards.
GACCGGATCACCGCCATCACCCAGCCCGGTACCGGCACCCCGATCGTCGTCGATCTGGCGCCGGTGGCGAACTCCCGGGTCCGCCGCGTCGTCGAGTTCGCCCCGGGCGAGATCGTCGACGTGGTTCGCCGACCGGGGGAGCCGATGCACTGAGTACCCGGCCCTGTGCCTTCGGCGATATCAGGGTGTGTCGCCGGCACGGCGTCCCGGCATGGTCGCCGCCGCGCCGAGCAGCACGATCGCCATCGCGAACATGGCCGCGAAGACCAGGTGGATGCAGGTCGCGAGCTCGGCCGGCGCCGGGTGGTCGGGGTCGGTGACTCCAGCGGAATCCCCAGCGCAGATACAGTTTTCCGGCCAGCGAGGCGGAGAGGGGCCAGCCCAATGTCAACCCGCCGACGGTGAATCCGGCGACCAGGGCGGTGGTGCCGAGCACGCCCTGGGCGAAGGTCGGGATGTAGGAGGTCAGGCCCAGCACGATCGCGCCGATCAGCAGCGAGACCGTGCTACCGGCGACCACCACCCGGCGGGTGAAGATCCACAGCGGCAGAATCGGATTCGGAACCCGGGTCTGGACCACGGCGAACAGCACCACAGCACTGCCCACGAACAAGCCCAACGACATCGGCGAGTCCCACGCCCACTCCTGCCGGCCTTCCAGCAGCGCCAGAATCGCCGCACCGGCGCCCACGGTGAGCAACGCGGCACCGAGGTAGTCGATGCGCTGAGACCGCCGCGGCGCCGATTCGGTGAAGTGGCGCAGCGACATCCACCCCGCGATACCCGCCAGCGGGTATCGATTGCCACCTGGGCCCTTTCGTCAGGCGCAGCGCAGCTCGGCCGGTGGGGGTGTCAGGTCGACGAGGTAGCGGAGGACGGCGTCGTCGACGCAGGCCACGCCCTGGCCGACCACGCCGTGCTGCACGCCCTCGTAGGTGATCAGCGAGGCGTCGAGTGCATGGGCGAGGTTCACCCCGCCCTGGTGTGGTGTCGCGGGGTCGCCGGTGGTGGAGACGACCACCACCGGGGGTAGTCCGGTCGGTGTGGGTGTGCGGGGTTGGGAGGCCGTCGGCAGCGGCCAGAACGCGCATACGTCCAGGGGTGCCTGGCCGGTGGCGCGGCCGTCGTCGAAGATCGGCGCGACCGCGCGGGTCCGGCGGTCGAGATCGGCGGCGACCGCGCGATCGGTGACGCGGGGTTCCTCCAGGCACAGCACGGCGGTCTGCAGATCGCGGTCGACCACCCCGGAGGAGGCGAAAAGGTCGGCGAGCGCGAGGAATTTGTCGCCACGTCCCTGGGCCAGTTCGGTCAGGCCAGCGGTGATGCCCGGCCAGGCCAGCGGCGAGTACAGCGAATTGGTGACCGCGCTGAGTGCGTCGAGATAGCCGAGGCCGCGCGGGTCGGTGGTGGTGGCCGGCCGGTCGATGAGCGGGTTGAGCAGTGCGCGCAACGCCTCGGTCGCGCGGGCGGGATCGGTGCCGACGGGACAGGTCGGTGCGGTCGCGCAGTCGGCGGCGTAGGCATCGAAGGCCCGCTGGAAGCCGGCCGAGAAGTTCACCCAGTCGATCATGGGCGCGGCGGGGTCGATGCCGCCGTCGAGCACCATCGCGCGGATGCGATCCGGGAACATCTCCGCCAGTGTGGAGCCAAGCCGGGTGCCGTAGGACCCGCCGAAGTAGGTCAGCTTCGCGTCGCCGAGTACCGCCCGGATCAGGTCGAAATCCCGTGCCACATCGGCGGTCCCGACCTTGCCGAGGACATCGACACCGGTGCGCTCCACACAGCGGGCGACGTAGTCGCGGTGCTCTTGCTCGGTCTGCGCGATACCGGCCGGGGAGAAGTCGTTGTCCAGATCGGTGCGCTGGGCCTGGAACTCCGCCGCCGTCGAGCAGACCACCTTCGGCGTGGACGCCCCCAGCCCGCGCACATCGACACCGATCAAGTCGAACCGCTGCGCGATCGGATGGCTCGCGAACGCGGCCATGAAGCCCAGACCCGGTGCGCCGGGGCCACCAGGATTCGACAGCAGCGACCCGACTTTGGCACCGTCGGCCAGGCGTCGCGAGATCGCGATCTGGGCGACGGGCCCGTCCGGATCCGCATAATCCAGTGGCACCATGACGCGGGTGCACTGGAACCCCGCGTCGGCGATCGCCGCGCCGCCGGCGAAATCGGCGCACGAACTCCACTGCAGCGTCTGCCGGTAGAACTTCGCCATCCCGCCCGCCTGCTCGGGATCGGTTCCCGCGCAGGCGGTGCCGAGCAGCAGCAGTGCAGACACCGCTGCCGGTCGTAGCCGCCGGATCGCTCCGGCCCATCGTGCGCGCATCTGACCCCCCGTGTTCCCGACGATTCCCGATGTCAGTCTGCCGGACCGGCACCGGCCTGCCAACATGTCGCTGGGGTACCGATGACACCCGAATGTCGTTGGCGGACACATCGTCTCGCGTCGGTTCAGTCCGCGGCGGCGAAGGTGGCCGCGATGTCGGCCGCGGTGATCTCGGCGAGTTCGACGAAGAACGGCACCCGCCGCAGTACCGGGGCCTCGGCGGTCAGCCGCGGCTCGACCCCGAGACCCACACCGGCCCGGTGAGCAGCCAGATCACCGTGATCACGCCGAGGGTGCCGAACACGCCCATGAGTTGTTCGCGTTGGACGGCGTCGGCCACGGTGTAGCTCAATGCCAGGGTGAGTACGGCGGCGATGGCGGCCGCGCCCAGCCAGCGCGCGAAGTCGGCCCACTCCCGCCGGGCGCGTTCGGGTCCGTCCTTCGGCAGCTTCGGCGGTTTGGGTCCGCCGGCGAAGCGGTAGGCGAAGCGCGCGTCGAGCCATTCGATCAACCGGTGCCCGAACATCAGTGTGCAGCCCAGATAGATGCCGGCCAGCCGATGCGCGAAACCCACCTCGCCGCCGCGATGCAGATCGACGGCCACCGCGACGATCAGGATCACATCGAGCACCGGAACCAGTGCCAGCGTCACCAGCCCGGCCCGGCGCAGTCGCGCGACATAGCGCAGCCCCAACCCACCCACCACCAGCACCCAGAAACCGACCTCGCACGCGGCGATCGTCAGCAGCACGGGATTGTTCAGCTCGTCCATTTCCCCACTGTGCCCGGCACACCGGTGTGTCGTCGTCGTGCTGACGGCGCGCATGCGGTCCGTCTTTCGGGGGACCCGGGACAGCGCGCCGGTGTGCTGAAATGGGGGCATGCCCGCCACCCGCACGCTTATGGACCGGCTCGCGGCGGCCTTCGACAGCGCGACCTCGGCCGCGGTCGGTGTCTTCCTGGTGGGGTTGCTGCTGTGGGCTGTGGGCGGGTGGGCGGTCGTGCTCGACCGTGACCTGTATCCCCCCGCGGCGAAGGTGGCGCTGCTGTGCGCGGCATTCGCGATCCAGCTCACCGGCCAGCACCGGCCCGCCCTCGCCTTCGGGCTGATGGTCGCCCTGCTCGCCGCCGACTTCGTGTACGGGCCGTCGCTGCCGTTGTGGATCGCCCTGACCGATGTGATCTTCCTGGCCGTCAGCACCGGGTCCGACCGGCTCGGGGCGGTAGTCGGCTGGTTCGCGGTGGCGGTCACCGCGGGTGGTTCGTTGCTGGCGCTGCTCACGTTCGGGCTCAGGGCGGGCCTCTATACCGGCCTCATCGCGATCGCGCTCACCTGGTCGCCGCTGGGCTATGCGCGCGCCGTGCGTGCCTCACGGCGCATGGTGGGCATCGAACGCGATGCGGCCCGCGCCGAACTCGCCGCCCGCGACGCCGAACGCTCCGCCGCCCTCGGCGAGGAACGCCGCCGGGTGGCCAGGGACCTGCACGACACGGTCGCCGGTCACCTCTCGGCGGTCGCCATCCTGTCGGAAGTGGCGCAGAAGGATCCCGGCAACACCGCCGTCCTGCAGTCGATCCGCGCAGGCAGCCTGGCGGCCCTGGAGGAGATGCGCGCGACGATCGACCTGCTCACCACCCCGGACGACACCGCCGTCACCGCCCGGCTCTCCTCCCTCGACGGCCTGATCGACGCCGCCCAGGCCGCAGGCGGCACGGTCACCCTGCGCCGGCAGGCCGAGCTGAGCCTGCCCACCGGCGTCGAGGCGGTGCTCACCCGCATCCTGAGCGAGACCATCGCGAACGCCACCAAACACGCACCGGGCGCGCCGCTGACCATCGATGTCGGCCGCGACGCGGACCGGGTGGTGGTCACCGCCACGAACCCGATCACCCCGGGGCGAGCCGAAGGGCAGGGAAACGGATTGCGCAACATGATCTTTCGCGCCGAATCGATGGACGGCACACTCACCGCGCGCGCCGAGGACGGCGCCTGGTGCGTGCGCGCGCGGATACCGCTGGTGCAGCGATGACGGTGACTGTGCTGGTGGCCGACGATCACGCCACCATCCGGGCGGGCATCACCATGCTGCTCGAGTCGTCCGGGCAGATCCGGGTGATCGGCGAGGCGGGCGACGGTGTCGCCGCCCTCACCCAAGCCCGCGCGCTGCGCCCCGACGTGGTGCTCATGGACGTGCGGATGCCGCGGGTGGACGGGCTCGAAGCCACCGCGGCGGTGGTCGCCGAAACGAACGCGAAAGTGCTGGTACTGACCACCTTCGCCATCGACGACTGCGTCCTCGGCGCGCTCTCGGCGGGCGCGAGCGGGTTCCTGCTCAAGTCCGTCGGGGGCGACGAACTGGTCCGCGCCGTCCTGGCGGTGGCCGACGGCGACGCGGTGCTCGACCCGAAGGTGACCCGCGCGGTGATCGCCGCGCTGCCCCGCCCGGCCACGCTGGCACCGCCACCGGATCTGTCCGCGCTCACCGAGCGGGAACGGCAGGTGCTCGCGGGGCTGGGCGCTGGGCTGTCGAACCAGCAGATCGGGCGGCGTCTGCACATCGGGGAGGCCACCGTGAAGACTCACGTCTCCCGGGTGCTGACCAAACTCGGCGTGCAATCGCGCGTGCAAGCGGCGGTGATCGCCACCCAGGCGGGGCTCGAACCCGGCTGAGGCACGCCGGCGCCCCACGACCGGCACGGGACATCGGCGGTCGCGGGGCACCGTTCAGCGTGCGGGGTGTGGATCCGTCCGATCGCGACGGATCCGGCGGGATTCAAACCAATAGGTCAGGGAGACGGTGGCGTAGGACGCCAGGACGATGGTGGCGGTCACCAGAAGAATCGCGACGATCAAGGGAATCAGGAAAGCCATGCGCCCTCCTCGCGGTACGGTAGGCATGCGATGAAGGTGGTGGTCAGCGCCTCGTCGCGCCGATTCTGGACAAGCCCCGCGTACTCGATCTTAGGGGCGCGGCACACCGACGGCACGGCCCAGCGCCTGTGATGGCGATCATGTTCGCTGCGGAGTGTCGCCTGCGTCACCGAGTGCAGCTCGAGGTTGAATGTTCAATTGATCTGGGTTCTACCGCGTCACGAGTTCTCGACATCGGCTTCACCACGAATATCCGACGAAGGAGCAACGATCGTGAGCATGATCCTGGCTGTGTTGGACAGCGCCGTTCTCGCGCAAGTCGGCAATCCCACGCCGGAGGCGCCGCCGATGGCGGAGAAGATCCTGCAGTTGGGCCGGTATTTCACCTGGATGATCCTGCTCTCCGGGGTCACCGCCATCACCTACGGTGGTGGCCGCTTCGCCTGGGAGAAGTGGAGCGGCGGCGGCTTGCAGTCACCGAAGATGATCGCCAGCGCCATGGCCGGCGGTGCCGTGGCGACCAGCGCGGGCACCATCATGAACGCCGTGATCGGGGCCTGACCGGCCCGAACAGCCCAGCTCCTCGATAGCGGCTACCGCACGACTGCCGTCGATTCGATAGCCGCTATCTATCATGATGGGCATGGAGCTGCGCCACATCAGGTACCTGCTCGCCGTCGCCGACCACGGGAACTTCACCCGGGCCGCCGAGGCGCTGCACATCTCGCAGCCGACGCTGTCGCAGCAGATCAAACAGCTCGAGCGCCTGCTCGATGTGCAGTTGCTCGATCGCTCCGGGCGGACGGTGCGGTTCACCGACGCCGGTCAGGTGTACGCCGAGCACGCGCGCAACGCGCTGCGCGACCTCGAAGCCGGGGAACGCGCCGTGCACGATGTCCAGGACCTGACCAGGGGACACCTGCGGGTGGCGATGACGCCGACCATCACCGCCTACCTCATCGGCCCGCTGCTGGACCGCTTCCATCGCGCGCACCCGAATGTCACCGTCGCGGTCACCGAGACCAGCCAGGACCGCCTCGAGGAGGACCTGCTCGCCGACGCCGTCGACCTGGGCATCGCCTTCGGCGGGTCACACCTCGCCGGCGTCGACTGCACGGCTCTGTTCACCGAGAATCTGGGCCTGGTGGTCGGCGCGGATCATCCACTCGCCACCCGGCCGGACCCGCTGCCGATCCGGGATCTCGCGGTCGAGCCGCTGGCGCTGCTGCGCCGCGGGTTCGCCACCCGCGGCCACATCGACGACCATCTCGCCGCCTGGGCGGTGGTGCCGCACATCGTCGTCGAGGCCAACTCGATCAGCGCGCTGGTGGAGTTCACCCGCCGCGGCACCCTCGGCACGGTACTGCCCGACGCGATCGCCCGCGCCCACCCCGACCTGCGCCCGGTCGCCCTCGAACCCCCGCTGCCCAACCGTACGGTCGAACTGCTGCGCCGCGGCTCGGCCTACCAGTCGGCCGCCGCGCGCGCCTTCGCCGCGATCGCCCACGACAGCGCCGCCGATTTCGAGGCGTAGACCGAACCTCTCGGGCGGCAGGCACAACGCTTACCGGACGTGCAGCCAGTCCGGTGCCCGGTCGAGGCGTGGCAGGGTGTCGGAGACCTGGGCGACCAGCTGCCAGGGGCGGTGGGTGTCGGTGCTCGCCTTGCCGCTGGTGAGGACGGCGCCGGCGAGCCCGCGCTCCGGGTCGGCCCAGCCGTACTGGGTCGTCAAACCGCTGCGGCCGAAGTGGAAACGGGTGTCGCGGCCGAACTTCGATCGGCGCCCGCCCCGTTCGAATCCCGCACGGCTGACCCGGCCCGCCGCGCCGGGGATGCGGTCGGCCGGTCCGATCGCGTCGCGCAGGGTGGCGGGCTGGATGATCCGGACGCCGTCGAGTTCGCCACCGCGGGTGAGGATTTCGTAGAACCGTGACAGCTCGAAGGCGGTGGTCACCAGGTTGCCGGAAGGGAGTTCGGCGGTGAGGAACGCGTCGTTGTCGGACTTGGACGCCTTGTCCATCCGCCCGCCGAGCGCCTTGTGCGCCAGGAACAGCGACAGCCGCGAGGGCGGGGGACCGGTCTTCACACTCGGCACGACCCCGCCGATATCGGCCGGGTCGACGCCGAAGTTGTTCCAGCGGAAGCCGAGTGGGACCAGGACCTGCTCGGCGAGGTGCTCGCGCATCCGCTTGCCGGTGGCCCGCTGGATCAGCAGGCGCTGGATCAGCCCGCCGGTCAGCGCGTGGTAGACGCGGAACCGGCCGGGCGGCCAGCTCGGCACGAGATCGGCGAGCGCGGACAGAGCCAGTTCCTCGTCGGGCACCACCTCGCTGCCCCGGTACGGGGGCGTGAGGAACGGCACGCCCGCCGAATGCGACAGCACATCGCCGATGGTGATCCGGTCCTTGCGATGCGCGGAGAACTCCGGAATGTAGTGGCACACCGGGTCGTTCAACGCGAACGCGCCCTGTTCGACCAGCATGGACATCACCGTGGCGGCGACACCCTTCGCAGTGGAGAAACCACAGAACGGAGTGTCGGGGGTCGCCAGGATCTTCGTGGCATCGGCGGAATCCCTGGGCGCATTGCCCCACCCGTGACCGATCGCCCGGTTCAGGACGATCTTGCCGTTGCGGCGCAGGCACACCTGGATCGCGGGCGTGGTCCCCATCGCATACCAGTCACACACCGACGCCCACAGCCGCGCCACCGCCTCGGGCGAGGTCCCCGCCGCCCGGGGATCGTCTTCCGGCCCGACGGTCGTCACCGACCCCAGATCCTCGGCGACCGCCACCACACTGCCGGTTCGTGCACTCATGGCCCCACCCTAGCGACGCCGCGGATCACCGACACTGTGACGAAGACACCGCGGCGCGCTGACCTGCGCGAAGGGCAGGAACAGCCGATCGGTGCGGAACGGCGACCGGGCGGTGCAGCGGCACCATCCCCGGCCGGCGGTGCTCACGCGGGGACGTCGGTCAGCGCGGTGACCCTGGCCGGCGTGCGTCCCGCTGCCACCACGGCACGGCGGGCATAGGCACGCACATCGGCGTCCGGATCGGCGACGGCGGTTTCGAGTGCGTCCACGGCGGCATCGTCGCCCGGCCAGGTGGCCAGGGCGAGCACGGCGGCTTTGCGGACGTCGAGGTGCCGGTCGGCGAGCGCGCCGGTCAACGGTGCGACGGCCGCCTCGGGCGCGGCACCCGCCAGCCCACGCGCCGCACCGACGCGCACCTGCCACGCGGAATGCCGTAAGGCGGCAGCGAGTTGCGTGATGTCCTCGGCGACCGGGCCCAATGTCGCGTAGGCCGTCAGCGCGGCGGCGCGCACCAGCGGGTCGGGGTCTGCGGAGAGCGCCCGGACGACCTCGATCCCGCCCGCTCCGATGGAGGTGAGGCCCTGGGCGACGGCGATCCGCACTTCCCGGTTGACGTCCGCGGCGATCGAAGCCACCGCGTCGGCGTCGTCGAGCGAGACGAGCGCGCGAACCGCCTCGATCCGCACCCGATGATCGGCATCGGCCAGCGCCGCACGGAATTCGGCGGCCGATCCGGCGCGCAATGCCCGCAGCAGGTCGACGACGGTCGCCCGGACGAGGGGGTCGGGCGAGCCGAGGTGATCGGCCAGCGCACCCGCACCCGGCAGCACCTCCACCAGCTCGCGCAGACTCTCGGTGGCGGCCCGCCGCACCGAGGCGGCCTCGTCACCGAGCGCGCGCACCAGCTCGTCGGCGAATCCGTCGGGGGTGTTCTCGGTGAGCACCGACAGGGCCGCCACCCGCACGACCGGATCGGGATCGGTCAGATAGCTCGAAACATCCTCGACCGCAGGGGAATCCAGCGCCAGCAGGGTGACCAGCCGTGGCGACGACGGTGTGGTCGCCATGGGCCGGCCGCGCACCGGCGTGTCGTGCTGCGGTGCCCGGGTACCGACCAGCTCCGGCTGGGCGATCACCTCCACGATCGGCTCCGCCGAAGGCACATCGTCCAGCCCCGGCACCGGCACCAGATACGGCGCCACCGACCGCTTCACGAACTCCATCTCGCCCGCGGCGGTCTTGCGCAGGTTCAAGTGGAAATTCCAGGAGGCGTCGTCGCGATCGGGCAGGTCGGCCCGGTCGTGGTAGAGCCCCCAACGGGATTCGGTGCGGGTCAGCGAGCTGCGCGCCGCCATCTCCGCACAGTCCCGGATGAACGACACCTCCGCCGCCCGCATCAGCTCGTGCGGCGTGCGCGCCCCGATGCCCTCGACCTCCCCGCGCATCCGCTCGAAGGTCTCCACCGCGATCGACAGTTTGGCCGCGGTCTTCGGTGGCGCCACATAGTCGTTGACGAAACGGCGCAGCTTGTATTCCACCTGCGGCTGCGGCGGGCCCTCCGGCTGGCGCAGCGGGCGGTAGATCAGTTCGTGTGCGTCGGCGAGCTGGTCCTCGGGCAGCTCGGTGGGAGCGGCGAGGGCATCGAGGGTGCCGGCCGCGTGCGCGCCGGCCAGATCACCGTAGACGAACGCGCCGATCATGTAGTTGTGTGGCACACACGCCAGATCACCCGCCGCGTACAGCCCGGGGACAGTCGTGCGCGCGTTCTCGTCCACCCACACCCCGGACGCGGAATGCCCACTGCACAAACCGATCTCGGAGATGTGCATCTCGATGTCGTGGGTGCGGTAGTCGTGGCCGCGATTGGCGTGGAAGGTGCCACGGGTGGGTCGCTCGGTGGTGTGCAGGATCGATTCGAGGGTCGACAGCGTCTCGTCCGGCAGATGCGAAACCTTCAGATAGATGGGCCCGCGCGCGGATTCGATCTCCTGTTTCACCTCGGCCATCATCTGCCCCGACCAGTAGTCGGAGTCCACGAACCGTTCGCCCTCGGCATTGACCTGGTAGCCGCCGAACGGATTGGCGACATAGGCGCACGCGGGACCGTTGTAGTCCTTGATCAGCGGATTGATCTGGAAGCACTCGATCCCGGACAGTTCGGCCCCGGCGTGGTAGGCCATCGCGTAGCCGTCCCCGGCATTGGTCGGGTTCTCGTAGGTGCCGTACAGATAGCCCGAGGCGGGCAGCCCGAGCCGCCCGCACGGACCGGTCGCCAGGATCACCGCCTTCGCGCCGACGGCGACGAATTCACCGGTGCGCGTGTTCAGGGCGGCGGCACCCACCGCACGCCCGTTCGCGGTGAGCACCCGCACCGGCATCAACCGGTTCTCGATCCGGATCCGCTCACGCATCTTCCGCTGGCGCAGAACGCGATACAGCGCCTTCTTCACATCCTTGCCCTCGGGCATCGGCAGCACATACGACCCCGACCGGTGCACCCGGCGCACCGCGTACTCGCCGTACTCGTCCTTCTCGAACTTCACGCCGTAGCGCTCGAGCCGCTGCACCATCGCGAAACCGCGTGTCGCCGTTTGATAGACGGTGCGCTGGTCGACGATGCCGTCGTTGGCCCGGGTGATCTCGGCGACGTAGTCCTCCGGCTCCGCCTTGCCCGGGATGACGGCGTTGTTCACCCCGTCCATGCCCATGGCCAGCGCGCCGGAATGACGCACATGCGCCTTCTCCAGCAGCAGCACGTTCGCGCCGGACTCGGCGGCGGTCAGCGCGGCCATGGTGCCCGCGGTGCCGCCGCCGATGACGAGCACGTCGCAGTCCAGCCGCACGCGATCGGTCAGCTCGGGAATATTCACAGCAGCTCCAGAATCCGGTCCCGCAGCTCGCCGCGGTCCACCGCGGTACGAGGCTCGGGAACCTCGACGACCGCGCGCAGCGAACCCGCGCCGAGCACGGCGATCCGGTCGCCGAGCAGCAGGGCCTCGTCGAGGTCGTGGGTGACGAAAACGATGGTCGTGGGATGCGCGCGCCAGGTGTCGACGAGCAGGCGCTGCATCTCGGTGCGGGTCTGGCTGTCGAGCGCGCCGAACGGCTCGTCCATCAGCACCGCGCGCGGGGAACCGGCCAGGCTGCGCGCCAGCTGGACCCGTTGCCGCATCCCGCCGGACAGATCGCGCGGCAGGTAGTCGGCGTAGCCGGTGAGCCCGACCTCGTCGAGCCAACGCCCCGACCGCGTGGCCCGCTCGGCGCGGGGTACACCCCGAAGACGAAGGGCCAGTTCGACATTGGCGCGTGCGGTGCGCCACGGCAGCAGCGCGTCGTCCTGGAAGACCAGGGCGCGATCGGCCGACGGCCCGGTGACGGTGTCGTCGTCGGCGCGGATCACGCCGCCGGTGGGCAGGCGCAGCCCGGCGAGCGCGCGCAGCAGCGTCGACTTGCCGCAGCCGGACTTGCCGACCAGCACCAGGATCTCCCCGGCGGCGACCGCGAGATCGATGTCGTGCACGACGGTCGTGCCGCCGTAGCTGATCCGGACCGATTCCAGGTCCAGCCGCATCCCGGTCGAGACGGCGGGGGCGAGGGTGCTGGTCATGACGAGACCTCTCTCGGCAGCCAGCGGGTGACCCGGCGGCCTGCCAGTTCGACGATTCCGGAGGTGAGGAAGCCGAGCACGCCGATGGTGATCATGCCGACGAACACGGCGGGGTAGTCGACGATGGTGTAGGACTGCCAGGTCCGGTAGCCGATGCCGAGGCGCCCGGAGATCATCTCCGCGGAGATCAGGCAGATCCAGGCCACACCCATCCCGACCGAGAGCCCACTGAACACACCGGGCAGGATGCCGGGCACCACCACCCTGGTCAGCACTTCGCGCCGGGAGGCGCCGAGCGTGCGCACGGCGTCCTCCCAGATGGTCGGCAGCGCGCGCGTCGCGTGCCGGGTGCTCACCAGCACCGGGAACAGCGAGGCGGTGAAGGTGATGAACACGATGCCGGACTCGTCGCTGGGGAACAGCAGGATCGCCACCGGTACCAGCGCGATCGCCGGAATCGGGCGGATCAGCTCGGCGAGCGGGCCGAACACCTCGGCCAGCAGCCGCGAGCGGCCCAGGCCGATCCCGGCCAGCACGCCGGCCACCGCCGCCAGCCCGAACCCGGTGACGATGCGTACCAGCGACTGCGCCACATCCAGGTAGTACTGGCCGGTGCCCAGGTGCTCGCCGAACTCGGCGACGATCTCGGTCACCGTCGGCAAGGTGTCGAACCGCAGCCCGAACCGCACATCACCGGCGGTGAGCGCCTGCCACACGCCGATGGCCACCACGACCGAGGTGATCCGGATGGCCCGCGACATCCACACCGACCTGCCCGGTGCGGCGGAAGTCTCCCGCCCGGACACCACCGCGACCGGCACGCCGTCGTCGTGGGTCGCCCGCGCGCCGATATCCACGCCGTCGCCGTCGGTTCCCGCGATCGAGATCTTGTGCGCCGCAGCCGTATCGGCGGTCGACTGCGTCGCGACCGAGGAGCGCCGGTCGGATACCGCGCTCATCCGCGCACCTCCGTCACGGCCTGGCGGTAGGTCACCGGAGTCGCCTCGGCGTGCGCGGCACGGTACCGGTCGGCCGCGGCCTGCGTGGTGAACGGCAGGTAGCGCTCGCCGTCGCGCAGCCACACGGCCTTGTCGGCGAACCAGCGGGTGCCCAGCTCGGCATCGGGCAGATAGACCGCGCGAATCGTCGTGCCCTGCGCCTCGGCGGCCCGCACCGCGCGCAGCAGGCAGTCCGGGTTCGCCGCGGGCTGCGGCTTGTCGGCGCCGTCCACCCACACCTCGCCCGCCAGTGCCGGATCGGTGACGGGCACCCCGCAGACCGGGTCGGTCCCGGTGACCTTGCTCGGATTGGTCCCCGAGGCAAGATCGGCGTCGTAGTCGCCGCGACCGGCGTAGGCCTCGCGCAGCGGACCGTCCTGGACGAAGGCGTCGATGTCGAGTTCGGCGAAGTCGCCGATCGACTTCAGATAGTCGACGTCGTCCTTGAAGGCCGCGATCAAGCTCGGCTTGAGCGTGGTGTCGAAGCTGGTGCCGCCGGGACCGTTGTAGAGGTACACCACCTCCTGCGGCAGCCCCGAGCCCTCCGCGACGATGCCGGCGGCCTCGAACGGCTTCTCGTTGAGGAACGCGGTCGCGTCGAGCTGCGCGGCCAGGAACGCCTGCAGCACTTCAGGATGCCCGGCGGCGTAGGCGCGGCGCGCGACCACACCGTGGAAGGTCGGCACGTTCAGCTCGGCGCCGTCGTAGAGCAGCTTGGCCTTGTCCTGCTGCACCAGCAGACCCGGCCAGGCCACGAACTGCGACAGCGCGCCCACCTGATGCGACTCCAGCGCGGTCGCGCCCACCTGCGGCTGCTGGTTGAGCACCTCCACACCGGTGACCGGGTCGATCCCCGCGCGGGTCAGCGCCTGCACCAGGGTGCCGTGCCCGGCCGAACCGACACTGGCCGAGATCTTCTGCCCGGCCAGGTCGTTGAGCGAGCGGGCCGTCGAATCATTCGGCACGACAACCATGTTCAGCGCGCCCTTGGGGTTGTAGCCGGTGATCGACACCAGCTCGGTGCGCGCGCGTTCGGCGGCCTGGGTGCGGGAACCGTTGATCAGCAACGGATAGTCGCCCATCGAGCCGATATCGATCTTCTCCGCCACCATCTGCGCGGTGATCGGCGCGCCGGTGTCGTAGTCCTGCCATTCCACCTGGTACGTCGCACCGCCCGCGTCGGTGAGCTGCTGCAACCGCTGCTCCAGGTAGCCCTGGGCCCGCAGCAGCGTGCCCGCGGTGACGGTGTTGATGGTCTTGGACTGATAGCCGACGACGACCTTCACGGTGCCCTCGGGCGCGGCACCGCTGCTCTCCAGCGAGCAGCCCGCCGCGGTGAGCGCGATGGCCAGCGCGACGGGGACGAGACGAGTGAACTTCATGCGTGGATTCCCGGGTTCAGCGGAGCAGATAGGGCATGTTGACGGTGACGGCACCGGTGGGACAGCGCGCCGCGCACGGCCCGCAGTACCAGCACTCGTCCACATGCATGTAGGCCTTGCCCGAATCCTCGTGGATGGCAAGGGAATCGAGCGGGCACATGTCTACGCACAGGTTGCAGCCGGTGATGCACAGCGATTCGTCGATCGTCACCGGGACGTCGGCGCGCTGGGGGACCAGAGCCATTAGAGGACCTTCCATTCGGGTGCGCTGCGGGTGAGGCTGCCGCGCATGGTGATGCGGTCACCGCGCATGCGGATGTATTCGAGATCGACGGGCCGTCCGTCGTCGAGATGGGTCAGGCGCTCGAGCATGAGCAGCGGCGCGCCCGCCGGGGTGTCGAGGGTGGTCGCGGTGTGCGGATCGGCCGCCACCGCCTCCAGGGCGAGCTCGGCCGTGCCGAGCGAACGCCCGGTGACCTGCTCGAGCAGGACGAACACATCGGTCGTCGCGAGATCGTGGGCGAGTACCTCGGCGCCGATGTCGGGGGCGAGGTAGGTCAGGTCCAGGCTCAGCGGCAGCTCGGCGAGGAACCGCAGCCGCTCGATGTAGACCACGCGCGCACCGGGTGCCAGCGCCAGACGGCGGGCCACGGCCGGGGGAGCGGTGATGGTGGTGGCGGCGCGTACTTCGTTGCGGACGGTGCTCCCTGAGCGTCTCCTGCAGGCCGAGCAGGGCGTCGAGCCCGTGATCGAACTTGCGGGCGGCGACGCGGGTGCCGACCTTCGGCGCGCGATCGATGAGCCCCTCGTCGCGTAACAGCGCCAAGGCCTCGCGCACGGTGTTGCGGGAGGTGCCGTGCTCGGCGGCGAGCTGTTGCTCGCCGGGCAGGGTGCCCGCCACCGCGCCCGCCAGGATCTGGTGGCGTAGGACATCGGCGACCCGGCGCGCCCGACCGGCGCGCCCGCCACGGATCGGTGTGGCTGCCGTTTTCTCGCTGACCTGCATGAACAGCGACGATAGTGGCCGATTTCCGGCCGGGATCGAGTCGCGATCACGCGGAGAATTCAGGGGATGTTTCTGCGCCGGGTGGCTCGGCGATCGACCTGCGTGGATGCGGTCGCACAGCGCTATTGCGCCACCCGGGCCGGTGCGGGCGACATTAGGATCAGGCCGATCGAATTGTCGCCCGCCGGGATCAGGGCTGTCCGGGCTGGAGCATGATGAACAGGCCGTGCGCCTCGGCGCAGAGCCGTTCGCCGTCGTGCATGGTGGCCCGCAGGTACACCTTGCGGCCCTCGACCCGCTCGGTCCAGCCGCGAACCGTCAGCTCCGTGTTGAGCGGTGTGATCGAGCGATAGTCGATGGTCAGCGAGGCGGTCCGGGTCACCGCATTGGTGTGCACGGCCGCGGTCATGCCCAGGACGTCGTCGAAGGCCAGCGCGATGTGCCCGCCGTGCGCGGCGTTGTTGCCGCCGAGGTGGAAGGTGCGGAAGGTCAGCGCGACGGTCACGCCCTCGGGGGCGGAGCTGGTCACGGTGTACGGCGGCAGGGTGACATTGCCGCGGGCAGGCAGATCGACACGGGTCCAGCTGGGCGAGGACCACTCGTCCACGACCGCCGCGTCCAGGCGGGCGTTGAGCTGTTCGAGCGTCGCGATGGCGTCCTTGGCCAGCTCGTCGGACGGATTGATCAGCCGGATGCGGTCCATGAGCTCGCGTGTCTGCTCGACCAGTTCGCCGTAGTGCGGTCCGCCGACGGTCAGGTCCAGCCCGCGCTCCCTGCGCTGCTGGATCAGGTCGGCCACCGGACGGAACCCGCCCTCGTGATGCTCGGCGTCCGGCAGCGAGTTGGCAGCCTGTGTATCGTCCATATGCAACACGTTATCGCTGCCGAGCTGGATGTTCGCCGTCGGTGTCCCACTTCGGGGTGTGTCGGTGACACGTCTCACCGCCGCCGGTCCGCCTCTATTAGGCTGGGTGCCGATCATCGAGCAGGTCTGTACGTACCGTCAGAGCCGGGGTGCCGTGTGGTGCCCGGCGGAGAAACGGCGAAAGGCTGGGCGCATGGGTATCGCGGCGGTGGTGTTCGACATGGACGGCGTGCTGATCGATTCCGAACCGATCTGGGAACAGGTCCGGCGCGAGTACGTCGAACTCAAAGGTGGCCGGTGGCAACCGGATTCGCAACGCAAGATGATGGGCATGAGCACCCAGGAATGGGCCGCGTACCTCAGCGACGACCTCGGTGTCGCCATGCCGCTCGAGGAACTCTCGACCAAGATCATCGACCTGATGGCCGACCGGTACGCCCACCACGTGCCGCTGCTGCCCGGCGCGGTCGAGGCCGTCCAGCGCTGCGCCGGGCAGTGGAAACTGGGCCTGGCCAGCTCCTCGCCACGCTCGCTGATCGACCTGGTGCTCGCGAAGTCCGGCCTGCTCGAGTACTTCTCGGCGATCCTGTCCACCGAGGAAGTGGGCCGTGGCAAGCCGGCACCCGATGTCTACCTCACTGTCGCCCAGCGTCTCGGCGTCGAGCCGGAGCACTGTACGGCCGTCGAGGATTCCACCAACGGCCTGCGGTCGGCGCACAGCGCGGGGATGCGCGTGATCGCCGACCCCCGCCCGGAGTTCCCGCCTGCCCCCGACGCACTCGCGCTGGCCGCGGTCGTGATCGACGACCTCGACCAGCTGACCGCCGCGGTGATCACCGGCTGACCCGCTCGGTGCTGACCGGAGCGGATCGATCCGGCAGACTGGCCGGATGGGTGCTGCGCAGGACGACCCGCCCGAGGTCATCGTCCACGTCGGTGACGGCTTCGACGTGCCACGGATGGTCGATCCGTTCGCGCCGGGGGACGGGGTCGCCGATCCGGCGCCGGACCACCCGTTCCTGCTGCTGACCCGGTCGGCGACCGAGCGCATCCAGGCCCGCTACCTCGACGACGGCACCTACGAACTCGAACACACCGACGGTGCCCGGCAGCGCCAGCTGTTCACCACCGACGCGCTGTTCGTGCGCGACATCGTGTGGTCGTGGGTGCAGCGGGACCACTGGTGGCGCGACACCGTCGCCTGGACCGAGGTCGACACCAGCATCGCCGAGCTGCACGCCCTGCACGACGAACTGTCGGGCATGCTCGACGGCCTGTCGGTACTGGATTCGGTCACCGGCGAACTCGACCGCGCGCTGGCCCGCGCCGACGAACTCCTCGGCGCCGACCTGGACTTCGATCCGGGCGAGTTCGGTTGACGCGAACTCAGTCGTCGTCGCCCTCGCACCAGTCGTCGAAGGCCTCGAACTCGGCTTCGGCGTAGGCGGGCACCGAGTCCTCGACGGCGTCCTCGATCGGATCCCACATCTCGGCGCAGCCCTCCGGCGCGGGCGGCCAGGACTCGATGTACTGCACCAGCGGTGACGACGGTGGTTCGGCTTCCTCGGCGGTCGCGATTCCCGCCGCGGCCAGGGTCAACGCTGCGGCGGCACCCGCTGTGGCGATGATCCGGTGCGCGATGATTCCCATGACATCCTCCTGTTCGTGCCGACGTGTGCTGCCTGTCGATCCTAACGCCGAGGTCAGCGGGCGCGGGCCCGCCAACGGCCGTCGTAGTCGACCTCGATCGGGTGGTCGAAGGCGGCGCTGACGTGGTCGGTGCTGATGACCTCGGTGGCCGGGCCGGCGGCGACGGTGTGGCCGCCGGCGATGAGCAGCGCGTGGGTGGTCGTGCTCGGGAGTTCCTCGAGATGGTGGGTGACCAGGATCGAGGCGACCTCGGGGTGGGTGCGGTCGAGGGTGTCGATGGTGGTGAGGAGCTGTTCGCGGGCAGCCAGATCCAGACCGGTGGACGGCTCGTCCAGCAGCAGCACCCGCGGCTCGCTGATCAGGGCGCGCGCGATGAGGGCCCGGCCGCGTTCGCCCTGCGACAGCGTCGGCCAGCGTCCCTCGGCCTTGCCCGACAGTCCGAGGGTGTCGATGATCGCGTCGGCCCGCGCGAGATCGGCGCGGGTGGGGGACCAGTACATCGGTGTGTCGATGGTGCCGGTGACACCGGTGAGGACCACCTCGCGCACGGTCAGCGGGTACTCCAGCGGATGCCGGGGGTTGACGTGCCCGATCGAGCGGCGCAGCCGCGCCAGCTCCACCCGGCCGAGCTGCTCGCCGAGTACCCGCACGACACCGGTGGTGGGGAAGGTGACCGCGCCGCAGAATCCGAGCAGGGTGCTTTTGCCCGCGCCGTTGGGGCCGAGCAGCGCCCAGTGTTCACCGGCTCGCACGGTCAGTGAGATGCCGTTGATGATCTTCTTGCCTTCGCGGCGGAAGGTCACCTCGTCGAGTTCGATCACCGGGACGCCGGTCATGCGAAGGCCTCCTTCAAGGCGGTCAGGTGGGTGCGGCTGAATTCCGCTGCGGCCGGGGGGTTCCGGGCGGCGATCGCGTCGGTGAGCTGGGCGTGCGCGTCGTGGTCGGCGTCCTCGGAGGGGACCGGACGCAGGTGGAGCATGTCGATCATGGCCAGGCGCAGGCGCGGCAGGAAGCTGTCGAACAGCTGGGTGAGCACCGTGTTGTGCGCGGCCAGGACGACCGCGCGATGGAAGGTCATGTCGGCGTCGACGTGCTCGGCCACGCTCTGGCCCTCGGCGCGCCTGCCCGCCAGCGCGCGGCGGATCGCGCGCAGATCGGCGGGGGTGCGGCGCTGCGCGGCCAGGGCCGCGGCCTCGGCCTCGATGGCGATCCGGGCTTCGATCACCGCGGCGATGGTCGCACCGCGCAGCACCACGTCCCAGTCCTCGCTCACGTCCAGCGCGGTGACGAACACCCCCGCACCCTGCCTGCTGTCGAGCACACCCTTGCCCGCGAGTTCACGGATCGCCTCGCGCAACGTCGACCGGCCGACCCCCAGCTGGGCGGCGAGCAACGTCTCACCCGGCAATCGATGCCCCAGCGGCCATTCGCCCGCGCGGATCCGCGCGAGCAGGAGTTCGGCCGCCTGAGCGGCCAGCGGCTGCCGCCGTACCTGCGCTACCACCCGAATACCTCTCTACTTGTCTGAGGAGTTACGAGGGAAGTGTACCCACCACCGGATCGGCTAGCACCAGCCGGTGGCGTACATGAGCGCCAGGCTCGAGACACCGAGCACCAGCCCGAGGAGGCCGCCGAGCAGCAGCGGCCGGGCGCCCGCGATGCGCACTCGGGCGACACTCAGCGAGGTCCCGATCGCCGCCAGGACGACGGCGATGAGCCAGCCGCTGACGGTGCCGAGCGGATCGACGACGGACGTGGGAAGGATGCCGAGACCGGCGATGACCGAGGCCGCGAGGAACAGCACCACGAACAGTGGAAAGGCTTGGCGCAGCGAGCCCGCAGGGGCGTCGGCGGTGATGCGCCGGCGGCCCAGGTGCAGCCCGATACACAGCGGCACGATGGCCAGACTGCGGACCATTTTCACGATGACGGCGAACTGCGCCGCCCCAGCACCGAACGCCACACCCGCCGCGAGCACTGAGGAGGTGTCGTTGATGGCGGTCCCGGTCCAGAGCCCGAAGGCCTCCTGGGACAGGCCGAGTGCGCGGCCCAGCGGCGGATAGATCAGCACCGCGGCGACATTGAATACGAAGATGGTGCCCAGGGCATAGGCCACCCGCTGCCGATCCGGCCGCAGCACCGCGGTGGCGGCCGCGATGGCCGACGCACCGCAGATGGTGGTGCCGACCGCGACCAGCGTCGCCGATTCCCGGTCCACGGCCAGCATCCGCCCGACCACGAACGCGGCCACCGCGCCGACGATCAGGGTGCCCAGCAGCACGATCGCGGTCTCGCGCCCCACGCTCAGCACCGATCCCATGGGCAGCCCGAGCCCGAGCAGCACGATCGCCACCCCGAGCAGCCGCTGCCGCGCGACCTCGAGGCCGGGATCGAACAGCGCCTCGGTCTCGATCCGGCGCCGCAGCGCCATACCCGCGACGGCACCCGCGCCCAGCGCCAGCACCGGTGTGCCGACCATCGGCAGCGCCCGGCCCACCGGCGTCGCCACGGTGGCCAGTAGCGCGGCGAGGGCGAGACCGGGAGCGAGGGTCCGTGCGCGATTCATACCGTCGACCTTCGCCCAACCATGCAATGCCGGGTAGAGGCCGGTTTCGGAGGTGCTCATAATGGTGGCTTATGACTTCGATGCCGTGCTGGCAGCATCCGGGTGTGCTTTGCTGGGGAGGTGCGGAAACGGACCCGGTCGGCCCTCGTCGCCGGCCTCGGTGTGCTGCTCTGGGGCGAATGGGCCAACTGGCGCGCCTCGCATCGCGGCCTGGGATCGGTGCCCGCGGGCACCGAAGCGGTGGTCGTGCTCGGCTATCGCAATGCCGGGCCGCGAGCCAATGCCATGAACCGCTGGCGTGTCCGCGCCGGCCTGCGCTCGATCGACCCGGCCGCCCCGGAATCGCGCCTGGTGCTGTGCGGCGGCGCCTGCGCGGGCCCGGACAGCGAGGCTGCGCTGATGGCGCGCTACGCGACCGGATCCCGCGGCTATCGCGGCGAGCTGGTGCTGGAGGAGGACAGCCGCTCCACCTGGGAGAACATCGCCTTCGCCATCCCGTTGCTGAAGGACGCCGACCGGATCAAGATCGTCTCCCTGCCCACCCACGCCGAGACCGCACGGCAGTACCTGGCCGAACAGAGCCCGGAACTCGCGGCGCGCCTGGTCCGCGGCGCCGACTACCGTTTCGGGGAATGGATCCCGCTGAAACCAGCGGTCGCGCTCTACGGCCTGGTGAAGAAGATCCAGCGCCGCACCCGCGCCTGATGCGCCACGCGCAGCCGTCGCCGATAATCGGCTCATGACGCTGCCACCCGGAACGCCCGACCTCGAGGTACTCGACCTCCTGGTGACGGTGGCCGAACTGGGCAGCCTCGGCGCGGCCGCCCGCAGGCACGGGATCAGCCAGCCGGCCGCCAGTATGCGGATCAGCGCGCTCGAACGGCGCCTGCGAGTGAAACTCCTCGACCGGGGACCGACCGGCTCGGCGCTCACCGACGCCGGACAGGCGGTGGTCGGGCACGCCCGCACCGTGCTGGCCGCGGTCGGCGAGCTGGTCGACGATATCGCCCGGCTCCGGGCCGAACAGGCCCCGCGATTGCGCATCGCCGCCTCGAAAACGATTGCCGACCACCGGATTCCGCATTGGCTCGCGGCCCTGCGGACCGATCGTCCCGAGATCGTGATCGCGCTCGAGGTGGAGAACTCGACCCAGGTCGCCGCGCTGGTGCGCGA
The DNA here is from genome assembly GCF_042755165.1 of Nocardia sp. NPDC059177. Lineage (NCBI taxonomy): Bacteria > Bacillati > Actinomycetota > Actinomycetes > Mycobacteriales > Nocardiaceae > Nocardia > Nocardia sp. NPDC059177. The sequence goes on along the minus strand of NZ_JBHZBX010000012.1, from coordinate 101,227 downwards.
GGGCGCCGCCGAACTGGGCTTCGTGGAAGGTCCGCACCCACCCGCCGGGCTCGGCAGCCGGATTCTCGGTACCGACGACCTGGTCGTGGTCGTCGCCCCGGATCATCCCTGGGTGCGCCGCGACACCCCGGTCACCTTGGCCGAGCTGTCCGGTACCGCACTGCTGTGGCGGGAACCCGGCTCCGGCACCCGCGACACCGTGTGGAATCTGCTCAGCACCGAAGGCGCACCGGCGGGCCCGGCCGCCGAACTGGGTTCGGCGGCCGCGATCGTGTCGGCCGCCCGGACCGGCATGGCACCGGCGGTGCTGAGCCGCCTGATCGCCGCGCCCGATCTGGCATCCGGTGCGCTGATCGAGATCCCGTCCGCCGGCAGTGCCCGGCTGACCCGGAAGTTCCGGGCCATCTGGCGCCGCACCACCCCGCCGTCCGGTCCGGCCGAACTACTCGTCGACCGTGCCGCGCAGCTCGAATCCGCCCGATCGCCGGTGGCGGAAAAGTCCGAATCTCCGTTGTGGACTGGTCGGTACAGCGAAATGGTGCAGAAGCACAGCGGACGGCTCTAGTCTGTTAGCGCTACGCACTGTGGAGGTTGGATCAATGACGGTCGAGATCGTGACCGAGCCGGCACCGGAAGATCTGTGGACCGGATCGGACCGGGCGACCGGGGCGCCCGCGGCGCCGCCGACCTCGATGATCGAGCGGATGACGCTCATCCTCGACGCGTTCGACGCCACCACGCCCACCCTGACCCTGCTCGGGCTGGCCGAACGCACCGGGCTGCCCCGCTCGACCGTGCACCGCATCCTCGACCAGATGATCCGGCTGCGCTGGCTGGCGCACACCCCCGGCGGCTATCGCCTGGGGCTGCGGGTACTCGAACTCGGTGGCCTCGCCGCCGAGCAGAACGAATTGCGCGAGGTGGTCGCGCCGCTGCTCTACGAACTGAGTCAGCGCACCGGCCTGATCGGCCATCTCGCCGTGCTGGACGGGCGCGAGGTGCTGTTCCTCGACCGTGCGGGCGGGCGCAGCCGGGTGGCCATTCCGACCCGCGTCGGCGGCAGGCTGCCCGCGCACTCCACGGCTGTGGGCAAGGCCCTGCTGGCCACCCTGGAACCCGGCATCGCTGAGGCCTCGCTGCGTGGCAACACCGTGCCGCGGACCGCGCGCACGATCGTGGACCGCGCCGAACTGCACCGCGAGCTCACCCGTATCCGCAATCGGCAGGGCGTGGCCGTTGACACCGAGGAATCGCTGCCCGGAGTCGGCTGCGTGGCCGTGCCGATCCGGGGGCGCGGGGTGGCGGTGGCGGCGATCTCGTTGTCGGGCACCGTCAACGGTGACCGCACCGCGCTCGACACCGCCCGGCTGGCGCGCGCGCTGGCCGAGGTCGCCAAAGAGGCGGCCCGCACCCTGACTCCCCGGCACGGCCGCCCCTTCTAGCGCACCGCTCAGCTCACTGTCGGCCGCTTCGCCATCGCCCGCCCGGCTGCCCGGCCCGAGAAGATGCACCCGCCCAGGAACGTGCCCTCGAGCGCGTTGTAGCCGTGCACGCCGCCGCCACCGAACCCGGCGACCTCACCGGCGGCGAACAGGCCGGGGAAGGCCGACCCGTCCGGCCGCAGCACCTGCGAATCCAGATCGGTCTGCAGCCCACCGAGGGTCTTGCGGGTCAGGATGTTGAGGCGCACCGCGATGAGCGGGCCGTGCGCGGGGTCGAGAACACGGTGCGGCTTGGCCACCCGGCCCGCCTTGTCGCCGAAGTACTTGCGGGCGTTGTGGATCGCGGCGACCTGGGCGTCCTTGGTGTAGGGATTGGTGATTTCGCGGTCGCGTGCGACGATCTGGCGCTCCAGCGCCGCGGCGTCGAGCTTCGGGCCGCGGGCGATCTCGTTCATCCCGTCGACCAGGTCGGCGAGGGTATCGGCGACGACGAAATCCACGCCGTGCTGCTTGAACGCCTCCACCGGTCCCGGTGCGCCCTTGGCGACCCGGCTGCGCAGGGTGAGCTTGAGATCCTTGCCGGTGATGTCGGGGTTCTGCTCGGAACCCGAGAGCGCGAACTCCTTCTCGATGATCGACTGGTTGAGCACGAACCACGAATAGTCCTGCCCGGTCGAGAGGACGCGGCGCATGGTCTCGTTGGTGTCGAAGCCGGGGAAACACGGTGCGGGCATGCGGATTCCGTCGGCGTCGAACCACAGCGACGAGGGTCCCGGAATGATCCGGATGGCGTGATCGGGCCAGATCGGATCCCAGTTGTTGATGCCCTCGGTGTAGTGCCACATCCGGTCCCGGTTGACCAGCGCGGCGCCGGCCGACTCGGAGATACCGAGCATGCGGCCGTCCACATAGGCGGGCACACCGGAGATCATCGTCGCCGGAGCCGGGCCGAGACGTTCGGTGGGCCAGTTGCGCCGGATCAGCTCGTGCGCGTGACCGATACCACCCGAACTCACCAGCACCGCCGGGGCGTGAAGCTCGAACTCGCCCACCACATCCCGGTTCGAGGCCACCCCGCGTTCGGTGTCGCTCGGGGCCAGCACACTGCCGCGGACCCCGGTGACGGCGCCGTCGGAGACCACCAGTTCGTCGACCTGATGCCGGAAAGCGAAGCGCACCAAGCCCTTCGCCTCACCGGCCAGCACCGGTTCGAGGAAGACGCGGACCACCTCGGGGCCGGTGCCCCAGGTGAGATGGAAGCGCGGCACCGAATTGCCGTGCCCGTCGGCCAGCCCGCCGCCCCGCTCGGCCCAGCCGACCAGGGGAGTCACCCGTAGGCCCAAGGCGTGTAGGTAGTCCCGCTTCTCGTCGGTGGCGAAGCGGACATAGGCCTGCGCCCACTGCCGGGCCATCCGGTCCTCGTCCTCGCGGTCGAAACCGGCCGAACCGAGCCAGTCCTGCAGCGCGAGGTCGTAGGAGTCCTTGATGCCGAGCCTTCGCTGTTCCGGGCTGTCGACGAAGAACAGCCCGCCCAGCGACCAGAACGCCTGCCCGCCGAGATTGGCCCGATTCTCCTGGTCGAGTACCAGGACCTTGCGTCCGGCCAGCACGAGTTCGTGGGCGGCGACCAGGCCCGCGAGCCCCGCGCCGACGACAATCGCGTCGGGTGTGAAATCTTCCAGTGAATCAGGCGCTGCGCTCGACATGATGGGAAAGTAGCATTGGTGCGTCGGTAGCTGGGGGGCAGTCCTGGAAAATGCCTTGACCAGCGACAATTTGTCGATGAAAGGCCATAGGCTCATGAAGGTTCGCACCCGTGCCGGCGCTGCGGTACTCGCTCTCGCCGTACTCGCCGGACTCGGCGCCACTTCCTGTTCCAAGACGACCCGGTGGTGCGAGCGGGACCAGGGCGATGTCCTGGTCGCCAACTCCTACTGTGAGAACGGTGTCGCCGGCTACGAGTGGGAGCCCGATCACGACAAGCCCAAGTACAAGAAGAAGCCCAAGAAGAAGCGCTGATCCCGTGCCTGCGGCGTCGCGCCGCAGGCGATTCCGAGACTCGTTTGTGGCGCAAGATATGCACACTGTGTGCCGTGCCGATGCGGGCCGACGGGTATTCCACCCCTGAGCGCACCGAATACCGTTGTGGTGGACGGTGATCGCTCGTTCTCTATTTCTCACAATGGCGTGAGTGGGTGGGCACGATGACCTCTCGGACAGCGCGAGCGCTGACAGTATTACTTCTGGCCACGGGGATCGGGACAATGATGTCCCCGGCGACGGCGTCGGCGCAGAACTGCGCCACTCTCGATGTCGTCGTTGCCCGCGGCACCTCCGAACCCGGCTATCTGGGTTCGGCGATCGGCGACCCGCTCTACGCGGTGCTCAGTACTCAACTGCCGGTCGACACCACCGCGCATCGCGTCGAGTATCCGGCCGATCTGCTGGTGCCCTCCTCGGTCGGCGACGGCACCAGGGCCATGACCACCCATCTGCTGTCGCAGGCCGCGGCCTGCCCCGAGCAGCGGTTCGTCCTGGTCGGCTATTCGCAGGGCGCCGCGGTGACCCACGGGGTGCTCGGCTCACCGGCGATGCTGGTGCTGCCCGGTATGTGGGTGCTGCCCGCGGAGCTGTCTTCCCGGGTGGTCGCGGTGCTGCTCTTCGGTGATCCGCTGCGGCTGGTCGGCGGCACGGTCGCGCCGCTGTACGCCGATCGCACCGAGAACTATTGCACCGCAGGTGATCCCGTATGTGCGGGCGGGATCTTCCCGACCGCGCACGGTGCCTACGGCTGGGCGTTCGCCGCGGCCGCCGGGCAGGTGAACGCGCGGCTGTGAGCCGCGCTCAGGCGGCGGGCAGTACGCCGGACAGGACGGCGCCGATCTGCGCGACCGCGCGATCGACGCTGCCGGTCGGCTGGAACAGGTGGCTCAGCGTCAGCCGGACCATGATCTCGACGACCCCGGTGAGTTCGTCGTCGCTCAGTGTGTCGAGGCGGTACTGCTCGCGCACCGTGCTGGTGAGCGCGGCGACGGCCCGGCCGAGCACGGGTTCCGGATCGCTCACCAGCGCGGGCAGCAGGGCGGTGTCGCCGTCCTGCCGGGCCGAGAGCACCGCCTTGATCAGGGTGTTGTCGCCTGCGGTGCGCAAGGTGTACTCGGCGGCGGCGGTCATCCCGGCGATCGGCTCGGCCGGATGCTCGGCCAGTGTCTCGGTGATGCCGGTGAGGTAGATGCCGGTCTCGCGTTCGATGAGAGCGTCCGCGAGCGCCTGTTTGGTGCCGATCTCCTTGTACAGCACCGGTCTGCTGATGCCGACCTCCTTGGCCACCCGGGACATGTTGACCGATCCCCAGCCCTCGGTGACGACCATGGTGCGGGCGGCGTCGAGCATGCGGTCGCGCAGGAGTTGACGCATTTCGGCTTGGAAGTTCGGCGATTCGGCCACGCACTCATCCTACATGTGCTGCCCCTTCTGCTTCATCATTGACAATCTGGGCAAATGTGTATTTGATCGGAACACAACGCGCTATTTTGTAAACAAAAGCGACTTCCGGTGACTACTTGTCCGGGGTCTCGGTGATCAGGAGAACAGCGATGACGACCTCTCGTATCGGTGACCACGAGTCATCCACCGCGCCACCACGCTGGCGCGATCCCAAGCGTTACCTCTGGCTGTTCGGACTCGTCGCGCCGAGTTCGGTACTGCTGGCGACCGGTTTCGTGTGGGTCTTCGAGCGGCTCGGCTGGCAGGCTGTCGCACCCGTGTGGTGGTGGCTCGGGCCGATCCTGATCTACCTGCTGCTCCCGGCCCTTGACCTGTGCTTCGGCTCCGACGGCAAGAACCCGCCCGCGGAGGTGATGGAACAGCTCGAACACGACCGGTACTACCGCTACTGCACCTACGCCTACATTCCGTTGCAGCTGGTCAGCCTGGTGTTCGCCGCGTACCTGTGGACCGCGGACAACCTGTCCTGGCTCGGCATCGACGGCGGTCTCGGCCTCGCCTCGAAGATCGGTCTGGCCTTCACCGTCGGGGCCATCGGCGGCGTCGGCATCAATACCGCGCACGAACTCGGCCACAAGAAGGACGAGCTGGAGCGCTGGCTGTCGAAGATCACCCTCGCCCAGACCTTCTACGGGCACTTCTACATCGAGCACAATCGCGGGCACCACGTCCGGGTGGCGACACCGGAGGACCCGGCCAGCGCCCGCTTCGGCGAATCCTTCTGGACCTTCCTGCCGCGCAGCGTGTGGGGCAGCCTGGTCTCGTCGTGGGAGCTCGAGCGCACCCGCATGCAGCGGCTGGGCAAGAGCGCGTTCTCGATCCACAACGACGTGCTCAACGCCTGGCTGATGTCGGTGGTGCTGTGGGGCGGGCTGGTCGCGGTGTTCGGGCCGTCGATCCTGCCGTTCCTGCTGATCCAGGCGATCTACGGGTTCTCCCTGCTCGAGACGGTGAACTACCTCGAGCACTACGGGCTGCTGCGGCAGCGGACGGCGAGCGGCCGCTACGAACGCTGCACCCCCGAGCACAGCTGGAACTCCGACCACCTGGTCACCAACATCTTCCTCTACCACCTGCAGCGACACAGCGACCATCACGCCAACCCCACCCGCCGCTACCAGATCCTGCGGCACATGGACGGCGCCCCCGAACTGCCCAGCGGCTACGCCAGCCTGATCGGCCTGGCCTACCTGACGCCGCTGTGGCGCAAGGTGATGGATCACCGGGTGCTCGCGCACTACCAGGGCGACATCACCCGTGTGAACATCCAGCCCGCCAAGCGGGCGAAGGTGCTGGCGCAGTACGGAGCCCGCTGATGTCCTATACCTGCCCCGTGTGCGACTACGTCTACGACGAGCGGATCGGCGCTCCCCGTGAGGGTTTCGCGCCCGGCACCGCCTGGGCGTCGATCCCCGGCGACTGGTGCTGCCCCGACTGCGGCGTCCGCGAGAAGCTCGATTTCGAACCGTCCGGAGAGGTCCGACGATGAACGACTACAAGCTCTACCAGTGCGCGCAATGCGGCTTCGAGTACGACGAGGCCCTCGGCTGGCCCGAGGACGGCATCGAGCCCGGCACCCGCTGGGACGACATCCCCGAGGACTGGTCCTGCCCCGACTGCGGCGCGGCCAAGGCCGATTTCGACATGCGTGAGGTGAGCCGCGGATGAGCGCCCGGATCGTCATCGTCGGCACCGGTGTCGCCGGTGTCACCGCGGCCCAGACGCTGCGCCGCGAGGGCTATGCCGGGGAGATCCTGCTGCTCGGCGCCGAACCCGACCTGCCGTACCGGCGGCCCGCGGTGTCCAAGGAACTGCTCGCCGGCACCGCCGTGTTCGACCGCGTCCTGCTGAAGCCGGTGAAGTTCTGGGCCGACAACGCGATCGAGCTGCGCCCGGCGACGCGGGTGGTGGCCGTCGACACCGACCGGTCCACTGTGCGCCTGCACACCGGTGAACTGCTCGGCTACGACAGCCTGCTGCTCGCGACCGGTGCCCGCGCGCGGACGCTCGAGACCGGCTCGGCACGGGTGCACACGCTGCGCACCCGCGCCGACGTCACCGCCTTGCAGTCGGCCGTCGACGCGGGCGGTTCGCTGCTGGTGCTGGGCGGCGGGCTGATCGGCTGCGAGGTCGCCGCGACCGCGCGCGGCCTGGGCGCCCGGGTGACGCTGCTCGAAGCAGGCCCGGCCCTGCTCGCGCGGATCGTCCCGGCGGCCGTCTCGGAGGTGGTACACGCACTGCATCGCGAACACGGCGTGCTCGTCGAAAACGATGTCAGGACAGCCGAACTCGCCGAAGGCGGGGAGGGTGTCACGGCCACCGTCGCGGACGGCCGCACATTCAGCGCCGCCGCCGCGCTGATCGCCGTCGGCTCGGTGCCGGACACGGCACTGGCCGAGGCCGCGGGCATCGCGGTACGCGACGGGATCGTCGTCGACCAGCACTACCGCACGTCCGCGCCCGGGGTGTTCGCCGCCGGTGACGTCGCCAGTTCCTGCCATCCGCACCGCGGTGTCTTCGAACGAGCCCAGCACTGGAACGCCGCACTGTCCGACGGCGCCGCGGCGGCCAGGGCGATCCTCGGCCGGCCGACGGCACCCGCCGAGATCCCCTGGGGCTGGACGGATCAGCACGGGGTGTCGATGCAGTTCGCCGGGTGGGTCCACCCGCACGACGAGCTGATCGTCGAGGGCGATCCGGCGGCGCGCGACTTCCTGGCGGTGGCGCTGCGCGACGGCCGACCGGTCGGCGCCGTCGCCATGGCCAGGCCACGGGAGCTGCGGGCCGCCCGTGCGCTCATCGCGGCGGGTGAACCCTGGTCCACGGAGCTGGTGCGGGTCCGGTGAGGTGACCGCTCGCCGGCGGTCATCGGATCTGTCGGAGCGCTGAACTATCCTCGGCAGCGCCATGATTGATCTCGCTGCTTTTCCGCTGCCCTTTCTCGTCGCCCACAAATGCTCGGTCGCACCACCCCGGACTCTGCGGGAACTGCAGATGATGCAGCTCAGTGCCCAGATCCGGGCCAAGCCGCAGTGGTTCGTCAAGTGTGACGATCCCGAGATCGTGGCCAGGTGGACACGGGAGGCGGCCGAACAGGGCCTCACCGACGCCCAGATCCGTTATGTGCTGGCCGAATTGGCGCACTACGCCGCGCTGCGCGACGAACGGACCGGCATCGAGGTGTCCGGCGTCGACGGCACGTGGCACTCGGACTCGCTGATCGAGGACGAACTGCGCGACCGGCTCGCCGCGGCGGTCCGGCCACTGGAAGAGGTTCCCGAGGCCGACCGCGACTGGCACCCCGGATCCGGTGGTCAGGTCCTGGATCTGGTGCACCCCTCGCTGTACTGCTACGTGCGCGGGGTGAGCCGGGACGCGGACGCGCCGTGGCCGGGCGCGGATTCCGACACGGCGCGCTACGCGCTGTCGGAGAAGTTCCAGTGGCTGCCCACCGATGTCGAGGTCGGCGCGGACGGGGCGGTCGAATTCGCCTCGTATGTCAACAATGTGCATCCGCAGACCCATGGCGAGCTCGCCGACGTGCTGCCGGTGCTGTTCGCGCGCATGCGTCCGCTCTTCGAGAACGTCCTCACCGATCTGCGCAGCCCCCGTCCGCTGCGGATCATCGCCGACCCCTACAACTGGTACGTGGACGAACCGCAGGAGCCCGAGCTCGACGAGGACGACGAGAAGTTCGACGAGGCCTGGGAAGCCTATGAGGAGGCCTCCGACGATTGGTGGCAGAACCGCCTGCCGGTCGTCCCGGACGCGCCCGAATACCGCCCGCCGGCCGGGCGCGGCGACGACACGCGCGTCGACCTGCGGGGGCGCCGCCTGCAGGTCATCGTCAAGCTCGCGACGATCCAGCTGACCCCCGGCAACCCCGAATACCCGGGCGGTTCCTGGCATGTCGAGGGGATGATGAACGAACGCATCGTCTCGACCGGCATCTACTACTGGGACTCGGCCAACATCACCGACAGTCAGCTGAGTTTCCGCGCGGCCATCGACGATCCGGACTACGAGCAGAACGACCGCAACGGCATGCACGAGGTCTACGGCCTCGACGACGAAGACCCGCTCAACCAGGTCCTCGGCTCGGTCGCGACCGTGCCCGGCCGCTGCCTGGCCTTCCCGAACATCCTCCAGCACCGCGTCGCCCCCTTCGGCCTCGCCGACCCCACCCGCCCCGGCCACCGCAAGATCCTGGCCTTCTTCCTGGTCGACCCCACGGTCACGATCACCTCGACCAGCGACATTCCGCCGCAGCAACCCTGGGCCCCGACGACCACGATGACCCGCGCCGAAGCCGAGCAGTACCGCGAGGACCTGATGACGGAACGCAAGTACTTCGTCGACGAACACAACGACGACCTCTACGAACGCGAATTCTCCCTCTGCGAACACTGACCCGCCGCGACAGCGCGGCGGCGTGACACACGCGGACGGCCCGGTCACGACCGTCGACAGGTCGTGACCGGGCCGGCACTGCGCCGTCGACTACCAGTGCACGCCCGGCAGGATGCGGCTCACCCGGGCCGCGGAACCCGGCACCACCATGAGCGGGGTGAGCACCGGCGCCAGCGCGGTGAGCGCGTTGCGGGACGGCGCGGCGGGTTCGACGGGCTCCGCCACCACGGTCGGGACGGCCGGTGTGCCCTGGGCGGCGGTGGATTCACCGAACAGGCGGAAGCCGGTGTGCATGATCGTGCGCTTGAGCGAGGGCAGGAACATCTCGACGGCCTGGGCGAAGGTGCCGACCGGGGTGTCGATGCGGTCGGGCCGCTCCAGCAGGGCACGCACGACGATGTCGGCGGCGCGATCCGGGTCGGGCAGCGGCAGCGCCCGGTACAGATCGGTGGGCGCGATCATCGGGGTGCGGACCAGCGGCATCCGGATCGAGGTGAAAGTGACTCCGGCACCACGGTTCTCGACCGCGGCGATATCGCTGAAGTTGTCCAGGGCCGACTTGCTCGCGGCGTAGGCGGCGAAGCGGGGGACCTTGGTCTGGACCGCGATGGAGGAGATGTTCACGATGTGACCGAAGTGGCGTTCCCGCATCGAGGGCAGCAGCGCCAGGATCAGCCGCACGGCGCCGAAGTAGTTCACCGCCATGGTCCGCTCGAAATCGTGCATGCGGTCGACCGAGTTGGCGACCGAACGGCGGATCGAGCGGCCCGCGTTGTTGATCAGGTAGTCGACATGGCCGTGCTCGGTCAGCACCTGCCGTACGAGCGTGTCGACACCGGCGGCATCGGTGATGTCGCACGGGTAGCTGAACGCCGTGCCGCCCTCGGCGCGCACGGATTCGGCTGCGGCAGTGAGATCTTCGACACCACGGGCCACCATCAGCACGATCGCGCCCCGCCGGGCCACCGCGTGCGCGGTCGCCAGGCCGATGCCCGAGGACGCGCCGGTGATCAGCACCGTGCGGCCGGTCAGCGGGTGCGCGTCGGCGGCCGCACGGCCACGGTTCGGGTCGAGATCGGCCCGCCAGAAATTCCAGAGCTTGTCGGCGTAGGTGTCGAAGGCGGGCACGGTGAGCCCGGGCAGCTGGGCCCGGGTGGAGTCGGCGACGAACTCCGCGGTGAACCCGACATGCGGCGCCACCGCCGCCGGGATCCCGGCCTGTTCGAACAGGAAGTCGCGGAGCGCGTGCGCGCCGGGCACATGCCCGAGACCGGTCAGCGCGCGGGCGCTGCCCGGCACCGTCCCGATGCCCGCGGGCCCGCCGGCCGCGGTCGCCAGCGCGCGGTAGATCTCGCCGAAGGGCTGTGGCTGCGGGTTGACCAGGTGGAACGTGCGCCCGTCCAGCCCGTCGCGGCGCACCAGGCGCACCATCGCCTCGGCCACGTAGTCGACCGGCACCACATTGGTCGCGCCCAGATCGGGCAGCGGCAGCGGCAGTTCGGCCGGCAGCGACGCCAGCGCCGAGATGGCCGAGAAGAAGTAGTAGGGGCCGTCGATCTTGTCCATCTCGCCGGTGCGCGAATCACCGACCACGATGGCCGGCCGGTAGACCCGCCAGCGCAGGTCGTCGGCCTCGCGGACCAGCTTCTCGGCGGCGAACTTGGTGCGGTGATACGGCGAGGTCAGGTTCTGGCCGAGGTCGAAGTCCTCCTCGAAGAACTTGCCGCGATGATCACCCGCGACCGCCACCGAGGACACGTGGTGCAGCACGGCGCCGAGCTTGCGGGCCAGCGCGATCACCGAGCGGGTGCCCGCGACATTGGCCGCGTGCGCGGTCTGCTCGTCGGCGGTCATGTCGTAGACCGCGCCCAGGTGCAGCACGTGCTCGGCGCGCGGTGCGCCGTCGCCGAGGCCGAGTCCGGGGGCTGTCAGGTCGCCGACCAGGGCGAACACGCGGTCGCCGTCGGGATGCTGCGCGGTGAGCGCGGTGAACTTGGCCAGCGACTCGGCACGGACCAGCACGTGCACGATCGCGGTGGGGTCGGCCGCGAGCAGCCCCCGCACCACTCGCCGACCCAGAAATCCGGTACCGCCTGTCACGATGTAGGAAACCATCGCCCCTCCTGAAAATTTCGAAACACGGTGTCGCGCAACAGTGATCCGGCATGCGGCGGTGGATGCGGAAGTGCGGCGTCGACGTCCAGCTGCACAGGTGGCTGGAAAGAGAACCGGGCACATCGTCGTCCCGGATACGTTTACCGTACTCGTCAGTAACCTAGCCGGGCAAGCTCATGGCGCCTCGGTGGCGTGTGGGAATGGTCACGAGTCGCCGCAGGTCAAAGGGTGTGTGTGACAGACAATTTCAGTAACTCTCGGTTTCGGACAACCTGCCGCTACCGGGTCGAGGGCACCCGGTAGCGGCACCGGTCGGCTCAGCGCAGATCGCGTCGCCGGAAGGCGATGACTCCCACCGCGATCCCGCCGACGGCGAGTGCGAGCAGCCAGGCGATCGGGGTGAACTCGAAGGTGGCGCCGGGCAGCTTGGGCGGATGGATGAACGGCACCAGATCCAGCATCCATTGCGGCAGCCCACCGAGCGAGCCGAGCAGGAAGACCACGATCATCGCGCTGAGCACCGCCCACGCCAGCGCGGCGTACCTGGGCACGATCCCGAACAGCAGCATCGCCACCGCCGTGACCACCCAGATCGCGGGCAGCTGCACCGCGACGGCGCTCGCCGCCTGGCCGATCTTGTCCACGACGGCACCATCGGTCGCGCCCCAGACGACGCCGATACCCAGCCCCGACACCAGCAGCGCCACCGCGGGCCCGGCCAGCGCGAACAGCAGATGACTCACCACATAGCGCACCCGCCCGACCGCCGCGGCCAGCACCGACTCGGTCCGGCCTGCGTGCTCCTCCTCGTGCAGCCGCAGCACCGCCGAGATCGAGTACGCGGCCGCCGCGGCGGCCAGCATGGTGATCGCGTAGGCAATGAACGCCTTCTCCAGGTCCGCCGAACCGCCCAGCGAGGTGACCACATCCTGCAGGGTGCCCGCATCGTCGAGCATGCCGCCGATGCTGTTCACCGCGCCGCCGATCAGCAGGCCGTAGAGGGCGAACCCGGTCGTCCAGGCGAGCAGCGAACCGCGCTGCAGCCGCCAGGCCAGACCCACCGGGCCGGACAGGGCCGCACCCGCGGTGGCGGGGCCCGGCCGGTCGGCGAGCAGTCCGGCGCCGATGTCGCGGGTGCGCAGCAAGTGATAGGCGAGCACGGTGGCGCCGGAGCCGAGCACGACCAGCGGGATCAGCACCCACCAGCGCTCCTCGGCGAACGGGCGGATCTGCAGGCACCAGCCCAGCGGGGAGAACCACGACAGGACACCGTTGCCCGCGTCGCCGACCGCGCGCACCGCGAACGCGGCGCCGAGCGTGCCGAGCGCGACCCCGCGGGCGATCCGGGCGCCGTTGCTCAGCTGGGCGGCGACCGCGGCGATCGCGCCCCACACGAAGCCCGAACCGGCCAGCGCGGCACCGAAGGCGACCGATCCCGCGGTCGGCAGATCGGTCGCCATCAGCGAAGCGGCACAGGCGATTCCGGCGACCGCCGAGGCGCCGAAGGTGAGCAGCAGGGCGCCGGTGAGACCGGCGAACCGGCCGATGCTGGTGGCGCCCACCAGCTCCGCGCGCCCGGTCTCCTCCTCGACCCGGGTGTGCCGGACGACCGTCAGCACGGCGGCGATGGCGATCATCGCGTACATCGCGCCGGCCTTCCAGGTGCCGATCGAGCCCAGCGCCGAGCTGAAGACCGGACCGTACATGGCGATCAGCGCGGGGCTGGCCGCGGTCGTCGAGGCGAACTGGTCGAGCTGCTGCTGGGTCGAGTAGATGTCCTTGACCGATACGATCTGCAGGGCGGGCATGAGCCCGATCAGCAGCGCCCACAGCGGGGCGATCACCCGGTCGCGGCGCAGCGACAGCCGCAGCATCTGCCCCGTGCCGGCGAATTCGCTTGTGCTGCGGGAGGTTCCGGTGAAGCGTGGGGTGGCGGCGATGGTGGTCATGCCCGCACCTTCTCCGTGGTGGTGTCCTGCTCGACGTGGTAGTGGCGCAGGAACAGGTCTTCGAGGGTCGGTGGCGCGCTGGTCAGGCTGCGTACGCCCGCGTCGCCGAGGACGCGGATCAGGGCGCCGAGGTGTTCGGCCTCGACCTGGCAGCGCAGGGTGGAGCCGTCGCGTTCGACGTCGTCGACGCCGGGCAGGGCGGCCACGTCGCCGGGGTCGCCGACGAGTTCGGCGGTGATCGCGGTGCGGCTCAGATGCCGCAGCTGGTCCAGCGAGCCGGATTCGACCGTGCGCCCGGCCCGGATGATGGTCACCCGATCGCACAGATGCTCGACCTCGGAGAGGATGTGGCTCGACAGCAGCACCGTCGCCCCGCGCGCCGCGGCCTCGCGCACGCAGTCCTGGAACACCTGCTCCATCAACGGATCCAGGCCGGAGGTGGGTTCGTCGAGGATGAGCAGATCGGCGTTCGCCGAGAACGCCGAGACCAGCGCGACCTTCTGCCGGTTGCCCTTGGAATAGGTGCGTGATTTCTTGGTCGGGTCCAGTTCGAAGCGTTCGATCAGCGCGGTGCGGCGCGTCTGATCGAGCCCGCCGCGCATCCGGGCGAGCAGGTCGATCGTCTCGCCGCCCGACAGCGACGGCCACAGCGTGACATCGCCTGGCACATAGGCGATCCGGTGATGCAGGGCGACCGCGTCCGCCCACGGATCGCGCCCGAACAGCCGCGTGTCGCCGCCACTGGCGCGGAGCACTCCGAGCAGCACGCGAATCGTGGTCGACTTGCCCGCGCCGTTGGGGCCGAGGAACCCGTGGATCTCGCCGGGCCGGACCGTGAGGTCCAGGCCGTCGAGCGCGGTGAACCGGCCGAACGTCTTACGCAGGCCCCGGATCTCGATGACCGGGTCGGAGGTGGCGGTGGGCATCTTCTACTCCTCGGTGAGGGTGTCGAACACTGTTGAATCGGTGAGCATGCCGTGGGTGTAGAGCTCGAGCGCCGGCATCGTCATCTCGTCGGAGAGATCGCGAATCGCGGTGCGGTAGTCGAGCTTTCCCTCGCGCTGCTGACGCAGCTGCAGGGCGAGGTTCATCGCCCCCACGTGACACAGGACGATGTAGCGTGCCCGGGCCGCCGGATCGCGGCTCGGTTTGAGCAGGCCCTCGGCGACGCCGGTCTGCATGTACTGCTCGGCGTCGCTGATCATGTGCTCGAGCAGGGATTCGGCCAGCGCGCCACCGGCCTGGAAACTGCGCAGCATGTACGCCACCAGTGGCGCGTACATCTCGATCTCGGCCAGCGCGTTGAGCATTCCGGTCGGGCCGTTGGCTGTGGTGCGCAGTGCGCGCAGCTTCTGGTCGCGGATGGTCTCGAGTACGCGCTCGTCGCAGGCCGCGCGCAGGCCGTCCTTGGAGCCGAAATGGTGGTTCACCAGCCCGGGGGACACCCCGGCCGCGGCGGCGATCGCGCGCACACCGACACCGAATCCCTGTTCGCCGAACAGGTCGATCGCGGTGTCGCGAATGCGGGCCGCCGTGCTCAGATCGAGGGTTGAACGCATGTTCAATATGTTAAACGCTTGTTCAATCCCTTGGCAAGGCCCGTCGCCCCGCTAGGGTCGAAGACATGGCTACCGGCACATCGAGGACGGCAGAACATCTCCGCGCGGCACTGGACGGACCGTGGCGCGACCTCAGAGCGCAGGCACGGATCCAGCTGGCCGACGACCGGTTCACCGGCGATCCGGAACTCGACATGCACGCGGCCCGGGCCCGCGTGCTCGAGCAGATGCGCGTGATCGCCACCATGGGCTATCCCGAGCGCGGGTTCCGGCCCGAGAACGGTGGCACCGGCGATCCGGGCGGCGCGGTCACCGGGCTGGAGATGCTGGCCTACGCGGATCTGTCACTGTGGGTGAAATCGGGTGTGCAGTGGGGCCTGTTCGGCGGCGCGGTGGAGAACCTGGGCACCGAACGGCACCGCGACTACATCAAACGGCTGATCTCCCTCGACCTGCTCGGCTGCTTCGCGATGACCGAATCCGGGCACGGCAGCGACGTCGCCGACCTGGAGACCACCGCCACCTACGATCCGGCGACCCAGGAATTCGTCGTGCACACCCCGACCCCGTCGGCGCGCAAGGACTACATCGGCGGCGCGGCCACGCACGCACGGATGGCCGCGGTCTTCGCCCAGCTGATCACCGGCGGCGACAAGCAGGGCGTGCACTGCCTGCTGGTACCGATCCGCGACGAGCTCGGCGCCGACCTGCCCGGCGTGACCACCTACGACGACGGCCTCAAGGGCGGCCTGCCCGGCGTCGACAACGGCCGCATCGTCTTCGACCAGGTGCGGGTGCCACGGGAGAACCTGCTCAACCGGTACGCCGACGTGGCACCGGACGGTACCTACAGCTCCGAGATCGAGAACCCCAGCCGCCGCTTCTTCACCACGCTCGGCACCCTGGTGCGCGGGCGGGTCAGCGTCGGCGGGGCCGCGGCCGCCGGTGCGCGCGTCGCCCTGAGCATCGCCGTGCGCTATGCGCTGGCCCGGCGTCAGTTCGCCGATCCCGACACCGGCGAGGAGACCCTGCTGCTGGACTACCGCAGCCACCAGCGCCGCCTGCTGCCCCTCGTCGCCCGGTCCTTCGCGCTCGCCTTCGCGCAGAACGACCTGGTGCGCCGGATGGATCTGATCCAGAGCGGTCGCGAGACCGAACCGGGCGCCCAGCGCGCGCTCGAGAAACGTGCCGCCGGCCTCAAGGTCGCCCAGACCCGGCACGCCACCCGGGCCATCCAGGAATGCCGGGAAGCCTGCGGCGGCGCGGGGTATCTCACCGAGAACCGGCTCGTGACCCTCAAGGCCGACACCGATGTCTTCACCACCTTCGAAGGCGACAATGTCGTGTTGACCCAGCTCGTCGCGAAGGAACTGCTCACCGCCTACTCCGACGAGGTCCGCGACCTCGACGCGCTGGGCTGGGTGAAGTTCGCCGCCACCATGGCCGGTGACGTCGTCCGCAAGCGCTCGGGTGTGCGTCAGCTGATCCAGACCCTGCGCGACCGCAGCGACGAGTCGGTCGACGAGGGCGATCTGTCCAAGCGCTCGGTGCAGCTGCAACTGTTCGCCGACCGCGAGGACTACCTGCTGCGCACCGCCGCGCACCGGCTGCGCGCCAGGGCCGCCGACACCGGCCCCTTCGAGGCGTTCAACAACGCCCAGGACCACATCCTGGCCGCCGGAGCCGCCCATATCGACCGGTTGGTGCTCGAGGAATTCGTCGCGGGCATCGCCGAGATCGAGGACACGGAGGCCAGGGAGCTGGCCGAAAAGGTCTGCGATCTCTACGTGTACGCCACCCTCGAAGAGCATCTCGCCTGGTACATCATGCACCGGTTCATGTCGGTGGAGCGGGCCAAGGCGGTGCGGCGCGGGGTGAACGAACTGGTCGACCGGTTGCGCCCCGACGCGCTGACCCTGGTCGAGGCGATGGGGGTACCCGAGACCATGCTGCGCGCCGAAATGCTGCACGACGCCAGCGTTTTCGACCGGCGATAGCTCAGGCGCGGCCCAGCCGGTCGCGCAGGGCCGCCGCGAGCGCGCAGCCCGCCACGGCCATCGCCACGGCCGCCACCACCCCGCCGAGCACATCGGTGGGGTAGTGGTAGCCCAGCACGACCATGCCAGGCAGGACACAGACCAGCGCGAGCAGCGTCAGCGCCGCGACGGCGACGCGGGCACGCAGGTCGCTCACCAGACAGGCGAACGTCGTCGCGACCGCGACCAGATGGACAGTGTGCCCGCTCGGGTAAGCGAGATTGTCCTGAATCGGGCGCTCCCACAACGGTTTCAGCGCCCACGTGTTGATCGCCACCGCGAGCTCGGGTACCACCAGCATCGTCACCGCCGCCCACCAGCGCCGCCGCACCGCGAACCAGCCGACGGCCGCGAGCAGCAGCGCCAGCACCACCGGTCCGTCGCTCGGGACGACCAGCCATGCGGCGAGCCCGGGGGAGACCGACTCGGTGATCGGCGTCGAGACCGCGGTGTCCAGGGTGGTCGGACCGCCGCCGGCGGGGAAGCTCGCCGGGATCGCGACGGTCAGCGCGGCGGCGCCGACAGTAGTGGCGCTACGCGCGGCGGGGATCACCGCGGTGACGATAGCGGCCCGGTCAGGCCGGGCCGTAGGTGAGCACCGCGGTCACCACGAACCACAGCACCCAGGCGATGGCGATGATCATGCCGAGGGCCAGGGTGATCCGCAGGAACGCCCGGCCGAAATCCAGATCGCCCTCGACCCGCGGGTAGAGCTTCCACGGGCTGTACCAGGGCGCGACCAGGCCACCGGACTGCGCCTCCTGCTCGCGCCTGGCTTGTTCCTCGGCGTAGGCCTCGGCCTGGGCCTGGGTGGGTCCGCCGTGCCACAGGGTCACATCGATCGGGCCGAGGAATCCCTCGTTGAGCAGGTCCTGCGGGGCGGGCAGGTAGGGCAGGATGCCCAGCCCGCGGAACGCGATGGCGATGTCGTTGGCGGTCCAGAGATTGTGTTCCTTCGCGGCCAGCAGCTCGAAGTACTGCTCGAGCCGGTACGGATCGTCGGTGACGATCACGTCGAAACTCGGATCGCTCCAGCCCTGGTGCACGTCGATCTGCGCGCCCGGCATCGGCACGATCACCCCGAGCCCGTGCACCGCGCGCTGACCGAGCCCGCGCGCGGCCAGATAGTCCTGCATCGCGAAGGTGTGTTCCCTGGACCGCTCAAGCGGGGTCGACTTCTCGGCCCCCGCGAACTGCGCGATCTCGCCGGAGACCAGCCACGGGCCGTTGAGCGGGATCTCGAGCACCCCGTCCTGCGGTGCGGTGAAGGTCTCGGCCTCGATGACCACGCAGCTGGTCGGTGTCCACACCACCGCGTCGAGATGGTGCAGGTGGTCGTTGTGGAACAGGCCGCAGTTGATCGTCGCCACACCGTGCGGTCTGGACGGATCCTTCCAGGTGCGCAGCCAGTCGATCAGTGCCAGCTCGGCATCGGTGCCTGCCGCATTCTGCACACGCACGAGCATGGAGTCCGCCCTTCTGGGTCGTTGGCGCCGCGGGCCGAGAACCGTTGGCGTACATCGTAGCTCGATTACCGGCCGTTGCCGGGCAGGTTGCCGGTGGTGTTCAGCTCGGCTCGGCCGCGAGCGCGCCTGCCGCCACGGCGGCGACCAGTTCGGCGTGGTCGGCTTCGGTGCGGTCGGCGTAGCGGGTGGCGAACCGCGCGATCGCCGTCTCGAACCGGTCGTCGTCGGTGCTGTCGGTGGCCAGATACCCCGCCAGCGCGCGCGGATCGAGCGACCGCGCGTGCGCGCGGGCCAGCAGGGCGCCGGCGAGCCTGCCGTAGTCGTCGAGATCGTCGGCCGACAGCTCCGCCGGGTCGATGCTGCCCTTGAGATTGCGGAACTGGCGCACGATGAACGGCAGCGATTCGCCGAGTTCGATCGTGGTCCAGCCGAGCAGGATGTCGGTCTCGGACTGCACGGTCCGCGCGCCGACCACGATGCGCTCGCCCTCGTGCCGCGGCGCGGTGGCCGGCAGGAACGGCGCCAGCGCCGACGGCCGTGCCTGCTTGACCTGCAGCACCAGCGCCTCCCCGTCGTTGCCGTGCAACAGCGCCACATAGCTGTGCAGGCCGACGCTGCCGGTGCCGACGATGCGGAAGGCCACATCCGAGACCGCGAACCGGGCCAGCAGATTGCGCCGCGACTCCCGGATGGTGCCCGCGTAGCGCTGCAACCCGTCGATCACCGCCTCGGCGACCTCGTCCTCGACCGCGGTGAGAATCGGCGGATCACTGACGAAGCGGTGCTTGCGGATCCCCGTCTCGTGATCGTCGAGATGCTCGGTCCACTTGGCCACCACTTTGGCGCTGGTGTTCTTGCGGGCCTTCTTGGCGGCCTTCTTGAAGTCGTCCAGGAGGTCCTCGGCCTTGGCCTGCGCCAGGATCGACTCGTCGGGCAGCGCGCTCCAGGACTGCATGAACGGCATCTCGGCCAGTTCGGCGACGGTGCGCCGGTAGGAGCGCGCGGCATCGCGGGCGGCGCGCGCACAGTCGTCCTCGTCCGCGCCGCTCTCCCGGCCCGCCAGCACCAGACTGGCCGCGAGCCGCTCGAGATCCCACTCCCACGGGCCCTGGATCGTTTCGTCGAAATCGTTGATATCCATCACGATCTCGCCGCGCTGGGTGCCGTAGAGACCGAAATTGGCGGCGTGTGCGTCACCGCAGATCTGCGCGGGCAGCCCGCTGTCGGGGCCCGCGGCCAGGTCGATGGCCATCAGCCCGGCGGCGCCGCGGAAGAAGGTGAACGGCGAGGCAGCCATCCGGCCGATCCGCAGCGGGATCAGCCGATCGATGCGGCCGGCGTTGCTGGCCGCGACGAACTCGCGCACCGAGGGCCGCTGCGGGCTCGCGGCGGCCCGGTCACGGTCACCCACCGGCACCCGGGCGGCAGCGGCCCGGCCACGCGCGGAGGCGTCCTCGGCGGAAACATAGGAGCGCAAATCAATACCACTGTCGGACACGACGGTCCACGGTAGCCGGTCCGGCGCCGGTCGGCATCGTCGCCGCGGGCCGCGCCGGACCCCGGAGGCGATGTCCCGGCGTGGCCGGATGGCGCGACCCGGGGTCGGTGCGGTATGCAGGGGCGTGGCAACCGAATCGGGAACGCCGGGCACGAACGACACCGAAACCGGTGGCGTGTTCAGCGACCGCATCCTGACCGTGCCCAATGCGCTGAGCGTGCTGCGACTCATCGGCATCCCCGTTTTCCTGTGGTTGATGCTGGTCCGCGAGGCCGACGGCTGGGCTTTCACCCTCCTCATCGCCAGTGGCGTGACCGATTTCCTCGACGGCAAACTGGCTCGCCTGCTCGATCAGTCCTCCCGCCTGGGCGCCCTGCTCGACCCGCTGGTCGACCGGCTATACCTGGTGACGACTTTGGTGGCGTTCGTCGCACGCGGGCTGCTGCCGTGGTGGATCGCGGTGCTGCTGATCGGGCGCGATCTGGTCCTGGCCGCGACGCTGTCGGTGTACAAGCGCCGCGACCTGCCCCCACCGGAGGTGATCTATCTCGGCAAGGCGGCCACGTTCGCGCTGATGTCGGCGCTGCCGTGGATGTTGACCGGGGAGATGGACTGGGCCGGGGCGGCTTTCGGTGGCGCCTTCGGCTGGGCGCTGCTGATCTGGGGTACCGCGCTCTACGTCTGGACCGGAGCGCTCTACGCCGGGCTCGCCGTGGCCGTGGCGCGTTCGATACCGCCTGTGCCGCACCGCGGCCGCTAGTCGATACTGTTACCCGCAACGTTGACGACGAAAGGACGTCCTGTGACCCGGACCCCTGAGGATCTGCGCTACACCGACGAGCACGAATGGGTGCGGCGGACCGGCCCCACGGCGGTTCGTGTCGGCATCACCGACTACGCCCAGTCACAGCTCGGTGACGTGGTGTTCGTCCAGCTGCCCGACGTCGACAAGGACGTGACCGCGGGGGAGAGTATCGCCGAGGTCGAATCGACCAAGAGCGTGTCCGACATCTACGCCCCGCTGGGCGGCAAAGTCGTTGCGGTGAACGAGGATCTGGTGTCGGCGCCCGAAACGCTGAACACCGATCCCTATGACGCGGGCTGGTTGTTCGAGCTCGCGTTCGATGACGAGGCGGCACTCGATTCCGCCCTCGGTGAACTGCTGGATGCCGCGGGTTATCAAGGAGTTATCGGGGGCTGAAGCAGCCTTCACAGTTCTCCCTGCACGGGTGCGCCCCGGCAGGGTACGGTCAAAGCCAAGCGGATACGTCGGGGAATCGACGCCGGGATCTTTCCTGGCGATGTGATCGCGCCGGTCGTGTCGCCGAATGAAGCACCTGCTTGCATGGATAATCAGGTTCGAGGAGGAGAGAAACGGTGAGCGAGAACAGGGACCCGGGTTACGGGGAGACCGCGGCCGAGACGACATCGGTCTTCCGCGCGGACTTCCTCAACGAGGTCGACGCGTCACGCTCCGGAGAGCCGACCGGCGAACAGCCGGTACAGGGCGTCGAGGGCCTGCCGGTCGGCGCGGCCCTCCTGGTGGTCAAGCGCGGCCCGAACGCGGGCTCGCGTTTTCTGCTGGATCAGCCGACCACCTCGGCCGGTCGCCATCCCGACAGTGACATCTTCCTCGATGACGTCACTGTCAGCCGTCGGCACGCGGAGTTCCGTCAGGACGACGACTCGTTCCAGGTCGTCGATGTGGGCAGCCTCAACGGCACCTACGTCAACCGGGAGCCGGTGGACTCCTCGGAGCTGCAGAACGGCGACGAGGTCCAGATCGGCAAGTTCCGGCTGGTCTTCCTGACCGGTCCGCGCGCGCAGGCGAACGAGTCGGCGTCGGGCGCGGGGTCGCGATGACCCCTACGGTGCTGGCGCTCTCGCTGGGCGCGGTGCTGTGACAGGGGCGGCGCAGTGGGCGCGCGGAGGGATGTCGATCGGCTCCGTGCTGGACCTGCTGCGACCAGATTTTCCTGATATCACCATCTCCAAGATCCGGTTCCTCGAATCCGAGGGCCTGATCCGGCCGGAACGGACGCCGTCGGGGTACCGGCGGTTTTCTGTCGCCGACTACGAACGGCTGCGTTTCGTGCTGACCGCGCAACGCGATCAGTACCTGCCGCTGAAGGTGATCAAGGAGCAGTTGGAAGCGATCGACAGCGGTGCGGCGACGCTGGGCGTGCGGGAAGCGCGCGCCCGCGCGCACCATCAGGGCGCCGCGGCGGCCGGACAGTCGCTGTCCGGCGCCGCGCGTACCGGTGACGAGGCCCGCGTGCCGGCGCCACCGCGGCGGTTGGGTGTGGTGCCCGGCGAGATCACCCCCGACGAACTCCGCGTCGAGGTGGGGGTGCGGCTCACCCGGGCCGATCTGCTGGCCAAGGCGGGTATCGACGATCGATTCCTCGACGATCTGCTCCGTGCCGGGCTGATCGTGCCGGGCGCCGGTGGGTTCTTCGAATCCGACGCGGTGACGCTGGCGCTGGCCGCTAAATCGATGGCCGAGTTCGGCCTGGAGGCACGGCATCTGCGCGCGTTCAAGCTCGCCGCCGACCGGGAGGCCGCGCTGGTCGCGCAGATCGCCGCGCCGATCGCCAAGAGCCGCGACGCCGACGCGCGCGCCCGCGCCGAGGAGACCGTCCGCGAACTGGCGGCATTGTCGCTGAACCTGCACGCCGCGCTGGTGAAAGCGGCGGTCCGCACGGCCCTGGGCAACTGACATCGCGCACCGGGTGACCCGGTATCACCCCGGCAACACGCCGATTTCGCCCCGGACGACGCCTTTGCCCGCCCAGGAATTCGCCTAGACTCGTGGTACGGCGAGCTGTGCAGCGGTCGTGCCGGCCGGCGGCGAGTATGGGAGGCAGGACAACTCATGAGCGAGATGCGCGTCATCGGCATCCGTGTCGAGCAGCCACAGAACCAGCCCGTGCTGCTGCTGCGGGAAGCGGCGGGCGAACGGTACCTGCCGATCTGGATCGGGCAGGCCGAGGCCACCGCGATCGTGCTCGAGCAGGAGGGGGTCACCCCGATCAGGCCGCTCACTCACGATCTGATCAAGATTCTGATCACCGAACTGGGCCACACCCTCAAGGAAGTGCGGATCGTGGATCTGCAGGAGGGCACCTTCTACGCGGATCTGGTTTTCGACGGTGACCTGCGGGTCTCCGCGCGGCCTTCGGATTCGGTGGCGATCGCGCTGCGGGTGGGGTGCCCGATCTTCGCCGAGGAGCCGGTGCTGGCCGAGGCCGGGCTGGTGATGCCCGACGAGCGCGAGGACGAGGTGGAGAAGTTCAAGGAGTTCCTGGAATCGGTCTCGCCGGACGATTTCAAAGCCACCGACAGCTGAGCTGACCGGGCGATCTTCTATACCTGAAGTAGAGGTCGAGGGAATCGCGGCGCGCGGTGCTTGGTGCGACGACTGTGCAGGTCCGACAATGGCAGGAGTAACCTCGAAAGTCGGGCAACATCGGTCGTGACTGCGAGATCGGATCGTCGGCACAGGCAAGGAGCGGTCAGTGGAAGAGCAAACGCAGGATGTGGTGCAGCCTGGCTTGTTCCCGGACGACTCGGTGCCCGACGAGATGGTCGGCTACCGGGTACCCAGTGCGTGTCAGGTCGCGGGAATCACCTATCGCCAACTCGACTACTGGGCCCGGACCGGGCTGGTCGTGCCGTCCATCCGGGGCGCGGCGGGCTCGGGCAGCCAGCGGCTGTACTCGTTCAAGGACATCCTCGTCCTCAAGATCGTGAAGCGGCTGCTGGACGCGGGCATCTCTTTACAGAACATCCGGATCGCCGTGGACCATCTGCGCAGTCGTGGCGTGGGTGACCTGGCCGGGATCACGCTGTTCTCCGACGGAACCTCGGTGTACGAGTGCACCTCGCCCGAGGAGGTCGTCGATTTACTGCAGGGTGGGCAGGGCGTCTTCGGTATCGCGGTCAGCGGCGCCATGCGGGAACTGACCGGCGCGATCGCGGACTTCCCCGCCGAGCGGGCCACCGCCATCACCGACCGGCCCGAGGACGAGCTGTCCTTCCGCCGCAAAGCACGGGAGAACCGCAAAACCGGCTGAGTGATCAGCACTACACCCCCGGCGGCCCCCAGGTGGCGCGGCCGGGGGTTCGCTGCATCTAGACTCGGTGGTGCGTCGCCGCCGTGCGGGAGAGTCCCGGGTTCTTCGGAGTCCGGGCGCCGAAGGAGCAGCACCTCCCCGTCAATCTCTCAGGCAACAGGGACCGCCCGGTGATTCGACGCCTCTGGAAAGCGGTGGCATCCGGCTGCCCGCCCACGGGGAAAGGGGCACGGCTTCGCGGCCGGGTCACCGAATCTCTCAGGCGCACAGACAGAGGGGGAGGGCTGGTACCCGTCGACGCCGTCGACCCGCCCGACCTGGAGCTGCCGTGACCCGTTCGTTCGCCGACCGCCACATCGGACCCGATTCCGAGGAACTCGCCCGGATCCTCGCGACCGTCGGCGTCGAATCCGTCGACGCGCTCGCCACCGCCGCGCTGCCCGCCACCATTCTGGACGAATCCGGGCTCGCCGCGCTGCCCGCACCTGCCTCCGAGCACGAGGTGCTCGCCGAACTGGCCGCGCTGGCGCACGCGAACACCGTCGCCACCTCCATGATCGGCCTGGGCTACTACGACACGCTCACCCCGCCGGTGCTGGTGCGGAATCTGCTGGAGAACCCCGCCTGGTACACCGCCTACACCCCGTACCAGCCCGAGATCAGCCAGGGCAGGCTCGAGGCGCTGCTCAACTTCCAGACCATGGTCTCGGACCTGACCGGGATGGACGTGGCCAACGCGTCGATGCTCGACGAGGCCACCGCCGCGGCCGAGGCCATGACGCTGCTGCGGCGCGCGGCCAAGTCGAAGTCCGCGCGGCTGCTGATCGACACCGACCTGTTCCCGCAGACCAAGACCGTGCTCGCGACCCGGGCCGAGCCGCTGGGCATCGAGATCGTCGAGGCCGAGCTGGCCGCCGGTGTGCTGCCCGACGGCGAGTTCTTCGGCGTGCTGGTGCAGAGCCCCGGCGCGTCGGGCCGCGTCGTCGACTGGGCGCCGGTCTTCGCCGCCGCCCACGAGCGCGGCGCACTGGTGGCCGCGGGCGCCGACCTGCTGGCGCTGACTCTGATCACCCCGCCCGGCGAGCAGGGCGCCGACGTGTGCTTCGGCACCACCCAGCGCTTCGGCGTGCCGATGGGCTTCGGCGGCCCGCACGCCGGTTACCTGGCCGTGCGCACCGCCTTCGCCCGCCAGTTGCCGGGCCGCCTGGTCGGCGTATCGGTCGACGCCGACGGCGCGCCCGCCTACCGCCTCGCGCTGCAGACCCGCGAACAGCACATCCGCCGGGAGAAGGCCACCTCCAACATCTGCACCGCGCAGGTGCTGCTGGCCATCGTCGCCGCCATGTACGCGAGCTATCACGGTGCGAACGGGTTGCGGGCCATCGCGCGCCGGGTCCACGAGCACGCTGCCGCGGTGGCGACCGGTCTCGGCGGCGCGGTCGTGCACGGCGCCTTCTTCGACACCATCCTCGCGCACGTGCCCGGTGGCGCGGAGGCCGTGGTGGCCAAGGCGAAGTCGAAGGGCATCAACCTGCGCCCGGTCGATGCAGATCATGTCGCGATCGCCTGCGACGAGGCCACCACCGACGCGCACGTGGCCGCGGTGATCGAGTCCTTCGGCACCGCGCTCACCCCCGAGGCGGGCGCGGGCACCGAGCCCGTCGCGATCGAGACCCGCACCTCCGACTACCTGACCCACCCGGCGTTCACCCGCCACCACACCGAGACCGCCATGCTGCGCTACCTGCGCTCGCTCTCGGACAAGGACATCGCGCTGGACCGCAGCATGATCCCGCTGGGCTCGTGCACCATGAAGCTCAACGCGACCGCCGAGATGGAGGCCATCACCTGGCCCGGCTTCGCCCGCCTGCACCCGTTCGCACCCACCGAGGACGTGCCGGGCATCCTGAGCCTGATCGGTGACCTGGAGCGGTGGCTGGCCGCGATCACCGGCTACGACGCGGTGAGCCTGCAGCCCAACGCGGGCAGCCAGGGCGAATACGCCGGCCTGCTGGCCATCCGCCGCTACCACCTCGACCGCGGCGACGACCACCGCGACACCTGCCTGATCCCGTCGAGCGCGCACGGCACCAACGCGGCCTCGGCGGCCATGGTGGGCATGCGCGTCGAGATGGTGAAGTGCCGCGCGAACGGGGACGTCGACCTCGACGACCTGCGCGCCAAGATCGCCGACCACGCCGACCGGCTGGCCTGCATCATGATCACCTACCCGTCCACCCACGGTGTGTACGAACACGAGGTCGCCGAGCTGTGCGCGCTCGTACACGACGCGGGCGGCCAGGTCTATGTCGACGGCGCGAACCTCAATGCCCTGGTCGGCCTCGCCCGTCCGGGCCGCTTCGGTGGCGATGTCAGCCATCTGAACCTGCACAAGACCTTCTGCATCCCGCACGGTGGCGGTGGCCCCGGTGTCGGTCCGGTGGCGGTGCGCTCGCACCTGGCGCAGTATCTGCCCGGTGATCCGCGCGAGACCGGCTCGCACGGGGTGTCGGCCGCCAACTACGGCTCGGCCTCCATCCTCCCGATCACCTGGGCCTACATCCGCCTGATGGGCGCCGAGGGCCTGCGCGCGGCCACCCTCACCGCGATCGCCTCGGCCAACTACATCGCCCGCCGCCTCGACGCGCACTTCCCCGTGCTCTACACCGGTGAGAACGGCATGGTCGCCCACGAGTGCATCCTGGACCTGCGTGAGATCACCAAGCAGACCGGCGTCACCGTCGACGACGTGGCCAAGCGCCTCGCCGACTACGGCTTCCACGCCCCGACCATGAGTTTCCCGGTCGCGGGCACCCTGATGGTCGAGCCGACCGAGAGCGAGAACCTCGAGGAACTCGACGAGTTCATCGCCGCCATGATCGCCATCCGCGCCGAGATCGACCAGGTCGGCGCCGGCGTCTGGCCGGTCACCGACAACCCGCTGCGCGGCGCGCCGCACACCGCGGCCAGCCTCGTCGGCGACTGGGACCACCCCTACAGTCGCGAGATCGCCGTCTACCCGCGCGGCCTGCACCACACCCGCCCGAAGGTGTGGCCGCCGGTCCGCCGCATCGACGGCGCCTTCGGCGACCGCAACCTGGTGTGCTCCTGCCCGCCGCTGGAGGCCTACCAGGACTGACCTGGCAGCCTTCGGGCATCGATGTGCGGGCCCCGCCGATTCGTTCGGCCGGGCCCGCTGTCATAACAAACTTGCCGTCGCTTTGCTGAGTATTGAATGAATGTCCGGTACGGCGTTTTCGATCGAAACATTTCGCAACTATTTCCGTGGCGATGAATTCGTGGGGAATAATCGGTTTGTCGGGACGTGGTGCGTGGTTTATCGGGACGCGCAATTGTTACTAGCGTGTTCCCTGTAATTGGTGTGCCGGATGTTTGCTGGCAGGCTAGTGTCATGGTCGAGGTTTCGGGCAGAACTCGCTGGGTACAGCCCTGCGGTCGCGAAAATTACGGCAAGGGGAAAAGGTATGGCTGGTCGGCGGATTCGGGAATCCGCGTCCATCGGGCAGGGTGATGCAGGTGGGTGTACGGCAGCGGGGTCGAAACATTAGTCGGTAGCCATGCGAGGGGTCGGGTAAACATGGAGTCTGTCGAGAGCTGTGCCGGTGATCAGGATTTGATTCCGCTTTCCTCCGCGCAATACGGCATGTGGTTGGCCGACAGCGCGTACAGCGGTCCGGCGACGAACATCGCCCAGTACGTCGAGATCGAGGGGCCGATCGATGTGGCCCTGTTCAACCGGGCGGCCCACGCGGCGGGCGCGGAGACCGAGTCGCTGATGGTACGCATCGTCGAGGTGGACGGGCGCCCGTTCCAGTTCGTCGACCGCAGCATCACCTTCAACGAGCTGGTCCTCGACCTGAGCACGCACACCGATCCGATGGCCGCCGCACTGGATTGGATGCGCCGGGACTACACCCGCCGGGTCGACATCACCCAGCACCAGCTCGGGATGACCCGGTTGATCCGGATCGGCGTGGACCGGCACCTCTGGTATGCCCGCGCCCACCACCTGATCATCGACGGGTACGGCGCGTTCAATGTGCTCGGTCGCGTGGCCGAGCACTACAACGCCCTGCGCGAGGGCAGAGCGCCGGCCCGCCTGGTCGCGGCCAACCTGCGCGAAATCGCCGACGAGGAGCAGACCTACCGCACCAGCTCGCGATTCGCCGCCGACGAGGCCTATTGGCTGGACAAGGTCACCGGGCTCCCGGGACCGGTGGGTCTGTCGGGTCGGGCCGGTCGGCCGAGCACGGTGGACCGGGTCGCCGCGCGCCGGCTGCCCGCACCGTTGTGCGCGCTGGTCGACCAGCGCTGCGCCGAGCTCGACGCGTCGGCCGCGCAGCTGCTCGTCGCGGCGTTCGCGGGCTTCCTGACCCGGATGACCGGTGCCGACGACGTGGTGCTGTCGGTTCCGATGACCGCCCGGGTGACCGTGCGGCTGCGCAACGCCGCCGCCATGCTGGCCAATATGGTGCCGATCCGCTTCGGGATCGACGACACCACCACAGTGGGTGAGCTGGTGTCGGCGTCGAACGGCGAGCTCGTCGCCGCGCTCCGGCATCAGCGCTACCGATTCGAGGACTTACGCCGTGCCTCGCCCGCCATCGACAACTCCGCGACCACCTACGGCCCGGTGGTCAACATCCTGTTCTTCGACTCCGCGCTCCGGCTGGGTGACGCCGTCGGTCACTACCACGCGCTCACCTCGGGCGCGCTCGAGGATCTGCAGATCAACCTGTACCGGACCGGCCCGGACGCCCCGCTGCTCGTGGAACTGCACGGCAACGACAACCTGTACAGCCAGGACGACATCGACGTGCACGCGGACGCGTTCATCGAGTTCCTGCACGGTTTCGTCGAGGCGGACGCCGACGCGCACGTGCTCGACCTGCCCTTGGTATCCCCGCAACAGGCGCGTGTGCTCGTCGGTGCCGGCACCGATCCCGGTGGCGTGACCCCCACCGAGACGCTGGTGGACCTGCTGACGCGGCAGGCGCGGACAACGCCCGATGCCGACGCGGTCACCGCGGACGGCGCGAGCCTCACCTACCGCGAACTCGACGAGCGCTCGACGCGGCTGGCCCGGCGATTGATCGCCCACGGTGCCGGGCCGGGCGAACTGGTCGCTGTGGTCCTGCCGCGGGGGATCGAGCTGATCGTCACGATGCTCGCCGTCCTGAAGTCCGGTGCCGGCTACCTTCCGCTGGATGCCACGCACCCGGCGCAGCGACTGGATGACATTGTCGGCCGGGCCGATCCGGTCGTCATCGTGGGTGCCGCGGCCACGACCTGTAGCGCGGCGGTCGTGCTCGACCCCGGTGCCGGCCTCGACGGCTCGACGGTGCCGGTCACCGACGCCGACCGGATCGCACCGCTGCGTCCGGACGACGCCGCGTATGTCATCTTCACCTCCGGTTCGACCGGACGACCCAAAGGCGTGGTGATCAGTCACCGCGCGGTGGCGACCTACCTGTCGAATGCTGTCGCGGCACTCGATATCCGTGCGGGTGAGGTCTGGACGTGGCTGCACTCGATGGCGTTCGACTACTCGATCTGGGAGGTATTCGGCCCGCTGGTCTGCGGTGGTCGCGTGGTGGTCGTCGACGGGCTGACCGCCCGCGCGCCCGACGAGCTGGTCCGCCTGGTCGCCCGCGAGGCAGTGACCGTGCTCAGTCAGACACCCTCGGCGTTCTACCACTTCGCTGCCGCCCAGCGGCGGTACCTCGCGGCGGGTGCTCCCGACGGTGAGCCCGCCCTGCGGATGGTCGTCTTGTCCGGCGAGGGACTGGATCCGGGGGCACTGGCGCCGTGGTACGAGGACAACCCGGCGACGCCGCTGATCGTCAACAGCTACGGCATCACCGAGACGACGGTGTTCGTCACCCGCGCCGACCTGGACTCCACCGTCGCGGTGCCCGGCGCGCCCGGCATCATCGGTACGGCACTGCCGGGGCTGCGTACCTATGTCCTCGATCGGCGGCTGCGACCGGCGCCGATCGGCGCGTGGGGCGAAATCTATGTGACCGGAGCGCAATTGGCGCGCGGGTATCTGCGCCAGCCCGCCCTCAGCGCGGGGCGCTTCGTCGCCGATCCCTGGAATCCCGGGGCGCGGATGTACCGCAGTGGGGACCTCGCGCGCTGGAATCACGACGGTGCACTCGAATACCGCGGTCGTGCCGACGGCCAGGTCCAGCTGCGAGGGTTCCGGATCGAGCTCGACGAGGTCCGCGCCGCACTGCTGGCCCATCCGGCGGTGGCCGCCGCCGCGGTGATCGTCCATCGGGCCGACACCGACGCGGCGCGGCTGGTCGGCTACCTGGTGCCGGTGACGGGTGCCCACTGCGACATCGACGCGGTCGCCGAGCTGGCGCGGTCGGTGCTGCCCGAGTACATGGTGCCCGCGACGCTGATGGTGCTCGACGAGCTCCCGCTGACGGTCAACGGCAAGCTCGACGCGCGTGCGCTGCCCGAGCCGGTGGCCACGGTCCCGGTGGATTTCGTCGCGCCGCGGACCGAGGTGGAACAGCTGGTCGCGCGGGCCTTCGCCGAGGTGCTCGGTGTGGACGAGATCGGCGTACACGACAGCTTCTTCGAGGCGGGCGGCAATTCACTGACCGCCACCGGGGCCGTCGTCCGTGTCGTGGAGGCGAGCGGTTGCGAATTGTCGGTCCGCGACCTGTTCGGCAATCCGACAGTGGCGGGGTTCGCCGAGTGCGTCGGCCGGGCCCGGCGCCGAGCCAGGCCGGTGCCCGCGCCGGTACCGCGCACCGAGCGGATGCCGCTCGCGCCGGCGCAACTGCGGATGTGGCTGATCAATCGCGCGGAGCCGGACAGCGGCGCGTACAACATCCCGTTGGTCCTGCGGTTGACCGGTCGGCTCGACCTCGCGGTGCTGCGGGCCGCGCTCGGCGACGTCATCGAGCGGCACGAGACACTGCGCACCCGCTATCCGGTGGTCGACGGCACGGGGACACAGGAGATCCTGTCCGCCGAGTCCGCCATGGCGGAATTCTCGTGTCTTCCGCAGAACCTCGCGCCCGAACTGCTCGACGCCCGCCTCGGCGAATTGACCGGACAGGGCTTCGATGTCACCGCCCGGCCGCCGCTGCGGGCGGCCGTGCTCGCCACCGGGCCCGATCGGCACGTGCTGGTTCTGGTCCTGCACCACATCTGCTGTGACGGTGCGTCGTTGGCGCCGATGGCCCTCGACTTCGCGGCCGCGTATGTCGCGCGGTCGCAGGGGGAGGCGCCGCAGCTGCCACCGCTGGTCGTGCAGTACGCCGACTACGCGCACTGGCATCGGCGCCTGCTCGGTGACGAGTCGGATCCGGAATCGCGGTCGGCCGACCAATTACGGTACTGGACAGCACAGTTGGCGGGCGCTCCCGCCGTTCTCGACCTGCCTGCCGACCGGCCGCGACCTACGCGCCGAACGCTGCGCGGTGATGTCGTCGTGAGCGAGATCCCGGCGTCCACCTATGCCGCCGTGGAACAGCTCGCCCGTGCCGCGGATGTCACCCCGTTCATGGTCGTGCACGCGGCGTTGGCGGTGTTGCTGTCGCGGTTGTCGGGGACCGCCGACATCGTCATCGGCGCGCCGCTGGCCGGGCGTGGCGAGCCGGCCCTGGCGCCGATGGTCGGCATGTTCGTCAATACGGTGGCGTTGCGGACACCGGTTCGCGGCGATGAATCGTTCACGGTGTTCCTCGACCGCGTCAAGGACATCGATCTCGATGCGTTCGGCCACGGCGATGTGCCCTATGACCGGGTCGTCGAGGAGTTCGACCCCGGGCGATCGACCGCCTACGCGCCGGTGTGCCAGGTCTATCTGGCCTTCGACAACACCGAGCGGGCCGGGCTGACGCTGCCGGAGCTCACCGTCGAGGTGGCCGAGCCCGGCGCGGAGCCGGCGAAGGTCGATCTGGTCGTCACGGTGGCTGCGAACACCGCCGGTACCGGTGACGTGGCGCTGCGGATCAACTACGCGACCGACCTGTTCGACGCGGCGACCGTCGAGCTGCTGGCCGCGCGGCTGCACCGCGTCCTGGCCGCGGTGGTGGCGAATCCGGCCGCACCGGTGGGCGATGTGGAGCTGTTGTCGAATGCCGAACGCGCCGAGCTGCTGCCGGTCCGTGGCGCGGCGGCGGTGCCGGGTGTGGCGCTGGCCGACCTGCTGGCGCGCGGTGCAGCTGTCGCACCGCGCGGTCCCGCGGTGATCTCGGGTACCGAGCGGATGGATTTCACCGAGCTGGACCAGCTCTCGAACCGCTTCGCCCGCCGCCTGATCGACCAGGGCGCGCGGCCGGGCGAAGTGGTCGCCATGGTGCTGCCGCGCTCGGCGGACTTCGTGGTCGCGGTGTGGGCTGTCGCGAAGACCGGAGCCGCGGTGGTGCTCATCGATCCGCGCAATCCGCGCGATCGGCTCCGGGCCATGCTCACCGACAGCCGGCCCCGGGTCGTGCTGACCAGCGCGCAGGTCGACGATGCGGTACCGGACGGGCCGTGGGTCCGGCTCGTTGTCGCTGATCCGGTGTCGCGCAGTATCACCGAGGGGTATGCGCCGGCGCCGGTGACCGACGTGGAGCGGGGCAGGCCGGTGTACCCGGGAGATGTGGCCTACGTGATCTACACCTCCGGTACGACCGGTGTACCGAAAGGAGTCGAGGTCACCCATCAGGGCCTGGCCAATTTCGCTGCCGAACAACAAGAACGCTACGACGTGGACCCGCGGGCGCGGGTGTTGCAGGCCGCCGGGCCAGGCTTCGACGCGGTGATGCTGGAGATCCTGCTCGCGCACCCGGGTGGTGGCGCGCTGGTGGTGTCCCCACCGGATGTCTTCGCCGGGACCGAACTGGCCGCACTGATCCGGACGGAAGGGGTGACACACGCCTTCCTGACGCCCACGGTGATGGCCTCGATGTCGCCGGCCGGGCTGGACTGTCTGCGGGTACTGATCGCCGGTGGCGAAGCGCTGACGCCCGAACTGAGCGCGGGGTGGGCCCCGGGCCGTCGCCTGTTCAACGGCTACGGCCCGACCGAGACCACCATCATGGTCGCGATCAGCGACCCCGTACCCGCCGACGGCCCGATCACCATCGGCAGTCCGATCCGTGGTATCGCTGCCCAGGTGCTCGATGCCAGGATGCGGCCGGTACCGGTCGGGTCGGCGGGTGAGCTCTACATCTGTGGGGTGCAGTTGGCCCGCGGCTACCTGGGCAGATCCGCGCTCACCGCGACCAGTTTCGTCGCCGATCCCTGCGGTGACGGAACCCGGATGTATCGCACCGGCGACCTGGTCCGGTGGACACCGGAGCTGACTCTGCACTACCTCGGCCGGGCCGATCACCAGGTGAAGATCCGTGGTCAGCGCACCGAACTGGGTGAGATCGAAGCGGTGCTGGCGCAGGATCCCGCTGTGGCCCAGGCCGTGGTGGTCGTCCGCGCCGGCACCGGTGCCGACCGGTTGGTCGGCTACCTCGTCGGGGCGGGGGTCGACGCGGAGCGGGTGCGCGCCGCTGCCCGCGACCGGCTGCCCGCGCACATGGTCCCTGATGTCTGTATGGTGCTGGACCGGTTCCCGCTGACGGCCAGCGGAAAACTCGATCGCACCGTCCTTCCCGAGCCGGTGTTCCCCAGCGGCAGCCCGGACATCGGTCCGCGGACGCCGACCGAGCAGCTCGTGGCGGGTGTCTACCGTGACGTGCTCGGTGCGTCGCGAATCAGTGTGCTGGACAACTTCTTCGATCTCGGTGGCAATTCGCTGACCGCCACCAAAGTCGCGGCACGGTTGTCGGGGACCTTCGGCGTCGACATTCCGGTGCGCACCGTGTTCGAGGCACCGGCGGTCGACGCGCTCGCCCGCGAGCTGGACGAGATCGCCGCCGGTCACGGTCCCCGCTCGCCCGGTGCAGGCCGTACGCCCCTGCGACCCCAACGCCGACCCGATCGGATTCCGCTGTCTCCCGCCCAGACCCGCATGTGGTTCCTGAATCACTTCGACCACGCGTCGGCGGTGTACAACGTGCCGGTTGTCGTCCGGATCTCGGGCCCACTCGATGTCGGCGCGCTGGCCGCCGCCCTCACCGATGTCGTGGCACGGCACGAAACGCTGCGGACGCGCTACCCCGACGGCGACAACGGACCGTGGCAGGAGATCCTGCCCGCCGGCGACTGCACGCCGGAGCTCACGCCCGAGACGGTCACCGAAGATGCTCTCCAGGACAGGATTTCGCGGCAGATTTCGACAGGCTTCGATGTCGGCGCCGAGGTGCCGTGGCGGGTGGCACTGCTGCGCACCGGACCCGACGACCACACGCTGGTGCTCTCGGCGCATCACATCGCCATGGACGGATCCTCACTGGGTCCGCTGGCGACCGACATCGCCCTCGCCTACCGTGCCCGCACCCAGGGGGAGGAGCCCGGCTGGGCCCCGCTCGCGGTGCAGTACGCCGACTACACGCTGTGGCAGCGTGCGCTGCTCGGCTCGGCCGATGATCCGGCGAGCCCGACGGCCGAACAGATCCGATACTGGCGTGCCGCACTGGCAGAGCTGCCCGAGGTGCTCGACCTGCCGACCGACCGGCCGCGCCCCGCGCAGCAGTCCTTCCACGGGGCGGCGCTGTCGGCGACCCTGCCCGCCGATCTCCACCGTGACCTGGTCACCTTCGCCCGCCACCGCGACGCCACCGTGTTCATGGTCGCCCATGCCGCGTTCGCGGTGCTGCTGGCCCGCCTGTCCGGGACCGGCGACATCGCGGTCGGCACCCCGGTGGCCGGACGCGGAGAACCCGCGCTGGACCCGCTGATCGGCATGTTCGTCAACACCTTGGTGCTGCGCGTGCACGTCGACCTGTCGGCGCCGTTCACCGAGATCCTGGACCGCGTCAGGGAACGTGATCTGGCGGCCTTCGACAACGCGGCCATCCCGTTCGAGCGGCTGGTGGAGGAGCTCAATCCGCCGCGCAGTACCGCGCACGCGCCCCTGACCCAGGTCGGTTTCTCGTTCCAGAACATCGATATCCCGACCCTGCGGCTGGCCGGGTCGACCGTGACGGCCGAACTCATCGATCCCGGAGTCGCCAAATACGACCTGCACCTCAACCTCGTCGACACCATGGACGCCGCCGGTGCGCCCGGCGAGATCGGTGTCGAATTCGGTTACGCGACAGACCTGTTCGACGAATCCACGGTGGCGTCGATCTTCGAGCTGTTCGTTCGCGTGCTGCGCGGTGCCGTCGCCGACCCGGACCAGCCGGTCGGTGACCTGGCACTGCTGAGCGGGGACGAGTCCGCCGAGCTGGCCGCCCGCGGGGCCGGACCGGCATCGACCGGTGACGACGCGACCATCGCTGACCTGTTCGCGTCGCAGGTCGAGGCGACCCCGGACAGCATCGCCGTCATCGACGACCGGACGGGCGCGACCCGCACCTATCGCCGCTTCGCCGAGGAGGTGAACGCGCTGGCCCGGGTACTCATCGGCCGCGGTGTCGGTCCGGGGAGCCTGGTGGCGGTGGCGGTGCCGCGCTCGGTCGAACTGCTCATCACGCTCTACGCGGTCCACACGGCCGGTGCGGCGTATCTGCCGCTGGACCCGGATCACCCCGCCGAGCGGACACAGACAATGCTCACCACGGCCGGGCCCGAGGTCGTGCTGGTGCACGACGAGGCCGACATCGGCACCGATGTGCCGATCTGGCGACTCTCGGAGCTGTTGCCGGCGGCGACCGACACCGCGGCCGTCACCGATGCCGATCGTCGTCGCGCGTTGCTGCCCGGCGACCTGGCCTATGTACTGTTCACGTCGGGCTCGACCGGCATCCCCAAGGGCGTCGCGCTCACCCACGAGGCGGTCGTGAACCAATTGCGCTGGCTCGGTACGCATTACGGAATCGGCTCCGATGACGTGCTGATGCTGCGGACACCGGTCACCTTCGATCTGTCGGTGTGGGAGCTGTTCGCGGCCCCGACCTCGGGCGCGTCGCTGGTGGTCGCGGGCACCGACGCGCACACCGATCCCGCCGCCGTGGCCCGGCTCGTCGAACGCTACGGAGTCACCGTCGCGGACTTCGTGCCGTCGTTGTTGTCGGCGTTCCTCGACCATGCGACCGCGGCCGGCCTCGGCTCGTTGCGGCAGGTGCTGTGCATCGGTGAGCCGCTGGACGTGGCCACCGTCGACCGGTTCCGCGCGGCGGGGGACGCACGGATAGACAATCTCTACGGTCCCACCGAAGCCGCTGTCAGCGTGACGGCCCACGAGATCGATCTCCTCGGCAGCGTGGTGCCGATCGGTGATCCCGAGGCGAATGTGGTGGTGCG
Source organism: Nocardia sp. NPDC059177 (assembly GCF_042755165.1). Classification (NCBI taxonomy): domain Bacteria; kingdom Bacillati; phylum Actinomycetota; class Actinomycetes; order Mycobacteriales; family Nocardiaceae; genus Nocardia; species Nocardia sp. NPDC059177. The sequence goes on along the minus strand of NZ_JBHZBX010000012.1, from coordinate 64,833 downwards.
CGTACTCGATACCCGGATGCGCCCGGTCCCCGCCGGGGTCACCGGTGAGCTCTACCTCGGCGGTATCCAGCTCGCCCGCGGCTACCACGCCCGTCCGGATCTCACCGCTGCCGCTTTCGTCGCAGACCCGGTCGCCGCGCGTCCAGGCGACCGGATGTACCGGACCGGTGACCTGGTCCGGTGGGATCGATCCGGCGGACTGCGCTACGTCGGACGCCACGACGACCAGGTCAAGATTCGCGGGCTGCGGGTCGAGCTCGGCGACATCGAGGCGGCTCTGCTCACCCACGAACACATCGATGCCGCGGTGGCCAGGGTGCGGACGGTGGGTGGTGAGCCCGTCCTGGTGGCCTACGTCGTGAGTGCCGAGCCACTCGACGCCGACCTGGTCCGGGCGTTCCTGCTGGCGCGCCTGCCCGCGTACATGGTTCCCGCGCAGGTGGTCCGGATCGCGGCGCTCCCGCTGACGGCCAACGGCAAGGTCGACTATCGTGCTCTGCCCGCACCGGACCCGCACGAGAGCACCGCGCGGTACCGGGCACCCAGCGGAATCGTCGAGGAGACGATCGCGACCGTCGTCGGCGATCTCGTCCAGGTGCCCTGGGTCGGCGCCGACGACAACTTCTTCACCCTCGGCGGCAATTCCTTGCTGGCCACCCGCACGCTCAGCCGGATCGGCGAGGTCCTGGGCGTGGAGATCCCCGTCCGCGCCGTCTTCGAGGCGCCGACGGTGGCCGAGCTGGCCCGGTGGATCGAACGACTGCGCGCGGGAGGTGCCGTCGCCGGACCGGTGCCCGGCGCACGTCCGGATCGGGTCCCGCTCTCGCCGGCACAGAGCCGGATGTGGTTGCTCAACCAGCTCGACCCCGACTCGGCGAGTTATGTGGTGCCGCTGGCGATCCGGATCGACGGCGGGATCGATCCCGCCGCGCTCGCTGCGGCCGTGCGCGATGTCGTCGAACGGCACGAGATCCTGCGTACCGCGTATCCGGCGTTCGAGGGCACCCCCGCGCAGGTCGTGCTGTCGGCGGGCGAAGTCGTCGATTCCTGCGACCTCTCCGCGCGCCGGGTGACCGAGGCGGAGCTCGTCGCGCGACTACGGGAGTTCTTCGGCACCGGGTTCGATGTGTCCGCGGGCGCGCCGCTGCGGGTCGCGATCTTCGAACTGGCGCCGTCGTCGCACGCGGTGGCGCTGTCGGTCCATCACATCAACTGCGACGGGTATTCGATCGCACCGCTGGCCGCCGACATCATCGAGGCCTACCGCGCCCGATGCGCCGCGACCGCACCGGCGTGGGCACCGCTGCCCGTCCAGTTCGCCGACTACGCGCTGTGGCAACGCGAGACACTGGCCGCGCCCGATTCCGCCGCCGCGCGCGATCTCGCCTACTGGCGGACCCAGCTCGCCGGGATACCGGATGTGCTCTCGCTGCCCACCGACCGCCCGCGACCACTCGCGCAGACCCACCACGGCGCGACGATCCAGACCACGGTGCCGGCCGAGATCGCCACCGCCGTCACGGCACTGGCCCGGCGCACCGGCGTGACACCGTTCATGGTGGTGCACACAGCACTGGCGATCCTGTTGGCGCGGCTGTCCGGCAGTGACGACATCACCATCGGTGTTCCGTACGCCGGACGCGGCCACCGGTCGCTGGACCGGCTCGTCGGTATGTTCGTCAACACCCTGGTGTTGCGTACCCGGGTGCGTCCCGCGCAGCGTTTCACCGACCTGCTCGATCTGGTGCGGCGCACCGATGTCGAGGCATTCGACCACGCCGTCGTTCCCTTCGAACAGCTCGTCGAGGTCCTGAATCCGGCCCGCTCGACCGCGCATTCGCCGCTGTTCCAGGTCATGCTCGCCTATCAGAACATGACACCGGCTCAGCTCGACGTCCCCGGCCTGGACATCGCCACCATCGATGTCGGCGCCGACGCGGCGATCTGTGACCTGCTGCTGATGGTCACCGAGGACCACGGCGCGGATCACCGGACCACGGGCATGAACCTGCGCCTCACCTACGCCACCGACCTCTTCGACGCAGCGGGCGTCACCGGTTTCGCCGACCGGCTGGTGCGGTTGCTGGCGGCAGTGGTGGCAGACCCGGCCGCTCCCGTGGGTGCCGTCGACCTGCTCGATCCGGTCGAGCGTGCGCGCATCCTCCAGCAGTGGAACGAGACCCGGTACGAACTCGCGCCCGCGCTCCTGCTCGACGGCTATCGGGCCGCGGTGACGGCCTGCCCCGATCGGGTGGCGCTGGTCTACGAGGGCACCGAGCTGACCTATCGTGAGTTCGACGAACGGGTGAACCGATTGGCCCGGCTGCTGATACAGCGCGGGGTCGGTGCGGAATCGCTGGTCGGTCTGGCAGTGCGCCGGTCACTCGATCTGGTGGTCGGCATGTACGCGATCCTCACCGCAGGCGGTGCGTACGTGCCGTTGGATCCGGATCATCCGGCCGACCGGATCGCGCACATCCTCGAGACCGCGCGGCCGGTGTGTGTGCTGACCACCACCGCCGACACGGTCGACGTCCCCGATGCGGTGCCGGTGATCGCCATGGATACCGTGCGGCCGGCGGGTTTCTCGGGTCAGCCGGTGCGCCCGGGCGAGCTGATCCGGCCGGTACGGCCAGAGCACCCCGCCTACGTCATCTTCACCTCCGGCTCGACCGGTCGCCCGAAGGGTGTGGCGGTATCGCATCAGGCGATCGGCAATCAGATCGCCTGGATGCTCGCGGAATACCCGATGGGGGCCGAGGACGTCTATCTGCAGAAGACCGCGACGACGTTCGATGTGTCGCTGTGGGGCTATTTCATGGCGCTGCGCAGTGGCGCGAAGCTGGTCGTCGCGACCCACGACGGGCATCGTGATCCGGCCTATATCGCCGAAACCATCGCGGCGCACAGCGTCACGATCACCGACTTCGTGCCGTCGATGCTGTCGGTGTTCGCCGATGTCACCGCACCCGGCACCATCGCCTCGCTGCGAGTGGTTCTCGTCATCGGCGAGGCGCTGGCACCGGAGACCGTCGCTGCGATGCGCGCGATCTGCGACGCACGGGTGCACAACCTGTACGGGCCGACCGAAGCAGCGGTATCGGTGACCCACTGGCGTGGCGAGGATTCCCATCGCGGTTCGGTGCCGATCGGTGTGCCGGAATGGAACACGCGGGCGTTCGTGCTGGATTCGCGATTGCTGCCGGTCCCGTCCGGAGTGGTCGGTGAGCTGTATCTGGCCGGCGATCAGCTCGCGCGCGGGTACATCGCGCGACCCGACCTGACCGCGGACCGATTCGTGGCGAACCCCTTCTCGCCCGGCGAGCGGATGTACCGCACCGGCGATCTGGTCCGGTGGACGGCAGGCGGGGCTCTGGTCTACGTCGGCCGCAGCGACTTCCAGGTGAAATTCCGTGGTCAGCGGGTCGAGCCGGGTGACATCGAGGCCGCGCTGCGGTCGATCGGCGCGGTGTCGCGGGCAGTCGCCATCGTGACCGCGGACCAGATCACGGCGTTCGTCACCCCGGCGCGAGGTGCGACGCTCGACGGCGCGGCGATCCGTAAGCAGCTGACCCGGCTGCTTCCCGCCTACCTCGTACCTGCCACAGTGCGGGTCCTCGACACGCTGCCGCTCATCACCAGCGGGAAGCTCAACCGCGCGGCGCTCGCCCGCGCTGTCTTCGACGAAACCGACGACGCGCACACCGACCAGGCCGCGTTGCGGGAGAAGATGATCGCCGAATTCGCGGCCAGGAACGAGCGCGAGGCGGTGCTGGCGCGGATCGTCGCCGACATCGTCGGCACAGACGAGGTCAGCGTCGCCGCAGACCTCTTCGACATCGGAGTGAACTCGCTGTCGGCAGCCCGGGTCGCCGCGCGCGCCGAAGCCGCGCTGCGCGTGCGCGTGCGCGTTCGCGACATCTTCGAGGCACCGACGATCGCCGAGCTGGCCGAGCGGGTCGCGCTCCGCGACCGGTACACGGAGATCCCGCTGGTCCGGCGCCGAGGTGCCGCGGAGATCCCGCTGGCCGCGGCCCAGCGGCGCATCTGGATTCTCAACCAGCTCGATCCCACCTCCGGCGCCTACAACATCTGCTTCGCGGCCCGAATGACCGGCACGCTCGATGTGCCCGCACTGAGTGCGGCGATGATCGACGTGGTGGGCAGACACGAACCGTTGCGGACGGTCTACCCTGCGGTGCAGGGCAGGCCGCGGCAGCTCGTGCACGACAGCGCCACCGGGCTGGCCGATGTCGAGTTCGCCGACATCACGGATCCGGGCCTGCTGGCCGAAGCGGTGCGGGAGGCGGTCGAGTCGGGCTTCGACGTCACCCACACGGCGCCGTTGCGTGCGCGGTTGTATCGCACCGGGCCCGATGAACATGTGCTCGTTCTGGTCGTGCACCACATCGCCGCCGACGGCGCGTCGATGGCACCGCTGGCCCGGGATGTGTTCACCGCCTACCGATCCCGGCGCGAGGGCCGGGCACCCGGCTGGCCGGAGCTGGCCGTCGACTACGCCGACTACGCCGTATGGCAACGCGACGTGCTCGGGGCCGAAGACGATCCGGAATCGCCGGCGGCGCGCCAGATCGCCTACTGGCAGCGAACATTGGCCGACGCGCCCGAGTCGCTCGAACTGCCGACCGATCGACCGCGGCCCGCCGTGCTGTCGATGGCAGGTGGGCGGGTCGGCTTCGCTGTCGAGGCGCCGGTACATGCCGCGATCGCTGAACTCGCGGCACGTGAGGGCGTCACCATGTTCATGGTCGTCCATGCCGCGCTGGCTGTCCTGCTCGCCCGGACCGCGCACAGCGACGACATCTCGGTCGGCACGCCGGTGGGCGGTCGCGGTCGCCCCGAGCTCGACGATCTGGTCGGCATGTTCGTCAACACCGTTGTCCTGCGTACCCGGATCGACGAGCGATCCTCGTTCCGGGAGTTCCTGGCGCAGGTGCGCGATACCGACCTGGACGCGCTGGCGCACGCGGATGTGCCGTTCGAACGGCTGGTGGAACTGCTCGACCGGGCCCGCTCCACCGCGTACTCGCCGTTGTACCAGGTGCTGCTCGGTTTCCGGCACGCGGAAACCACCCGCTTCGAACTCGACGGCATCGATATCGAGCTGCTCGACCCGGACACCGCGCAGGCGAAGACCGATCTCACGGTGCTGATGAACGAACGGCGCGACGGCGCCGGGTTCACCGGCGAGATCATCTACGCCACCGACCTTTTCGGTCCGGACACCGCGACGCGATTCGCGCAGCGGCTGGTTCGTGTGCTGGAGACCGTCACCGCTCGGCCGGAAACAGCGATCGGCGCGATCGATGTGCTCAGTGCCGAGGAAACCGAACAGCTGGTGCCTGCCGGGCAGGCGGCGCGGGTCACCGCGCGAACACTGCCGGAACTCCTCGCTCGCGCCGCGGCGGATCCGGCGGCGACCGCGCTGATCGGTGCCGGCGAGACGCTGACCTACGGTGACCTGGACCGGCGATCCGGCCGGCTCGCCGCGATGCTCTCGGCGGCCGGTGCGGCACCGGGCAGCTTTGTCGCCCTGGCCTTGCCACGTTCGGTGGACTTCCACGTCGCGCTCTGGGCGATCGCGAAGACCGGTGCGGCCTTCGTCCCGATGGATCTGCGTCACCCCGCCGACCGAATCGCCCATATGGTCGCGGACTCCGGTGCCCGGCTCGGCGTGACACTGGCCTCGGCGCGCGCGTCGCTACCGGAGCAGGTCCAGTGGTGGTGTGTGGACGAGGTCGACCTGACCGGCGACGCGGCCGGTCCCGCCGTCTGCCCGGTGCGCCTCGACGACGCGGCCTACCTGATCTACACCTCCGGGTCCACCGGTACTCCCAAAGGTGTGGTCGTCACGCACGAGGGTCTGGCCGGGCTGGCGGCCGAACAGGACGAGCACTACCGGATGGACCGCTCGTCGCGAGTACTCCAGGTGGCGTCGCCCGCGTTCGACGCGCTGCTGATGGAGTCACTGATGGCCTACACCGCGCACGCCACGCTCGTGGTGTCGCCCGCCGAAGTGTTCGGTGGCCCGGAACTGGCCGAACTGATTCGCGCAGAACAGGTCTCCCATGCGTTTCTCACACCGAGCGTGCTGGCGACCCTGCCGGACGACGGCTTGGCGTCGCTGCGGATGCTGACCGTCGGCGGGGAAGCGGTGTCCGCCGACCTCGTCGCCACCTGGGCACCGGGCCGCCGATTCCACAATGTGTACGGACCCACCGAGGCGACAGTCGCGGTGAGTGTCAGTGCCGCATTGCGGCCCGGTGATCCGGTCACCATCGGCGCCCCGATCCGTGGGGTGCGGGCCGTCGTGCTGGATCGGCGGTTGCGAGCGGTCCCGGTCGGGGTGGTCGGCGAGCTCTATCTGGCGGGCAGGTCGCTCGCACGCGGTTACCTGAACCGGGCGGGCGCGACCGCGGGCGCGTTCGTCGCCGATCCCTTCGGTGACCCGGGTACGCGGATGTACCGCACCGGCGACCTCGTGCGATGGACGGCCGAGCACACCATCGAGTATCTGGGCCGCGCCGACTTCCAGGTCAAGATCCGCGGTCAGCGCGTCGAACTGGGCGAGATCGATGCGGCACTGCTCGCGTGCCGGGAAGTGGCGACGGCGGTCACCGTGAGCCGGCGCGGCCCGGCCGGGCAACCGATGCTGGCTGCCTATCTGGTCGCGCGGGAGGACGCGACGATCGATGTGGACTCGGTGCGGGAGCGGATATCGGGTGCGCTGCCCGACCACATGGTGCCCTCGGCGATCACGGTGCTCGACGAGATGCCGATGTCGGCGACCGGCAAGATCGATCGGCGGGCGCTCCCGGAACCCGTTGCCGCCACGAGTGTCGCGACCGCGACCGCGCAGACTGAGCTGGAGCGGCGGATCGCCGCGATCTTCGCCGAGCTGCTCGGTCTGCCGACGGCGGGGGTGGAGGATTCGTTCTTCGCGCTCGGTGGCGATTCCATCATGTCCATCCAGCTCGCCGCGCGGCTGAAGACCGCCGGTGTCGTGGTCACGGCGCGGGACATCTTCGAGCACAGGACCGTCCGCGGCCTCGCGCAGGTCGCCGAGGCCGCGGGACGGGCGACGCTCGCCGAACTCCCCGGCGGCGGGGTCGGCGAGGTCTCGCCCACCCCGATCGTGTCCTGGTTCCTGGCCCGGCCGGGTGGTGCCCGGTTCGCGCAGTCCCTGCTGGTCGAGCTGCCCGGCGACGCACGCCGCGACGACGTGGTCGCGACCGTGCGGGCCGTGCTCGACCGGCACGACATGTTGCGCGCCCGGCTGGACAACGACCACCTCGAAGTCCTGCCCCGGGGCGCGGTCGACGCGGACGAGGTGGTGTCGGTGCGAGCCTTCGGGTCCGGAAGTGTGCCGGGCAGTGCGGGATTCACCGCGCTGGCCGAAGCGGCGCTGGCGGAGGCTGCGGCGCGGTTGAATCCGGCCGGGGCGGTGATGGTGCAGGTCGTGTGCCTGGTGCCGGAACCCGGTGTCGCGGCGGCGGGGCGGGCCCTGATCGTCGTGCACCATCTCGCGGTCGACGGTGTGTCGTGGCGGATCCTGATCCCGGACTTCGTGGCTGCCTGGCAGCAGGTCGTCGAGGGGCGGCCGGTGGAGCTACCGGAGGTGGGGACGTCGATGCGCCGGTGGGCGGAGGTGCTGACCACCTCGGCCGCCGGGCGCGCCGGTGAACTCGGTCGCTGGCAGGCGATGGGCACACGGCCCGAACCGCCGCTGGGGCGCGAGATGTTCGACCCGGCCGTGGATGTGCACGCGGCGGTGGCGCATACGACGTGGACGCTGCCGGTCACCCTGACCGCCGCGCTGCTCGGCGCTATCCCTGGGGCGGCCCGTGCCACCACCGACGACGCGTTGCTCGCCGGTCTCGCGATGGCAGTGACACGTTGGCGCCGCCGGCGCGGCATCGACCACGCGGGGGCGCGCATTCTGCTGGAGAGTCACGGCCGCGAGGAGCAGCTCGCTCCCGGCGCCGATCTGTCGCGCACGGTCGGCTGGTTCACCAGCGCGTACCCGGTCGATCTCGTCGTGGACGACACCGATCCGCGGGCGGCGGTGAAGGCGGTCAAACAATGTTTGCGCGACATTCCCGACAAGGGTATCGGCTACGGCATGCTGCGCTATCTGCACGGCGAGACCGCGCAGGTACTGGCCGCGCTACCCACACCGCAGATCAGTTTCAACAACCTCGGCCGGGCGGGGGTCGACCTCGCGGCACTGTCCGGCGTCGCCTGGATCCCCGCCCCGGAGGATGTCGATCGGCAGGCGGCCTTCGACCCCGACATGCCCGCCGCTGCCGCGCTGACGATCGACACGACCATCGCGGATATGCCGGACGGGCCGGTGCTGTCGGCGCAGATCGGTTATGCGACAAGGCTTCTCGACAGCGACGCGGTCGAGGACCTGCTCGGTGAATGGCGGTCCGCGCTCACCGAGATCGCCGACGCCGCGACCCGGGACAGCGCGTGGGGACTCACCCCGTCCGATACTCCGCTGGTCGCCCTGGCCCAGGACGACCTGGACGACCTCACCGCGCGCTACGGTCCGCTCGACGCGGTCTGGTCGCTGGCGCCGCTACAGAGCGGACTGCTGTTCCACGCCGAGCTGGCAGCCGGCGCCTTGGACGTCTACACCGCGCAATCCATGATGACGCTGACCGGTTCGCTCGACGAGACCCGGCTGCGCCGGTCGGCGAGCGCGCTGCTCGAGCGGCATCCGAATCTGCGTGCCGCCTTCACCCGGACCGCGAACGGCACTGCGGCGCAGGTGGTTCCGGTCGAGGTGGCGCCGCACTGGCGCACGGTCGATGCGTCCAGCGCGGCGCTGCCGGAGATCCTCGCGGGCGAGCGGGCCGCGGCCTTCGATCCCGCCGACCCACCCCTGGTGCGGTTCGTCCTGGTCACGGTGTCGCCCACCGAGTTCCGGCTGATCCTGACCGCGCACCACCTGCTGCTCGACGGCTGGTCGCTACCGCTGCTGCTGCGCGACCTGATCGGGCTGTACGCGGTCGGGGCGGATACGGCACTGCTACCCGGCGCACCGTCCTACGGTGAGTACCTGCACTGGCTCGACCGTCACGACAGCGCGGCCGGCGTCGCGGTCTGGCGGGACGCGTTGAGCGGGTTCACCGAACCCACGCTGGTGGCCGAGACCGGCGGCGCGGCGACCGTCGACATCCCGGTCGACCTGAGCCTGGACCTCGACGCCGACCTGGACCTCGCGCTCAGCGAGTTCGCCAGGGCGCACGGCGTCACGATGTCGACCGTCGTCCAATTCGCCTGGGCAACCGTTTTGGCGAACCAGCTCGGCCGGGAGCGGATCGTCTTCGGCGAGACCGTCTCCGGACGCCCCGCCGACCTGCCCGGCGTCGAATCCATGATCGGGCTGTTCGTCAACACCCTGCCGGTGCCCGTGCACGTCCGGCCGGACCGGACTTTCACCCAGGCACTGCGGCGATTGCAGGCGGACAAGACCCGGCTGCTCGACCATCACCACATCGCCTTGTCCGACATCCTGGCCGCCGCAGGCGGGGGCGGACTGTTCGACACCCTCGTGGCCTACGAGTCCTACCCGGTCGACAGCAGTGGGCTCGGTGACGCCGATATCGACGGAATGGGGGTCACCGCCGTCGAGGGTGCCGATGCCGCGCACTACCCGATCACCGTGCAGGCGCACCACACCGACACCCTGCACCTGCGGGTGCGCTATCAGCGATCCCGGGTCGACGCGGCCACCGCCGCCGGCCTGGCCGACCGGATGCACCGGGTGCTGCGCGGGATCGCGACCGATCCGGAGACCCGCGTCGGCGACGTGGACCTGCTGACCGCAAGGGAACGCAGCGCGCTGGTGCCGGCCAAGGGTGCGCCGAGCGTGCCGCCGGAACCGCTGACCGACCTGCTGCGGCGCGGGGTCGCCCGGCGACCCGAGGGCGTGGCGGTGGTGTGCGGCGCCGAACAGGTCACTTTCGCGGAATTGGACGCGAAGGCACACCGGTTGGCCGAGCGGCTGATCGCGCACGGTGTCGCGCCCGGGGACACGGTCGGCGTGGTCATGCCGCGCTCGATCGAGCTGGTCACCACGATCTGGGCGGTGGCCGAGATCGGCGCGGCGTGTGCGCTGCTCGACCCACGCAATCCGGCGGAACGGCTCGCGGTGATGCTGGCCGGCTGTGGCGCCCGGCTGGCCGCCACGGACACGGGCGGGGCTGTGCCGGAAGGGAATTGGCAGATTCTCGTCGTCGACGATTCCGCACCGGAGGTTCCGGTGGCCGCACGGGCCGTCCCGGCGCGGGCTGCCGACACCGCGTACATCATCTACACCTCCGGCACCACCGGCACGCCGAAGGGTGTGGCGGTGACCGGATCCGGTCTGGCCAACTTCGCCGCCGAACAGCGCGAGCGCTACCACGTGGAGCCGGAATCCCGGGTATTGCAGTGTGCCGCACCAGGTTTCGACGCCATCATGCTGGAGTTGCTGATGGCCCATCCGCACGGCGCGACGCTCGTGGTCGCGCCGCCGGATGTCTTCGCCGGCGAGGAGCTGGCCGCCCTGATCCGCGCACACGCCGTGACCCATGCGTTCCTGACCCCGACCGTGCTGGCGACGATGTCGCCCGAGGGCCTGGATGGTCTGCGGGTGCTCGTCGCGGGCGGCGAAGCGGTACCGGCCGAACTCACCGCAGCGTGGGCACCGGGCCGGGAACTGTTCAACGGCTACGGCCCGACCGAGACGACGATCATGGTCGCTATCAGCGATCCGCTGCGGGCAGGGGAGACTGTCACCCTGGGCGGTCCGATCCGCGGCACCACCGCGGTGGTGCTGGATTCCCGGCTGCGGCCGGTGCCGGTCGGGGTGACCGGCGAACTGTACATCGGCGGCGTCCAGCCCGCCCGCGGATACCTGGGCCGCGCGGGCGCCACCGCGGCGAGCTTCGTCGCGGACCCGTACGCACCGGGAGCGCGGATGTATCGCACCGGTGACCGGGTCCGCTGGACCGCCGGGCACACACTCGAATACCTCGGGCGCACCGACCATCAGGTCAAGATCCGCGGCCAGCGCATCGAACTCGGCGAGATCGAGACGGTCCTGGCCGGGCATCACGACGTCACCCACGCGGTCGCGCTGGTGCGTGCCGACGGGCAAGGGACCGACCGGCTCGTCGGCTACCTGACCGGAGACCTGGTCGACCCCGACCAGGTACGGGCATGGGCCAGGGGCCGGCTGCCCGCCTCGATGGTGCCCGATGTGTGCGTGGTGCTGGAACAGCTGCCGCTGACCACGACCGGGAAACTCGATCGCGCGGCCCTGCCGGTGCCGGTCGGCGCGCCGGCCGCCGGCTACCTGGCCCCGGCCACCGAGACCGAACAGGTCGTCGCCGACATCTGCGCCGAGGTACTCGACCTGGAGCGGGTCGGCCTGCGCGCCGACTTCTTCGATCTCGGCGGCAATTCACTGACCGCGACCCGGCTGACCGCGCGGCTCGGCTCCGCGCTGGGTATCCGCGTCTCGGTCCGTGACGTGTTCGAATTCCCGGTCCTGGCCGACCTCGCCACCCACCTGACCAGCCGCGACCTGGTCGGGCGCCCGGCGCTGACCCGGCGCCCCGACGACGCCGCGGTACCGCTGTCACCGGCACAGCTGCGCATGTGGTTCCTCAACCAGTTCGACGCCACGGTCGGCGCCTACAACGTGCCCCTGGTGGTCCGGCTGACCGGCGAGCTGGACCTGTCCGCCCTGCGCGCGGCCTGTGCGCTGGTCATCGACAGGCACGAGTCGCTGCGCACGAAATTCCCGGTGGTCGACGGTGTTCCACGGCAGGTCGTCGTGGGCGCCGACGAGGTCGTGCCCGCCTTGCGTCCGGTCGTGATGGAGGAATCGGTGCTGCCGAAGGCGGTGGCCACGGTGGTCTCGGCCGGGTTCCAGGTGACCGAAGCGCCGCCGGTGCGGGCCGAACTGTTCGAGGTGGGCCCCGACGATCACGTGCTGGTCATCGCCGTGCACCACATCTGCGCGGACGGACTGTCGATGATCCCGCTGGCCCGCGATGTCGCCGCCGCCTATCACGCCGTGACGGCCGCGACCGAGCCCGGCTGGCCCGCCCTGCCGGTGCAGTACCCCGACTACGCGGTGTGGCAGCACGAAGTACTCGGCGACGACAGCGATCCCGAGTCGCTGCTGTCCCGCCAGCTGGCGTACTGGCGGGCGACGCTGGCCGGACTGCCCGAACTGCTCGAACTGCCCACCGATCGGCCGCGCCCGCCGGTGGCGTCGATGCGTGGGCGAGCCTTCGAATTCGCGATCGGCGCGCCGTTGCAGGAACGGATCGGCGCGCTGGCCCGCACAGCGGGCGCGACGCCGTTCATGGTCGCGCACGCGGCGCTGACCGTGCTGCTGTCGCGCCTGGCGAACACCGGTGACGTCGCCGTCGGCACACCGATGTCCGGTCGCGGCGCCCGCGAACTCGACGATCTGATCGGCATGTTCGTCAACACCGTCGTCCTGCGCACGCCCGTGCCGCCCGGCGCACCCTTCGCGGATCTGCTGGCAGCCGTCCGGGCCGCGGACCTGGCCGCCATGGCGCACGCGGACGTACCGTTCGAGCAGGTCGTCGAGGCGATCAACCCACCGCGATCCACCGCGCACCTGCCGCTCTACCAGGTGACCATCGACTACCAGAACCTCGATCAGGCCGTGCTGGACCTGCCGGGGATCACGGTGGAGCCGGTCGGGAACTACTTCGAACAAGCCCAGTCGGACCTGAATGTGAAACTGGTCGAACAGTACGATCCCGAGGGGCGGGCTCTGGGCATCGTGGGCCGATTGACCTACGCCACCGATCTTTTCACCGACGAGTCGATGGAGCGTTTCGCCCGCTGGTATGTCCGGATCCTGGACGCGGTCACCGCCGATCCCGGAGTCGTGGTAGGCGACATCGAGTACCTCGAGCCCCGGCAGCAACACGAATTGCGCACCGCCGCAGGCGAACCCGGTGCTGTCGTCCCGGCGACGACGCTCGGCGAGCTGTTCGCGCACCGGACCGTGCTCGTGCCGGACGCCGTCGCGGTGACCGACGGCACGACGGTCCTGACCTACCGCGAACTGGAGCTGCGCGCGCGTTCGGTCGCGGCCCGGCTGATCGCGTGCGGCGCCGGACCGGAAACGCTGGTGGCCGTGGCGCTGCCGCGAACCGCCGATCTGGTGGTCGGCCTGCTGGGTGTCGTGCTGTCGGGCGCGGCCTATCTGCCGCTGGATGTGGCGTATCCGGCCGAACGGCTGCGTTTCGTCCTCGCCGACGCGAAACCGGTCGCCCTGTTGACCTGGTCCGGCGCGGTGTCCCGGCTACCGGAATTCGACGGTCCCGTCATCGATCTCGACGACGGCACACCGGTCCCGGACACGCGGCCCGCGCGCACTCCGCGCCCGGACAATCTCGCCTACCTGATCTACACCTCGGGGTCGACCGGGCGGCCGAAGGGTGTCGCCGTCACCCACCGTGACGTGGTCACCCTGCTCACCCACGCGCGCGAGAAATTCGATGTCGGACCCGCCGACGTCTGGACGATGTTCCACTCGTACGCCTTCGATTTCGCGGTCTGGGAGATGTGGGGCGCCCTGCTCTCCGGCGGGCGGCTGGTGGTCGTCGACTACGACACCTCCCGCACGCCGGACGCCTTCGCCGCCCTGGTGGCCAGGGAGCGGGTCACCGTGCTGAGCCAGACACCCTCGGCCTTCTACGGATTCGTGGCGGCGCAACAGCGGCACCGGGAGGCCGCCGATGGCGAGTCGGCGCTGCGCTATGTCGTCTTCGGTGGTGAAGCGCTCGACGCGACCCGGCTGAGCGAATGGTTCGCGGCCCATCCGGCGGGATCGCCGCGACTGGTGAACATGTACGGCATCACCGAGACGACCGTGCATGTCGGTTTCGCCGAGATCGATGGCGCGGGCGGGCGCGGGATCGGCACCGCACTGCCGGGGATGACGGTCCACGTTCTCGACCATCGCCTGCGGCCGGTGCCCGTCGGAGTCACCGGCGAGCTGTACACCGGCGGCGAGCAGCTCGCCCGGGGCTACCGCGGCGCCGCCGCGCTGACGGCGGGCCGGTTCGTCGCCACACCGTTCGGCGCGCCGGGCGCCAGGATGTATCGCGCCGGTGACCTCGGCCGGTGGCGCCGTGGCCCCGCCGGGCTCGAGCTCGAATACCTGGGCCGGGCCGACGCCCAGATCCAATTGCGTGGTTTCCGGATCGAATTGGGTGAGGTGGAAGCGGCCCTGCTGCGTCAGCCGGGTGTGGCGCAGGCGGCGGCCGCGGTGCACCGGCACGTCAGGGAGGTCGATCAGCTGATCGGCTATGTCGTCGCGGTGGACGGGCAGCCGGTCGATCCGGCGGGCATCCGGCGGGCCGTGGCCGAGGTGCTCACCGGCTACATGGTGCCGTCGGTGATCGTCGTGCTGCCCGCGCTGCCGGTGACGATCAACGGCAAGCTCGATCGACAAGCGCTGCCCGCGCCGGTCTTCGACGATGAAACTGTCGAGCCGGAGACACCGCGCACCCATTCCGAGGCCGTGGTCGCCGAGGTCTTCGCCCAGGTGCTGTCGGTGCCGCGGGTCGGCGCGACCGAAGGATTCTTCGACCTGGGCGGCAACTCGCTGCTGGCCACGATGGCGGTGACCGAGTCGTGCGCGCGCGGCGTGGCGATCGAACTGCCGTGGATGTTCGACGACGCCACCCCGCGCGCCCTCGCCCGCCGCGCCGACGAGGCCGACGGCGCGTCGGGCATGCAGGTCCTGTTGCCGCTGCGCCCCACCGGGGCCGCAACGCCGCTGTTCGCGATCCATCCCGCGGGCGGGCTGGCCTGGTTCTACGGCGGCCTGGTCGGGCACTTGCGTGGCGACCGCCCGGTGTACGGGCTCCAGGATCCCCATGTCGTCGCGGCCGAGCCGATCGCCACCTCGATCGAGGACCTCGCGCGGCGCTACGCCGACGAGATCCGCCGGGCGCAGCCGGACGGTCCGTACCACCTGCTCGGCTGGTCGCTGGGCGGTGCGATCGCCCATGCGGTGGCGGTGCTGCTGCAGGAGCAGGGCGCACAGGTCGCGCTGCTGGCCATGATGGACAGCGCGGCGGGAGTGCCGCCGGCGACGGACGGGAACGGCTCCGCCCCGGGTGAGGTGCTGGCCGACCTGCTCGGTGGCTGGCGGGAACTGTTCGACCTCGGTGACGCGGTCACCGCCCGCACGCCCGAGCAGGCCTGGCAGGTCGTGCGCGAACAGATCACCGGCACCGGCCTGTTCACCGCCGAACAGGTCGACCGCGTGATGCGCAGCTTCGACACCGCCGGTGCCCTCGCCGATGCCTACCGGCCCCGGGTCTTCGACGGTGACCTGGTGTTCTTCACCGCCGGTAAGGACCGTCCCGATCCGGCCGCCATCGCAGGCACCTGGCAACCGCACATCACCGGCACCGTCCACAACACCGTCATCGACGCACGGCACCTCGAGTTGACACACCCCTCCGCGCTGGCCGCCATCGGCCCGATCCTCGAAGGATTCATGTCCTCATGACCACTCAGCAGAATCTGCGGCTCGACGACGGCCGCACCGTGACCTGCACCAGCCCCGCCGAAGCGCGCATGCTCTGGAACGAGATGGCGGTCGACGGGTTCTACCGCCAGGCCGCGGCCACACTGCGACCCGGCGACCTCGCCGTCGACATCGGCGCGAACATCGGGCTGAGCGCGATGATGTTCGCCGACACCCACCCCGCGGTGCGGGTGATCGCGGCCGAACCGGCGCCCGCGACCTACGACTGCCTGCGCCGCAACATGTCTGCCCACGTGCCTGGCGGCGTGGCACTCGAAGTCGCCGTCGGCGCCGCGCCCGGCGTGCTGCCGTTCACCTGGTACCCGCGGGCCACCGCCAATTCGGGCCTGTACGCCGATCCGGCCGCCGACGACGAGGCGACGCGAATCTTCCTGCGCAACAGCGGATTACCCGACGACGCGATCTCGCTGATCACCCGGGGCCTGCACGACGGTGAGCAGATCGACGTCGAGGTCACCACGGTCTCGGCGATCCTGGCCGCGCACGACACCACCGCCGAGATCGGCCTGCTCAAGGTCGATGTCGAGCGGGCCGAATTCGATGTGCTGCTCGGCATCACCGAATCGGACTGGTCACGGATCCGCGCGGTCGTGGCCGAGGTGCACGATCACGACGGGCGGCTCGGTGAGTTCTGCCAGGTCCTGGACGCGCACGGACTCAGCCCGCGCACCCGGCAGGACCCAGCCCTGGCCGGTACCGAACTCCACGAGGTCTACGCCGTCCGGGTCTGACCGTCCGGTCCCTGCGTCGTCCGCGCCACCGTGACTGCCGCGTCCGCGGCCCGGCGGGCATGCTCGGCGGTGACCGGCTCGTGGGTGATGAACAGCCGGTGGAAGACCGGGGCCGTCGCGAAGCGGATGATCTCGGTCGCGTCGACTTCCGGTGCGAGTTCGCCGCGGGCGACGGCGCGGTCGATGATGACCGCGGCGTCGCGGTGGCGGGCGGTGTAATAGCTGCGCAGGGCGGCCGCGGCATCGGGGTGCTGCATGCCTGCGGCGACGAAAGCTGTTGCCACGCTGCCGGATTCGGGGTCGGTGAAGCCGGTGCGGAGCAGTTCGGTGAGGGCGCGGAGGTCGCCGGTGAGGGTGCCGGTGTCGGGGATCGGCCAGGGTTGTTCGCCTGCCCGCTCCAGGGCGTCGGCGACCAGGCCCTCCGGCCCGCGCCAGCGGCGGTAGACGGTCGTCTTGTGGACGCCGGCGCGCTGGGCGACGGCCTCCACCGTGAGACCGGGATAGCCGTGCTCGGCGAGTTCGGCGGCGGTGGCGTCGAGGACGGCCTCGCGGACCCGGGCGCTGCGTCCACCGGGGCGACGTTGCGGTTCCAAAATCTACTCCTGTTGCGTTAGTGTCGACTCTTGGTTAGAGTTAAAGCTACACAAGTAGCGATTGGAGTGCTGTTTGACTACTCAACTGTCCCTGCGTGCCGTATCGAAGTCCTACGCGGACTGCCCGGTGCTCGACGGGGTGTCCGCCACCATCCGGCCCGGTGAACGGGTCGGGATCGTCGGCGAGAACGGCGCGGGAAAGTCGACGCTGCTGCGGGTGCTGGCCGGACTGGAGACCCCCGACGCGGGCGCGGTCACGGTCACCGCGGACAACGGTGTCGGGCACCTCGCGCAGACACTGACCGGCGACACCGTCGGCGCGGTCGTCGAAGCGGCGCTGGCGGAGTTGCGGGTGCTCGAGCGCGGCATGCAGGAGGCCGCCGAAGCGCAGGACATGGACCGATTCGGCGCCCTGCTGGCCCGATTCGAGGCGCGGGACGGCTACGCCGCCGATGCCAGGGTCGACGCGGCCATGCACGGTCTCGGGCTGGCGGGCATCGACCGGGACCGGCGGATGGAGAGCCTCTCCGGCGGCGAGCGGGCCCGGCTCGGCCTGGCCTGTCTGCTGGCCGCCGCACCCGAGGTGCTGCTGCTCGACGAACCGACCAATCATCTCGACGAGGCGGCGCTGACCTGGCTGGAGCACCGGTTGCGCAGCCATCGCGGGACCGTCGTCGTGGTCTCGCACGATCGCCTCTTCCTCGACCACGTGGTCACCGCGATCCTCGAGGTCGCCGACGGCACCCTGACCCGCTTCGGCGGCGGTTACAGCGGATTCCTCGCGGAGAAGGCGGCCGCGCGGGTCCGCTGGGAGCAGGCCTACGAGCAGTGGCGGGCGGAGATCGCGCGGCTCGAGGAGTTCGCGACGACCACCGCGGTCCGGGTGGCACACGGTCGCGCGATGACCGACAACAACAAGATGGCCTACGACCGCAATGCCGGACGGGTACAGAGTTCGGTGGCCTCGCGCGTGCGCC
Organism: Nocardia sp. NPDC059177; assembly: GCF_042755165.1. Lineage (NCBI taxonomy): Bacteria > Bacillati > Actinomycetota > Actinomycetes > Mycobacteriales > Nocardiaceae > Nocardia > Nocardia sp. NPDC059177. The sequence continues at coordinate 46,901 of NZ_JBHZBX010000012.1, read as the reverse complement.
AGACCGCCGAGCGGTTGCGGCGGCTGCGCGAGCACGCGGTGCCACGCCCACCCGAGCCGCTGCGGTTCCGTGGCCGGTTCACCGGATCGGGTGGCGAATTCGCGGTCGGATCGGTGACGCTGGGTCCGCGCGACCGGCTGCTCATCCACGGACCCAACGGGGCCGGGAAATCGACCCTGCTCGACGCGATCCACGCCGCGGCGCCGGGCCGGGTCGGCTATCTGCGCCAGGACGAGCGGTTCGACCCGGCGCGCAGCGTCGTCGAGACCTACGGATTCGGGCGCACGGCATTGCTCGCGACCGGGCTGTTCGCGCCCGCACTGCTCGATCGTGCAGTGGGCACATTGTCGGAGGGGCAGCGGCGCAGGCTCGCGCTGGCCCGGGTGCTGGCCGGGGAACACGATCTGCTGCTGCTCGACGAGCCGACCAACCACCTCTCGCTGACCCTGGTCGACGAGGTGGAACGCGCACTGCACGACTACCGGGGCGCGGTGGTCGTCGTCTCGCACGATCGGGCACTGCGCCGCCGATTCCGGGGCGAACAGAAGGGGATTCGGGATCTTGGCTGACATCGTACGGGTATTCGAGGTCGCAGGCGCGCCCTACGGGATCACCGTCGGGCCCGACGGCGCGCTGTGGTTCACTCTGGCCGCGCAGGGGATGATCGGTCGCTGCGCCGACGGGGAGGTCGAGACCTTCACGCTCGACCCGGCCGACGGGCAACCGACCGTGATCGTGGCCGGCGCCGACGATGCGTTGTGGTTCACCGAGTTCCGCGGCGGACGGCTCGGCCGGATCACCGTGCGGGGCGAGGTGACCGGCATCGCGCTGGACAGTCCCTACGGGTTGTGCGCGGGGCCGGGCGGCTGGTGGTTCACCGAATTGCAGGCCGGGCAGGTCGGCCGGCGCACCGCCGACGGCGAGGTCAGCCGCGTCGCGGTCGACGGCATGCCGTCGATGATCACACCCGGCCCCGACGATGCCGTGTGGTTCACGCTGAACCAGGGCAACGCGATCGGCCGCGTCGACGCCGAGCTCGGCCTCACGACGTATCCGCTCCCGACCCCCGCGGCCGCACCTGTCGGCATCACGGCGGGTCCCGACGATGCGGTGTGGTTCACCGAGATCGGCGCAGGCGCGATCGGCCGCATCGCCGTCGACGGCACGATCACCGAATACCCCCTGCCGGATCCGGCGGCCCGCCCACACGCGATCGTCACCGGCCCCGACGGCGCACTGTGGTTCACCGAGTGGGCGAGCGCCCGGCTCGGCCGGCTGACGACCGACGGTGCCGTCACCCACCTGCCGCTGCCCGGCACCGAACCACACGGACTCACCGTCGACCCGCGCGGGCACCTCTGGATCGCCATGGAATCCGGTGCGCTGGTGGAGGTTTCGCCCTAGGGGGTGGTGAGCGCCTCGACCACCGCGGTGCCGAAGCCGAGGTCGTTGCTCGTCGTCACCCGGGTGTAGGTGCCGCCGGTCTGCTGGGCGAGGGTCTGCAAGGTCTGGGTGCCGTCACCGCCGATCACCACGACATCGATGCGCACCGGCTTGTCCGACTTCGTCGCGGCGGTGATCTCGCTGACCAGCGCCGTGCCGGTCAGCGACGAATCGTCGTCGGGGCCGTCGGTGATCAGCAGGATCGAGTTCGTGCGGCCGGGGGAGTAGGCGGCCACGGCGGCACGGTAGGCGGCGAGCAGGCTCGGATAGGCCTGATCGGCGGTGGTCTGGGTGGCCTCGGTCGAGGTGACGGCAGTGCCGAACGCAGTGCGCTGGGTGTCGCTGAGCAGCGCGGTGGGCACCTGCACCTGGTAGGGGGTGGTGCCGTCGAGGTTCTTGCCGAACGTCCACAGGCCCAGACCGAAGTCCGGCGGGATCACCTGCAACGTGGACGCCAGCGCGGCGCCCGCGTTCGCCAGCCGGGTGGTGGACCCGTCGGTCGTGCTCATCGACGCGGACACGTCGAGCAGGACAGTCGCGTTCACACCGAGCACCGGGTTGGCGAGGGTGGACAGCACCTGCTGCAGCGCGCCCTTGGGCGGATTGGCCGGCGCCGAGCCGATCGCCGGACCGAACCCGGCGGTGGCCAGCGCGGCCGCCTGCTCGGGTGCGCGCAGGAAATCGATGAAGCGCGACGCGATGAGGTTCTGGGTCTTGTCGACCCACGGACCCGACAGCAGCGCGGCCGGATAGTCCGCGATCGGGGCGCTGCCCGCGGGACGGTAGGCGACGAGCCCGCCGGTGCCCAGCTGCTGCTCGGTCGCGGCGACCGCGTGCACGGTGTCGGCGGTCGGGTCGGCGGTGATCCCGGCCATGGCGGTCGTCAGATCGGCGGATACCGGTGCGCCGGCGGCGAGACCGGAGATCGCCGCGACGACCTGGCCGTCGCCCGCGGCCTGTTCGGTCAGCGGTTCGGTGCCCGAGACCGCGGACCCGACGGAGGCCGCGGCGGCGGTGGTCGCGTCACCGCCGGGCAGCGCCATCCGCAACCCACCCCACCCGGACAGGCCGAGTTCGTCGAGGCTGCCCTGTTGCAGGCGGGGCAGATCCGACCAGGTGATCTGATGCTCGTCGAGCGCCTGGCGCAGCGGCTCGGGGACCGCGAGCACGATCGGGCTGGTCGCGATGGACGCGGGCGCGCCCTCGATCAGGCCGGGCACCCGGACCAGATCGATGGACCGGCTCGAATCGGCGATCCACAGTCCCGGCTTCGGGCCGAGCGCCGGATCCCACGTCGTGGCATCGGCCAGGCCGGCGACCAGCGCGGCCGACGGGTGTGCCGCGACCTGCACCTGTGCGCAGTGATCACGCACCCGTGGTGTGGTGGCGTTGTAGGCGTCGGCGGCGGCGCGGACCGGGCCCGCGATGGCGGGGTCGACGGTGACATCGAGGGTGGCCGGGCCTTCGACGCACTCGGCGGCGGCCGCTACGTCGGAGGAATCGGCGCGATCACTGAACTGGAACCAGGCGAACACGGCCACCAGCACGAGCACGAGTACCGATGCCGCGATAACCGGACCTTTGCTGATACTCCGAGATCTGGTCCCGCTGCGATGTGTACCCACGCGGCAAGTTTAAGGACCCGTCATCGGATCGTGGCACCGAGCATCCCGGCGGGTATCACCGCAGGTCACGACGCGGGGCCGGGTGCCGGTACCGGCCCCCCGCCCCCGCCCGGCCCGCGCGGGGAACGCGGCCCCGGGCGGACGCCCGGCCCCCCCACCCCCCCGCCAGAGCCGGGCG
>NZ_JBHZBX010000012.1:0-43645 GCF_042755165.1 Nocardia sp. NPDC059177 | reverse complement strand
TAGTTTCTGCCCCCTTCTTGGGTGGGGGGCACCGCGCACCGGGGGGGTTACACCCGCTGGGCACGCGGGGGGGGGGGGGGCGGGACCCGGCCCCGGCCCCCGGCCGGTCACTCGCGGATCACGCGGCCGCGGTCGAACTCGCGGCCACCCCACACCCCCGACTGACCGGTGCGCGCCGCGTACTCGGTGCACCCCGCGAGCAACGGGCAATCGGCGCAGATCCGGCGGGCGTAGTCGAAGTCCTGCGAGGGGTACGGGAACCACGCCTCGTGATTCGGGTCACCCCGGCAGGCGGCGCGGTGCCACTGTCCCGAATCGGAGAGGGTCAGCAGGTCGGTCAGGGCGAGGTCGGTGGTGGTCACGGCGCGTACTCCTTCCAGATCCGGCGCTGCGTGCGGGCCAGCGGGTCGGGAGCCTTGGGCTCCCACAGCAGCCGCATCCCCGCTTCCTCGGGGGTGCGGTCGGCCTTGGTCGTATTGCAGGGGCCGCAGCAGGCGATCAGGTTGCCCCAGGTGTTGGGTCCGCCCCTGCTGCGCGGGCGGATGTGGTCGACGGTCTGCGCCCACTCGGCGCAGTAACCGCAGCGCTGCTTGTCGCGGCGCAGCACCCCGGCCAGGGTGGCCCGGCTGTCCTCGCCGACCGGGGTGACGTGCCCCAGGTAGACGTAGCGCAGCAGCCGGATGGTCTCGGGCAGGCCGATGACCAGGTGCTGGGACCGGATCGGGAACCGCGGCGCCCGTTCGATGACGGTCTCCGCGGCACCGCTGATCAGCAGTGTCACGGCGCGGTCGGCGGTGATCTCGTCGAGGGCCTCGTAGCTGGCGTTGAGCACGAGCACCCTGGTGCGTATCCAGGTGTCGGAAGTGGGCGCCATCGGGTCGACGGCATGACGGATCGTCATGGGAATCACCATGTTTTCCAGAGAAGTGAACGAGAGCCGGGTGGACGGGTCGCGTCAGTGCGCGAAGCGGAGATCGGCCATGGCGCGATAACCCGCGATCGTCGCGCTGGTCGACTCGGTGCGGGCCACTGCGGTGGCACGCGAGGACTTGTTCGACTGTCGTTGTGGTGCGCCATGTTTCATGGCCGTCTCCTCCTCTCGAATGGTCTCGTCGGAATCACCCGGTGCGGAATCACCGGCGTGGAATTCATGGTGGCAGATCGGGCGCGGATTGTCGGCTGATTTATTTCCGGTCACGAGTGTTCGGCCGGCCGACCGCAGTTTCGATCAATTCGCGCGTTGCGCGGACCTCCCGATTCGCCGAGCGGGCGGGTGGGACACCATCGAGCACCTGAAGGGCTCGTCGGGGGATCTGGCCGCTACGAAATCCGGCAGGCAGCGCATCCCACATATCGGTGATCGTCCGGCACCCTTCTTCGAGCTGCTCGGCGCCGAGGCTCAGCGCGGCTTCGTCCAGCCGCAACAGTGCCTCTCCCACCAGGTCCTGCCGACTGAACGGCAGCTCGAGTGCCCGGGTACGCAGCGGGTCGGCGTGGTCTTTCATCCCGATCATCGTCAGCGCGTTGGATTGGTGCCAGCGGAGAAAGTATTCGGTGACGTGTAGTCCGTCGGCTACCGTTTCGCTCTCCGGGAGCGCGGCGAACATCTGGTCGGCGTTGCGGACCGCGTCCAGGGTCTCGCGCCGACGACCCATGCGGGCCTGGACTCCCGCTTCGGCCAGATAGCCGTAAACTGCCTGGGCATTTGGCTGTCCACTGTTGCCGCGTGATTGGGCGAGGCGCGCGGCGGTGAGCCCCGGCTTGAACGAATGGCCGTAGCAGGCGCACGCGTCGCAGATGTGTCCGGCGATCCACGCCTCGACCTCTGCGTCGCCCGCTCGCCGTGCGGCACGACGAGCGACACCGAACCATTCGAACGTGTCGTCTACTCCGGCGACGTCGTTGAGCCGGATGGCGATGAAACCGGCGTTCTTGGCGAATGCCCGGTGTAACCGGCGCTGCGCGTCCCCGGCGGAACTGGACAGCAGGCAAGCTTGGATGCGGGCAAGATCGATCATGCGCGCCGGAACGTACTCCTCGGGTGGAGCGGTATAGAGCGCGTATCCGTTCTCCTCGGTGAGTTCCTCGAGCAGATCGAGATACATCGCGGACGGCTTTCTGCCGGATGGCGCGCTGTGCTCACCGATCAGTTGTCCGGTTGTCGAGACCGGCAACGACAGAAACACGGCACCGGCCGCCGCGGAACTCAGAAAATGACGTCGCTCCACTATCTCCTCGAATCGGGGCGTCGGGCTCGGTTCGTGGTCCGAATAGTCGTGACCGAAGCCGAGCCGGTCGGGTCTTGTGCGATACAGCCGGCACAGCGCGTCCAGGTAGCGTGGTGTCGGGGTGTCGAGGCCGTTCTCCCATTGCGACAGCCGCTGGTGAGCGAGGCCCGCGCCGTCGGTCTGCAAAATTTCTTTCAGGAGGCCGACGGCCTCGACCAAGGTGTATCCCTGCGCCGTGCGGTGTGCCCGGAGCAACGAAACGCCACAGTGCCGGTGGACGGCGAGTGCGGCGTCATAGGCCGAACTGCCCGCCGCTGTGGCAGCCCGGGCCACCCGGCGTCCGCATGAGCTGTTGTGCTGACTGTCACTCACGCTGTCGGCCTTTCTGACACTGGTGTTTCCGGTCTTGCGGATCACACAGGAATCGAGAGTATCGCCAGGTAGCCACCCGTGTCGACGGCACAGCACGGCTCTGCACGCAGCGCGTGCAGCACCCTCACGGCCGGCGTGGATCCGGGCCGTAGTCGCGCGTTCGCGTCGCGACGAGCGTCATTCTCGGGGCAGCTGGTCAATCGGATGCGGAAGAACAGGGTGGCCCATGGAGCGCACGACGCCGACGAGCGGAACATCCCGTAGCGCACGGGGGTACGACGTGCTCGAATCGATTCTTCTACTGGCCCAGGTGCTTCCGTTGGCGACCGCAGCGTTGAGCGCACTCGTCGATGACGGCTGGGTGGCACGGGGGCTGGTGGTGCTGGTGATCGGCGCCGTGACGGTGGTGCACGTGCTACGCGCCCGCGTGCCGGCCGAACCGGGCCGGAGCCCGGAGAACGAACGCACAGGAAATATCGAAGATCGGACACGGAGGGAACTTCAGCAATGACCACGCACGAGTGCTTCGCGCAGGCCGAAGCCATCATCCACCACGACTACACCGCCGTAGACCCTGACCGCAACGCGGTGCTCAGCACGGCATCGGCGCTGTCCCCTGAGCAATCGGCCCGGGTGATCACCCAGTACACGTTCTTCACCAAAGCGATCGTCGACATCCTGTCCACTGCGACGGAGAATCTGAGGTGCTGGCCGGAGGTGGCCACGGAACTCGAGCGCAATATCGCCGAGGAACTCGGCGGCGGCCACCCGGACCGTGCGCATTACACCGTGTTCAAGCGTGGCCTCGAAGATGAGCTCGGGATCGCCGTCGGCGCGGCCGAGCCCGGCCCGGCCACTGTGCACTTTCTTGATGCGCTGACGCGGGCTACGTCCGATCATCGCCCGTTCTTCGTGGCGGGTGCTGTCTACACGATCGAGGCCACCGCGGTGGCGGAACTGAGGATCGTCCGAACGTTGATCGGCGACTACGCGCGGATCTCGGGGAACCGAATCGTCGATCCCGACGGTTTGATCCACCTGTTTCTGGAGTCGCACATCAACGGGTTCGAACCGCAGCACGAAATGGGCCTGCGTCAGGTCGTCGGTGGCCGGCTTCTGGCCGGGAACGGACGCGGGGACTTCCTGGCGGGATGTGCGTCGGTGATGCACGCGATGGACGACTGGTGGACGGGTCTCGCGGCCGCCGCGTGACGATCGGACGGACGAGGGTTCGGTGCCGGACCCTCGTCCCTCGATCGGCGGACGAGATCAGAGGTTGCCGACCTCGCGGTCGAGTCGGCGGGCAACGAGCTTGCGGGCCTCCTCGCGCAGTGTGGGCCGAAAGCCGGTGGGGTACACCGGATCTCCGGGCGCGTACTGCTTGAGCACCTCTTTGGCGAGAGTGATCTTGTGGACCTCGGTCGGCCCGTCGGCGATGGCCATCACCTCGGCGTAGGTGGTCATGTCGAGGAAGGGCAGATCGGTGCTCACGCCCAGTGCGCCGTGCAGGTGCAGCGCGCGGCGGGCGATGTCGTTCATCACCGTCGGCATGGCGACCTTGATCGCGGCGATGTCCTTGCGGACGGCGCGGTAGTCCTGCGCCTGATCGATGCGCCACGCGGTGCGCAGCACCAGCAGCCGGAACTGCTCCATCTGGATCCAGCTGTCGGCGATGCGCTCCTGCGTCATCTGGAACCCGCCCAGCACGCCCTTGCGTGCAGGTCGCGACACCGCGCGCTCACACATCATGTCGAACGCCTTGCGCACCAGCGCGACGGTGCGCATGGCGTGGTGCACCCGGCCGCCGCCGAGCCTGGTCTGCGCGACAACGAACCCCGCGCCTTCCGCGCCGAGCAGGTGGTCGGCCGGGACCCGGACATCGGTGAACCGCAGATGCCCTTCGTGCTCGCTGAAGCCGGGCACGGTGAAGTTGCGCACCAGTTCGATGCCGGGAGTGTCGGCCGGGACGATGAACATCGACAACCGCCGGTGCGGCTCGGCCTCGGGATCGGTCACCAGCATCACGATGTGGAAGGCGGCGTACTCGGCGACCGAGTTGAACCACTTCTCGCCGTTGATGACCCACTCGTCGCCGTCGCGCACCGCGGTGGTGCGGAAGGCCGTCGGATCCGAACCGCCGGTCGGCTCGGTCATCACGTAGCAGGACCCGATCTCGCCGTCGAGCAGCGGCTGCAGGTACTTCGCCTTCTGCTCCGCGGTGCCGTAGTGCGCCAGGATCTCCGCGTTACCGGAATCCGGTGCCTGACAACCGAATACGAGCGGCGCCCACATCGACGTGCCGAGCACCTCGTTGAGCAGCGCCAGCTTCAGCTGACCGTACCCGGGACCGCCCAGCTCGGGTCCGAGATGACAGGCCCACAACCCCTGGTCCTTGACCTGCTGCTGCAACGGCCGCATGAGCGCGCGGATCTCGGGGTCGGCGCGGTCGTAGGGGTTGGGGTAGAGCAGATCCAGGGGCTCGACCTCGGTGCGGACGAACTCCGCGACCCAGTCGAGTTTGCGCTGGTAGTCCGGATCGGTCTCGAAATCCCACGCCATGGTCAGCCTTTCGTGTTGTCGTCCGGAGCCAGCAGCCCGGACAGGACGGTGTCGATGAGGATGTCGGCGATCTCGGCGGGCGAGCGCGCGCCGCGTTCGCGATACCAGAAGCCGAGTGAATTCAGCATGCCGAGCACGCTGTTGGTGACCACGTGGTCGGCGCTGCGCAGCGCGCCCGCGGCGTGACCGGCGTCGATCACGTCCTGCCAGTGGCGCTGCAGCCGGTCGCGCAGCCGCTGGAGTTCGGCGGCCCGGTCCCCGGTCAGCGCGTCGGCGTCGCGTAGGTGCACGGCCACCGCGCGACGATGGGTGATGATCAGTTCGACATGACTGCGGATCAGCAGGCGCAGCGTGTGGACCGGGTCGGTGCCCGCGGCGACGATGCGTTCGGCGGCGTCGAGCAGCGGCCGGGTGTAGTCGAGGAGGATCTGCCACAGCAGTTCCTCCTTGGAGCCGATGTGGTAGTAGAGCGCACCGCGCTGGACGTCGGCTTTCGCGCCGATCTCGGCGACGCCGGTGGCATGGAAGCCGCGCTCGGCGAACAGGTCGAGGGCCGCGGCGCGAATGCGGGCACTGGTCTCGCCGGCGCCGGTGGCGGGTGGGCGGCCGCGGCGGCGCACCGGAGAGCCCGGTTCGCTGGGCTGCGCGACGGTCACCGTGCCTCCGCTCCGGCGGGGCGAGTGGCGCCCGTCACCGAGGAATGTTCCGATCAGTACATTAAATCCCCGCGGGCCTACAATCAAGAGGTGGTCCGCCACGCCCACCGGGCGTAACCGGTGATTCGGCGTGGCGGAATGGAAGTCGCCCTCCGGGCGTTCGAACCCACACGAGATGTCACCACTACCCACGGGTAACATGACATCGACTTTCCCACCCGGCTATCTCAGAAGTGAGGCAGTAGATGACAGAGCGGATTCAGGTCGGCGGGCTCGGAGTGGCCGGCGTTCTCCACGATTTCATCGTGAACGAGGCGCTCCCCGGTACCGGCGTAGATTCCGCCGCGTTCTGGGCAGGCGCGGAGCAGGTCATCAACGACCTCGCCCCGCGTAACCGGGCACTGCTGGCCGAGCGCGACGAGATCCAGGGCAAGCTCGACGCCTGGCACGCCGAGAACCCGGGCACCGGTTACGACAAGGGCGCCTACAAGCAGCTCCTGACCGAGATCGGTTACCTGCGTCCGGAGCCCGCCGGCTTCCAGATCGGCACCGGCAACGTCGACGCCGAGATCGCCACCACCGCGGGCCCGCAGCTGGTGGTGCCGGTGATGAACGCGCGTTTCGCGATCAACGCCGCCAACGCGCGCTGGGGTTCGCTCTACGACGCGCTCTACGGCACCGACGCCATCTCCGAGGCCAACGGCGCCGAGAAGGGCACCGGCTACAACCGCGTGCGCGGCGACAAGGTCATCGAGTGGGGCCGTAACTTCCTCGACGACGCCGTCACCCTGATCACCGGCTCGCACATCGGTTCCTCGTACTACAAGATCGTCGACGGCGAGCTCGAGATCGGCCTGGAAGACGGCACCGACATCGGCCTGGCCGACCCGTCGCAGCTCGTCGGCTACCTGGGCGACCCCGAGGCCCCGACCTCGGTGCTGCTGAAGCACAACGGCCTGCACATCGAGATCCAGATCGACGCGAACTCGCCGATCGGCTCGACCGACACCGCCGGTGTCAAGGACATCGTGCTCGAGTCCGCGCTCACCACGATCATGGACTTCGAGGACTCGGTCGCCGCGGTCGACGCCGAGGACAAGGTCGTCTGTTACCGCAACTGGCTGGGCCTGAACAAGGGCGACCTGGCCGAAGAGGTCACCAAGAACGGCAAGACCTTCACCCGCACCATGAACCCCGACCGCGTCTACACCGCGCTCGACGGTTCCGAGCTGGTGCTGCACGGCCGTTCGCTGCTGTTCGTGCGCAACGTGGGCCACCTGATGACCTCCGACGCGATCATCGACGCCGACGGCAACGAGGTGCCCGAGGGCATCCTCGACGGCCTGATCACCTCGCTGATCGCCGTGCACTCGCTCAACGGCACCGCGAAGCTGGCCAACACCCGCACCGGCTCGGTCTACATCGTGAAGCCGAAGATGCACGGCCCCGACGAGGCCGCGTTCACCAACGAGCTGTTCGGCCGGATCGAGGACGTCCTCGGCCTGACCCGCAACACCCTCAAGGTCGGCATCATGGACGAGGAGCGCCGCACCACGGTCAACCTCGCCGCCTCCATCGGGGCCGCCAAGGACCGCGTGGTGTTCATCAACACCGGCTTCCTGGACCGCACCGGCGACGAGATCCACACCTCCATGGAGGCCGGGCCGATGGTCCGCAAGGCCGAGATGAAGACCCAGACCTGGATCACCTCCTACGAGGACTGGAACGTCGACACCGGCCTGGCCAAGGGCCTGCCCGGCAAGGCCCAGATCGGCAAGGGCATGTGGGCCATGCCCGACCTGATGGCCGGCATGCTCGAGCAGAAGATCGTGCACCCGAAGTCGGGCGCCAACACCGCGTGGGTGCCCTCGCCCACCGCCGCCACCCTGCACGCCACCCACTACCACCTGGTGGACGTGTTCAAGCGGCAGTCCGAGATCGCCAAGGGCGGCCCCCGCGCCACCGTCGACCAGATCCTGGAGATCCCCCTGGCCCAGTCCACCGACTGGTCCGACGAGGAGAAGCGTCAGGAACTCGACAACAACTCCCAGGGCATCCTGGGCTACGTCGTCCGCTGGATCGACCACGGTGTCGGCTGCTCCAAGGTGCCCGACATCAACGACATCGGCCTGATGGAAGACCGTGCCACCCTGCGCATCTCGAGCCAGCTGGTCGCCAACTGGCTGCGCCACGGCATCGTCACCGAAGCCGACGTGACCGCCAGCCTCGAGCGCATGGCCCCCGTCGTCGACCGCCAGAACGCCGGCGACAAGGCCTACCACCCGATGGCCCCCAACTTCGACGCCTCGATCGCCTTCCAGGCAGCCAAGGAACTGGTCCTGGAAGGCACCAAGCAGCCCAACGGCTACACCGAGCCGATCCTGCACCGGCGTCGCCGCGAGTACAAGGCCGCACAGAAGTAGTGGCATCGAACGGCTGAAAAGTACTGTCCAGCAGTACTTTTCATCAGCGGCCCCGTCCCGGAGAAATCCGGGGCGGGGCCGCTGTCGTCACGGGAAATCACCGCGGATAACGGCGTGTCATCCTCAAAACGGTCACAAGAACGGTCACACACGGGACGTGCCTGTCCTCGTCGAGGGGCGTGGTCTACCAGCGGATTCACGTTGCTCCTTCGGGCTTGACCTTGCGGCCACTACGCGCCAAAACAGCCACGCGGTCCATCTATAGGCTGCCCCGCGGAGTTGCCCGACGTGTGGGTGACCACATGTAGTAGGTCGCCTTGAAGCCGCGTGGTCATCGGCGTGTTGGAGCGCGAAAAGCCAAGGAGTTTTCGCGGATGGCAAATGCATAGCTAACCATCTGAGGTGTTGGCGCGGCGCATCGGGACCGCGAATGCGACAGCGGGCGGCGTCCGCTGCTGTAGGGGCAGGTAGGCCAGCGCGAGCATGGTTGGTTGGCGCGGGGTCCAGTGTCCGCCACCGTTCCCCTACCGGGGCTTTGCCAGTAGGGACCTCGAGAGATCCCCCAATCAGCCAGCGCGGCAATGCGATTCATCACGACGATGAGGACTGTTCAGGGTTCAGCGCTATTCTGCTGGGACGACGGCACGCTCGATGACCGGGCGCGGATGGCCGAGAGGTGGGGGAATGGCTGGTCCTGTGGAGGGATTCGGACGAGCGGCGAAGGGGCTCAGCGGGAATCCGCTGGGCATCATCGCCCTGTTCATCACGCTGGTGTACGGCCTTGCCGCGCTGGTGACCACCTTCTCCGGTGATCTGACCGCGGCGGAGCGGCTGCCGCTGATCTATTTCCTCGTCATCTTCCCGATCCTGGTCCTGGCGGCGTTCGTCTGGCTGGTGAGCAAGCACAGCGGAAAGCTGTTCGCGCCCCGCGACTTCCGCGATGAGGACAACTATGTGAACGTGGTCACCTCGGCCGCGTCCCTGGTCGCGGCACGGCAAGGCGCGGCCGACGAGCCGGAGGTCGATTTCGGTCATCTCGCGCGGCTGGCCATTCGTGCTGTCGGCCGCGGCCCGGCGCCGGGCGCATTGGCCGAGGGCAGAATTCTGTGGGTCGACGACAATCCTGCCAGCAATGTCTACGAACGCCGTGCCTTCACCGCCGCCGGATACAACTTCGTGCTCGCCCTGTCGACCGATGCCGCGCTCGACCACATCGGCCAGATGGAATTCGCCGCGATCATCTCCGACATCGGCAGGCCGGGCGACGACGAAGCGGGCCTGACTCTCCTGAAAGAGTTGCGCACCCTGGGGATCACGGTGCCCTTTTTCGCCTACACGACGGTGCACGGATTGAAATTCCGCGACCGTTTGTTCGCCGAGGGCGGCCAGGGCATCACCTCGGATCCGGATTCCCTGTTCGAATACGTCACCGCGGCACTCGCGAAATAGGCTCTACGGCAGTGGGAACCCCGAGGCGGTGTCGCCGGGTCTCACCGCCTGGTACTACGGTGTTCCCGTCGTGCTGGTCACCGGGATCTGGTGGGCAGTGCTGTGCGGTGACCTCGACGGCGCGCGACCTGGTGGACGGTCGCTCGTGGCGGTCCAGCCGCTGATGGTCGTCTGTAGTGTGGCGGCGGTGATGATGCACCTGCCGGAGCGGATGGCGTGGGTGGTGTCCGAATCCACGATGACTGCGGCGGCGCAGCGATGTGATGCTACGGCGAATCCGCACTGGGTCGGCGTGTTCCGGGTAGCGGCGACGACCCGGAATCATCAGGGAGCGTGTGAGTTCCGGATCGGTGAGCGTGTCGGCGACGACGGGCTCGCGTACTTCCCACCCGGGGTCGAGCCGACGATCGCGGGCGCGGATTCGACCGGCGATACGTCGTACACGCCCTTCGACGGGCGGTGGTGCCGCTTCGATGGGGGAGCGCGCTACATCGACTGACGGCGATGCCGCGATCGAGTCGCGGTGGGTGGCGAATGTCGGTTGGACGTGTTGAAATGGAGTATCGGCCGGGGCTTGAGGACCGTCAGGACCGGCAGTGCACCAATGAAGCGTGCTGTCGCTTCGAGGATGCTGAGAGCCCTCGATGAACCCTTCCCGCCGCCGCGGTGACCTCTTCCCTCCGGCCGCCGGTGAACCCGCAGACCTCTGCCGACGATTACGCGCCGATCTCGACCACCGTGCCGGCGTCACGCTGCTGCACGTCTATGGCGCAGCCGACGCCTACACCGAGCCGCGATGGCTCCGCATCATCGGCATCGCCATCGCCGAAGCCGCTGACAGCGGCCACCTCGTCGTCGATCTGAGCTCGGCCCGGTTCATCGGCTGCCGGCCGATCCTGGACCTGGCCTCCCGTGCGCCACGGGCCGCGTCCCGCGGCGTGCAGATCTCGGTGTTCAACCCGTTCCCCGACGTCGTCGACCGTGTCATCGCCATCGCGGGACTGAGCGCGTGGCTGCCCGTGTACACCACGCTGGCCCAAGCGCTGACCGCCGGTCGGCCCCCGGCGACACCTGTCCACGTGATTGTGCCGACGCCCGGATCTCGTTGACGCCTCTCGCGCGTGACGACTGATCTTGCCGGAGTACAACACCACGCGGTCATCATCCCGGCCGATATCCAGCACGAACCCCCTGCTGATCGGGGGATCGAACTTCCCCTATGCCCAGTTCCTCCCCGAGCCGGGATCGGCACGGGCCGTGCAGATCAGGAGTTCCCGCGCTGACGCCATCGAGGGGCTATCCGTCCGGATCCGGCGGGATACCCTCGTGCGCGGTCAGCAGGACATGGTCCAGACGGGTTCGCAGGGTGACGTCGCCGCCTGCGACAGCGGGCAACGCGGCCATCACGCGCTCGGCGATCACCCGAAGCTTGACGTTGGTGTCCTGTGACCGCCAGCGCAGTACACGGAAGGCCTGATCGGCGGTGATGGCGTAGGCGAGCATCAGCGCGCCCTTGGCCTGTTCGATCACCGCACGTGCCGCGAGGAGGTCGGGCAGGGCGTTGTCGATCGCCTCGCGCCGGTATTCGGCGGCGGATCCCGACACGTCGATGTAATAACCCTCGGTGCCGATCGCCGAGCCGTCGCGGTCGCGCATGGGTTCGGACACGACGAGCACATCGCGAGAGCGGCCCCGGGTGTCGATGATGCGGTGATGGCTCGAGAACGTGCCGACGCGGTCGATCGAGGTGATCATCGCCGCGACCCGGTCCCGGTCGTCGGGGTGTTTGTGGGCCACGAGCATCTCGGTCGTCGGCACGGTGCCGGGCGGATGGCCGTGCATCCGCGCGACCTCGTCGGACCATTCCCAGCGGCGTGCGGCGAACCAGTAACGAAATCGTCCGACCGCCAGCGACTCACCCGAACCGATAAGCCGATCGACCAGCGCGCGCTCTGATGTCGAGGCGTCGTCCGTTTCGTCCACAGGCCCATTATTCACCTGGCGCACCCCGGCGACCAGGCCGAACGAGCAGGGCCGGTGCCGTCGTGAGCGCGTCGATCGGGACGACTCGCTGCACGCTCAGGCGGGCGGATAGTTCAAGGTGTCCGCGGCGATCTTGTGCGCGCCGTCCTCGTTGCCGACGATCAAGGCGATGCCGACCTTGCCGAACATGGCGGGGCGGCCGAGGTCGTCGGTCATGGACAGTTCGGCGTCGAGCCGCTCGAGGGTCCGCTGTGCGATCGAGGACAGATGCCCCAGCCAGGTGGGGGTGGCGAGCAGGACGATATCGGCCTCGACCACGCGGCGGCGGATCTGCGGCCATTCGTCGCCGTCGTCTTCGTCGGCACTCACTCCCGGCCGGATGTCGAAATCCGCGATCCGCACCGACTCGCCGTCGACGTTGTGGGTAGCCAGTTCGAGCGGTGATGCCCGGATCCCGGGCTGCGAAACGTGACGCGGTCACAGGATGGGCCAGTGTGGGTCATCCGCGAAATGCGGGCGGCAAACAGCGCTGCGCCCCGTTATCGGGGTGTTATCGCAACGTTGTCCAGTCGAAGCAGGTTGCTATGGTGGCGCGCGGAAGTTGTTCGTTCGACCGTGAGGAAGACCATGGGAAGCACTGCCCTCGACGTCATCGCGTTGCTCGTGAACCGGGCTGCCGAGTTCTGGAACTGGATGGCGACCGGCTCGTCGGGTTTCCCGCCGCTGTGATCGGCTGAGATACACCGGCGAAACCCCCGAGTGGCCACCGGCTTTCGGGGGTTTCGCCGTCTGTGGGGTCGCCGCGGCGAACGTGTCGGACCCCGGCGTTACCGTTGTCGCACAGCCCATATCGAGGACAGGGGTGGCGATGACCGACAACGACGACGCGGCACGGGAATGCGCCCGGCGCCCGGAGGATCTGAGCAGGCTGGTGGTCGAACGGCTCAATGCCGGCGATGTCGACGGCCTGGTGGAGTTGTACGAGTCCGATGCGGTGCTGGCCCTGCCGGACGGTGTCGTCGCGACCGGGCTGGCCGAGATCCGCGCGGCCTACACCCGCCTGGTCGCCACCCGGCCGGTGTTCCAGCCGGGCGCGCAATCGCCGGCCTTACGCGCGGGCGACCTGGCGCTCACCTCGTCGCGACTACCCGGCGGCGGTGGCGCCACCGTGGAGGTGGCGCGCCGCCAGCCCGACGGCAGCTGGCGATGGATCCTGGATCAGCCCAATGTGCTCGGCTGATCAGTTCGTCTGCAGGCCGCTGGCGATCACGACGACCACCTTGTCTGAGGTCACCTCGCTGACCCGGACGTCGACGCCGTCGGCGGCCTGCGACTGGCCGACGGGCACGGTGATCTGCTGGCCGCCGATGGCGAGGGTGACCATGTCCCCCTCGACGGCGACGAGTTCGGCGTCGATGCCGAGCACCGAGGCCTTGGCGTTCACGCCGCGGTCGAAGGTGACGGTGCACCCACTGACCGTGCATTCGGAGGAGTAGCCGTCACCCGACATGGAACAGGCGGTAGCGGCGAAGGGGAGCAGGAGGGCGAACGCGGAGAGCGTGATCAGCCGTCGAACAGGCATGCCGGTCAGTGTAATGGCCGTCGGGGCGCGCGGACCGAAAGCGCTGAGTCGGGATCGAAGGTACAACAGATCGGTCTCGCCGTGTTGCGGGCCGATGTCACCGGGGAATACCGTCGCTGACAGGTAACTGGCATCGCAGCAAGGGTGTCGATCGTTTCCGGTTCGTCGGGGTGAACTGGCTGTATCCGCCTGTTCGATACGGATCCGCCGGTCAGCCGGATGGTCGCTGGGGGCGTCGGCCGAGATCGGGAGGTGGGACGATGATCGCGAGCGAGATGACTGTTGCCAGCCGCTGGTGGTGGCGGCCGGGGTGGACGCCGGGACGGTCCTTCTACGACTGGCAGATCATGCCGACCCAGACCGTGGCCGACAAACTCGTCGAGATCTTCGCCCCGACCCTGTCCCGGCTGCCGGGACTCGAGCAGGTCGACGAGGCCCGTCTGCGCATCGGTGTCCAGGGCATCGGATTCGTCGACGGGGTGAAGGGCGTGCACCTGGCCGCGCTGGTCGCCGGTGCGCGCGAATTGCTCGCCGAGCACGCGCCGTTCCCGCTGACCTTCGGTCCGCCGATGGTCGCCGCCGATTCGATCCGGCTGCCGATCGCCCTGCCCGAGGAACTGGTTCGCGTCCGCGAGGACCTGACCCAGGCGCTGAGCGCGGTGTGGATCCGGGAACGGATTCCCGAATTCGGTGAGCCGCTGCGCCCGTATCTGGCGCTGGCGCACACGACCGGCGAGGTCCCGATGGACGAGATCCGGACCGGGCTCGCCGAGGACGGCTTCCTCGATTTCACCCTCGACGACACCGTCTCGGCGGTCACGCTCGCCGAATTACAGTGCGAGAACGGCAGATACGACTGGACCGAGGTCAGCACCGCCGACCTGCTGCGCGATCCGGCGCCGCTGGTCGAACGCACCGTCTTCGACGATCCGCTGTTCGGTCCGCTGCGCGAGCCGGCTCCGGACCGGTCGCTCTCGAACTGAGCTGCGAACGATCGGCGACGGCCCGGCCCGCGCCGGCCGGCCGGGCCGGGTGGGACGGCGGTGCCCGGGCTGCGGGCACCGCCGGTGTCGTCAGGCGCCGGTGAACTTCTCGCCGGCCACCTGACGGGACGGCTCACCGTCGACGCCGACCGGGACTTCACCCTCGAGGGTGGTGCGGTAGAGCACGCGGGTGACGTCGAGATGGGCGAGGTCGCCGGGGGCGAGGTGGGCGGTGGCGCGGTTGTCCCAGAACGCGACGCTGCCCTTCTCCCACCGGAAACGCACCGTGTAGGCGGGGTGGGCGATCTCGGCGAAGAGCAGTTCCAGCAGCGCGTCGCTCTGTGCGGGGGTCAGCCCGATGATGCGGGTGGTGAAGCCCGGGTTGACGAACAGCGCGCGTTCGCCGGTCACCGGGTGCACCCGGACCACCGGATGCTCGGTCACCAGCGGTGCCGCGGCGACCTTGCGGGCGTAGTCGCTGTCGGCCTCCCACTGCGGGATCCGGCCGCCGAAGCGGTGCTCGGCGCGCAGGCCGTCGAGGAAGACGCGCAGCGAATCCGGCAGCGCCGCGTAGGCGGCGACCAGGTTGGTCCACTGGGTGTCGCCGCCGATCTCCGGAGCGATCTCCGCGCGCAGGATCGACGCCGCGGGCGGGTTGACCAGCGGGGAGACATCGGTGTGCCACTTGTTGGTGTAGCTGACCTTCCGCTTCCCGAACTTCTTCTCGTAGAGCCGGCTGTCGACGGCCAGGATCTCCGGGTGCTCGGTCGGCGCGTCGTCGTCGTAGGGGTGCGACGGGGTGACCGCGCCGAAGCGGCGGGAGAACGCGATCTGCTCGGCATGGCCGATCTCCTGGTCGCGGAAGAACAGCACCTTGTGCCGGTGCAGGGCCGCGGTGAGCTCGGTGACCTGGGCTTCGGTGAGCTCCTCGCGCAGGTCGAGGCCGGTGACCTCGGCGCCGATGTGTCCTGCGACGGGGGCGATCGTGAGGGTGCGGGTGTTCTCGATGGTGGTCATATCGATGGTCCTTCGGAGGCAGCCGGGTGGGGAGACGAACTCGAATTCCTATGGTGCGGTGGGTGATACGGGACCAGCAATACCGTTTTCACATCGTGGAAATCACGGTGCGCCGAATTCCGCACCGGCGGCGGCGGTGTGGAAATACGGCCCGATGCGGACCGCGATCCGGCGCATGGCGGGCACGACGGCACGCACCAGCTCGTGATCGAGGCGGCTCGCGCGCGCCTGGACACCGAGCGCGCCCCACACCTGTTTGTCCGGGCCGAGTACCGGCACGGCGATGGCGCGGATCGGTTCGGCACGGTCGATCTCCTCGACCGCGAAGCCGCGCCGGCGCACGGTGTCGAACAGGTCGCGGCGCGCGCCGGTGGCGGTGTGCGCGAGCAGCGCGTGGCCGACGGCGCTGGTGCCCAGCGGGCTGCGTTCACGAGGAATCTGGTTGTGGCAGAACGAGACCGGTGGCCGGGCCTGGAACACGGTGAGCGCGTCGCCGTCGTCGGGGACGCTGAGGCTGACGGTGATCTTGATGCCGGCGGCCAGCGCGTACAGGTGCGGGGCCGCCGCGTCGAGTCCCAGGCGCGCGAGGGCGGGTCTGGCCAGGCAGGCCAGCCCGTGCCCGACCCGGTACCGGTCGGTGGCGGCGTCCTGTTCGAGCAGCCGGCCGCGCACCAGTGCCTGGGCCAGCCGGAAGGTGGTGCTCACCGGCAGCCCGGCGCGCTGGGCGAGTTCGCTCAGCGAGAGTTCCGGATCGGCGTCCTGGAAGCAGTTCAGGACATGGACGGCACGGTCGACGGCACGGGCCCCGGAACGGGGCGGTTCGGTGGTGGTCATGGGGCGGCTCCTGCTCGACGAGGTGCCGTGAACTCTCGCGACCCGAGCCCTGCCCCGCAATGGTTCCCCCACCGCTGAGCGCAATTGCGTCCGCGTCAGTCCTGCGTGTCCTCGGGCGCGGGCGCCTGCGGCGACACCCGGATCACCCCGGCGTCCAGGTCGAGATCCACCCGGGGCCGATGGCCCTGACCGTCACTGTCCCCACTGCCCTCGTTCTGCAGCTTCTTCCCGGGAAACAGCTCACCCATGATGCCCACGCCTCCACCATAACCACCCGGAGTGCCCGGGCGAGGTCACACGGGTTGGGGGAGCAGGCCCGCGGTGACGAAGCCGGTGATGTAGCGGTGCAGGACGGGGGTGTCGACGCGCGGGCAGGTGACCGCGGTGCCGGTGAGGGCGGTGCGGGTGACCGCGTCGTCGATGATCAGGTCGTCGCCGCCCGCGGCGAGGTAGTTCTCGGCGATGAGGGCGGCGCGCAGGAGGTCGGCGTGGTCGGTGATGCGGTCGGCCAGGCGGTGGGCGGCGTCGTCGAGCGCGACGGTGTCGACCGGGTAGCCGTTGTCGCGCAGCACGTCGAGAATGGCCGAGACCGGGGTGGGTTCGCGGTTGACCAGGTGATAGATCTCGCCGTGCGGATGCCGGGCGCCGGCCAGGGCGACGACCGCGCGGGCGACGTAGTCGACCGGGGCCAGGGTCACCTTCGCCGTGCCGATCTCCGGGGCGACGCCCAGGTGGGCGGCGGAGCGGATGAGGGTCCAGAAAGCGTCGTCGCTGTTGACGGTGCCGTGGGTGGTCGTCCCCGACACCAGGCCGGGCCGGTGCACGGCGACGGGCAGTCCGCGGCCCGCGGCGGCCAGGACCAGCTGTTCGGCGACCCATTTGCTGGCCATGTAGCCGTTGCGGGGGACCTCGGCGGCGGTGATGGTGGTGGCTTCGGTGACGACGCCGGTGTGGTCGATTCCGACCGCGGCGTTCACCGTGGACACGAAATGCAGTGTCTTCACCCGGGCCGTGACCGCGAGGCGCAGCACTTCCAGGGTGCCGCCGATATTGGCGGGACGCAGCACCTCGTAGGGCTCGAGATGGTTGACCCGTGCGCCGTTGTGGTAGATCACGTCGAGCTGTTCGGCCAGCTCGGCCCACACCGTCTCGGACAGGCCGAGGCGCGGGGCGGCCAGGTCACCCGGCAGCGGAACCACCCGGTCGCGCAGGTCGGTGGCGTCGAGCCCGAAGCGTGCCATGGTGGCGGCCAGGCGCTGATACCCCGTTTCGGTGTCCTCGGCGCGGACCAGGCACCAGACCCGGGCGGGTGTGCGGTCGAGCAGTTCGCGCAGGAGATGGACACCGACGAAACCGGTCGCGCCGGTGAGCAGCGCGGAACGTGCGGGCAGCGCGTGCGGCTCGTGGTCGGGCACGGTGTAGCCGGCGTCCAGGCGGGCATCGGCGTCGAGGGTCTCGATCCAGCGGCCCTCGGCCGCGGCGACGGCCCCGGTCGACACGGCCGCGGTGACCGCGCGCGGAGTGGCCGCCTCGAACAGGGTGCGTGCCTCGACGTCGAGACCGAGTCGCTGGGACAGCTCGGTGCGCAGGCCGAACACCAGCAGCGAGGTGCCGCCGAGGTCGAAGAAGTTGTCGTCGACGGCCACCGAGTCCAGGCCGAGGACATCGGCGAACACCTGGGCGACGGCGAGTTCGCGCACGCTCGGGTGCTGCCGCGCCGCCGCCGCGTCGGTGTCGGCCGCGATCGCGGTGCGCCGTTGCGGCAGCTCGACGGCCGGATCGCGTAGCTGCGCGACGGTCGCCGCCGGTTGGGTGAGGACCGCCCGCAGTACGCGCAGGTACTGCTCGGCGACGGTGGCGACGGTGGCCTCGTCGAACAGGTCCGTGGCGTAGCGCAGGCTCGCCGCGTATCCCCGGCCCGGCTCGGCACGCAGGGTCAGCGCGAGGTCGAAATGGGTGGTGTCCTGCGGGAGGTCGACGACCTCGACAGCGAGGTCGCCGAGGGCGAGTCCCGGTGTCGCGGGCAGGTTCTCGAACGCGAACACCGCCTGGAACAGCGGGTTGCGGGTGTCGTCGCGCGGCGGGTTCACCGCCTCGACGATGTGGTCGAAGGGTACGTCGCCGTGGTCGAGGGCGGCGAGGGTCGCCGCGCGGGCGCGAGCGAGCAGCGCGGTGAACGGCTCGTCCGGGTCGATGGTGGTGCGCAGCGGCAGCGTGTTCACGAACATGCCGACGAGGCGGTCCAGCGCCGGGTGACCGCGACCGGCCACCGGGATGCCGACGGTGATGTCGTCGCTGCCCGAAAGCTGGTGCAGCAGCACGGCGAACGCCGCGTGACCGGCCATGTGGGCGGTGGCGCCGTGCTCGCTGGCCAGCGCGCTGAGTGCCTCGGCGGTCGCCGCGTCGACGGTGAAGTCCACCGCGGCGCCCGCACCGTCGGACCCGGTGGTGCGCACCCGGTCGACGGGCAGCGCGAGCCGGTCGGGCGCGCCGGCCAGTGCCGCGACCCAGTACGCGAGCTGGTGCGCGGCCCGGGAGGCAGGGTCGGTGCGGTCACCGAGCCGGTCGAGCTGCCACAGCGTGTAGTCGGCGTATTGCAGCGGCAGGGGTGCCCAGTCCGGTGCCGTCCGATTCGCCTGTGCCGCATAGGCGAGGCAGAGATCGGCGACGAGCGGGCCGTGCGACCAGCCGTCCGCGGCGATGTGATGGGCGACCAGCGCCAGCACGTGTTCCTCGGTGCCGAGCCGCCACAGGGTCAGCCGGAACGGGATGTCACCGGTGACATCGAACGGTGTGGCGAGCTGCGCGGCGAGTGCGGCGGAGAGCTCGTCCTCGGTGCGGTCGATCGGGTCGAAGCGCTGGGCGCTCAGCGCCTCGTCGGTCGTGAGAATCCGTGGGTGAGGCCCGGATTCGCCGGCGGGGTACACCGTGCGCAGCACTTCGTGCCGCCGCACGACCGCGCGGACGGCACCCTCGAGCGCGGCGAGATCGAGTGCGCCGGTCAGCCGCAGGGCGATCGGCAGGTGGTAGGCGGCCGATTCCGGGTAGAGCTGGTTGAGCAGCCACATCCGGGTCTGGGCGGGTGCGAGCGAAAGCTGCTGCGGCCGTGGGCCCGCCACCGGTGCGGTGCCGGCGGGGTCGGTGTTCAGGCCGGCCGCCAGCGCGGCGACGGTCGGGGCGTCGAAGATCGCGCGGACCGAGACGCCCAGGCGTGCGGCGAGCTGGGTGGCGGTCAGCGAGGTGCCGCCCAGGTCGAAGAAGTCGTCGTCGGCGCCGACCGGACCCGCGTCGAGCACCGCGGCGAAGGCGTCGGCGACCGCCCGCTCGGCGGCGCTGCCCGGCGCCCGGAAGCCGGAACGGCCGAAGTCGGGAGTGGGGAGCTCGCGGGTGTCGAGCTTGCCGTTGGGCGTCAGCGGCAGCGTGTCCAGGACGACATAGGCGCTGGGCCGCAGATACGCCGGCAGCAGGTCGGCGATCCGGTCCCGGACCACCGCCGGGTCGAGCCGGATTCCGGACTCGGGCACCAGGTAGCCGACCAGGTGCGTACCACGCCGATCGGTGTGCGCGGTGACCACCGCGCGGGCGATCCCGGACAGCCCGGTCAGCGTCGTCTCGATCTCGCCCGGCTCGATCCGGTGCCCGCGCACCTTGATCTGGAAATCGCTGCGGCCGTGGTAGATCAGCTCGGGCTCGGCGCCCGCGGTGAGGGTGACCAGGTCGCCGGTGCGGTAGAGCCGTCCACCCGCCGGGCCGAACGGATCGGCGACGAACCGCGCGGCGGTCAGCGCGTGCCTGCGGTGATAGCCGCGAGCCAGGGCGGGCCCGCCGATGTACAGCTCGCCGAGGGCACCGGGCGGCACCGGCCGCAGCGCCGCGTCGAGGACGACGGCGTGGAAACCGCGCAGTGGTGCGCCGATGGTGACCGCGCGGCCACTGGCCAGCTCCGCGATGGTGGCGATATCGGTGGCCTCGGTGGGTCCGTACCCGTTGCGCATCAAGCGATTCGGCGACCAGGCGTCGACCAGGTCGGCGCGGATGGCTTCCCCGCCGACACCGAGCACGGCCAGGTCGGGCAGTGCGGCGGGGTCGAGCGTGGCCAGCACGGCCGGGGTGATGATGGCGTTGGTGACCCGTTCGCGCCGCATCAGCTCGGCCAGATCGGGTCCGGCCATCACGTAGCGGGGCGCGATCACCAGGGTCGCGGCACCGGCCAGACCGCACAGGATCTCACCGACCGCCATGTCGAAACCGGGGGAGGCGTGGTGCAGGGTGCGCGCGTGCGGACCGAGGTCGTAGCGGTCGCGGCGTTCGGCGGCGAGATTGGCCAGCCCGCCGTGGGTCACCAGCACGCCCTTGGGCAGTCCGGTCGAGCCGCTGGTGTAGATCAGGTAGGCCGGGTGCTCGGTGCGCAGCGCCGTCGGGCGGTCGGCATCGGTGACCGGGTCCGCGGAATGTGTTGCCGTGGTTGTGGGTTCGTCGAGCGGCAGCCACTGGATCGTGTCGGGCAGCTGCGGGCGATGCGCGCCGGTGGTGACACCGAGGACCGCGCCGCAGTCACCGAGGATGTGCGCGATGCGCTCCGGCGGATAGCCCGGATCGATCGGTACGAAGCCCGCACCGGTCTTGGTGATCGCCCAGACCGCCGCCACGGATTCGGCGGACCGCTCCACCGCCATGGCCACCAGGGTTTCCGGTCCGGCGCCGGCGGCCAGCAGCGCACGGGCCAGCCGGGTGGTCTCGGCGTCGAATTCGCGATAGGTCCAGCGCTGTGCGCCGAAGACGATGGCGATGCCGTCCGGGTTGGTCGCGACCGCGGATTCGATGAGCGCGGCCAGGGTCGACGGCGTCACGGTGCCGGTGCCGCGCCATGGCACCAGCTGCGCGGACTCGGCGTCGGTGAGCAGCGGCAGCGCGCCGATCGGGGTCGCCGGGCCCGCGGTGGCGAACGCGGTGAGGAAACGGCGGAACCGGGCCAGGTGGGCGGCGAGCTCGTCGGGACGGTAGCGGTTCCGGTTGGCTTCGAGCTCGATCCGCACCCGGCCGGCCGAGCCGGGGTACAGGTTCAGCGCCAGATCCTCGATCGGTCCGGTGGACAGCAGGCGCAGGGTGCCGCGCGCGGCGCCGAAGGTCACCTCGGGCTGGAAGTTCATGATGTTCACCGCGGGACCGAAACTCAGCGACCGCATCGACCGCCCGGCATCACGCCACATGTCCGCGCCGCGATAACGCTGGTGCCGCAGCGCGCCGGTCAGCTCGCCGCGGGCGGCGGCCACGGCGGCGCCGACGGTGTCGCCGGCGGGGCAGTGCAGCGGGACGACGGTGGAGGTCATGCCCGCGCACCGGCGGAGCGCGGCGGTGGTGCGCGCGGTCATCGGCAGGCTCAGCGCGACGGCGTCGGTGCCGGTCATCCGGGCCAGATAGGCGGCGAAGGCCGCCACCAGGACCGGCGCGTTGCCGGGGCCGTCGGCGCGCTCGCGCAGGGCGGCCACCAGGTCTGCGGCGAGATCGGCGCCCACCACCATCGGCAGCGGATCGGGGTCACCGGCGCGGGCGGCGAGGGTCACCGGCTCGGGGAGGCCGGCCAGTTGTGCGCGCCAGTATTCGCGGTCGGTCGCGAAGCGGCGGGAGGCGCGGTAGTCGAGGTCGGCGGCGGTGAGCAGGGCAGGCGAATCGACCGTGCCGCCCGGCGGTTCGGTGTTCTCGGCCAGCGCCGCGTAGTGCAGCGCGAGCCGCTCGTGCACGCGCATGCCGCCGTAGCCGTCGAGGGCGATGTGGTGGGCCCGGGTATAGAGGAAGCGGCGGTCCTCGGCGAGCCACAGGACCACGGTGCGCATCGGTGGATCGACGGTGATGTCGAACGGCGCCTGCTGGTCGGCGCGCATCCAGATGAACGCGGCGGCCTCGGGGTCGGCGTGATCGCGCAGGTCGACGACCGCGATCGTGTCGTCGACGGTGCCGTCGTGCCACTGCGCGGGCTCGCCGTCGACCACCCCGAAGCGCTGGTGCATCCCGAGATCGTGGCCGGTGCGCCGGGCCGCCTCCTGATACGCGACCAGGTCCAGTGGACCGGTGAGGTCGACGTACTGCGCGATGGTGAGCGGCACCTCGCCCAGCAATTGCTGAGCGAACCAGACCTCTCGCTGCGCCGCGCTGAGCGGCAGGACCGCGTGCGCGGGGCCGAACGAACTCATGGTGCCACTGCCCTTCAGACGAAACTTGCCGAATGAAGGTTAGCCTAAGCTCGCAGTGGGTACCCGGGCGGTCACCAGAAGCGCGGTGTGAGCCCCCAGCCGGAGAATTCCGCGGCCAGCAGATCCTGGAGCGCCGCCCGGGTCGGGAAGCGATCGGGGTCGCCGCCGGTGACGACCAGGGTCACCGTGTCGTCGTCGCAGGAGAACGCGAAATTGACGCCGAGCTCCACCTGCCGGAACAGCTCCACCGGACCGGGATTCACCACGGGGCGCATGATGACGTCACGGGCCCGGTGCGGACCGAGCATCGCGATGTTCTGCGCGGTGCGGCCCATATTGGTGCACAGGCATTCGGGCGTCTTGGCGGTGCGGGCGAACCTGTGCAGCACCACTTTCGGCAACAGCATCTGGATCGGCTGCAGATGCTGGATCGGCGGCACGGTCGCCGGATCGCGGTAGGCCTGGCCCACCGCTTTGATCGCGGCGCGCACGGTGGGCAGATCGGCGCGTTCGCCCGCCCGGTAGGTGACGCTGATCGGCAGGCCGGTGGTGGCATTGGCGCGCGGGTCGTCGGCTTCGCGCATCGAATGCGGAATGTCCACGCGGACCTGCGCGCCGTCGACGACCCGGCCGCTGCGCCCGAGCAGGCCGACCGCGACGCCGATCAGCAGGCCGTTGGTCGTCCCGCCGCGCGCGGCGGCCACGGCATCCCACTCGGCGAGGTCGAGCTGGACGATGGTCTCGGCCGCCTGCCAGGTCTCGGCATGCGGCAGCCGCGGCTCGGCCGGGCGAGGATTGCGGGCCGGCTCGCCGACCCCGCGCGCCCGGCGGGCGGCGCGGACCCCGCGGGCGACGGCGCGCAGCTGTGCGCCCGCGTCGGCGAGGTCGGCGGCGAAGCGGCCCTTGCCCGCCACCGGCCCGACGAGCCGCCCGGCACTGGCCGCGCGGTCCGGTTCGGCGCCGCGATTGAGCCGGTCGAGCGAGTCGACGATCGCGTGCATCATCGCGCCGCCGTCGCAGACGACGTGCGAGGCGACCAGGGTGACCACCGTGCCACCGGACTCGGTGTGCGTCCCGGCGAGCTGCCAGACCCGCCCGCGCGCGGGATCGAACTCCACCGCGGCCTGCTCGAGGAACCACTCCAGCACCCGCTCGTCGGGGATCGGGGTGTCCGACCAGACCAGCGGCAGCGATTCGGTGGCCGGCTCCCAGTGCGGGCGCGCGAACGGGAAGCGGGTGGTGCGGACCCGGCGGGCGATGAAGCCGGTCGCCAGATGCGCGTGCCAGCGTGCGAGCAGGTCGCGCTCGAGTGGCACGTCGAACCGGTAGCCCAGCTGGTTGACCAGGGCGTTCGGGTAGAGGCTGTGCAGTTTGAAGAACAGGTCGTCGTCGGCGGTGATCCGGTTCAGGCCGGTCGGGCCCGCGGTCACCGCGGCGGCGGGAGAGGTGACGGTCATCGAAAGCTCCTCAGCGAGAACGGAGAGTGCGCACGGTCAACGGCGCGAAGACAGCGACCACGAGCGCGGAAGCCACCAGCGACCAGCAGGCGTCGGCGCCGACGGTCCCGTCGGCGGCGAGCGTGCGCACCGCGGAGACCAGGTAGGACACCGGGTTCAGGTCCGAGACGTGCTGCATCCAGGTCGGCATGGACTCCTCGGGCACCAGCGCGTTGGAGGCGAAGCCGAGGAAGGTCAGCACCAGCATGCACATGCCCTGCACGGCGGCAGGCCGGGCGACGGTGGCGCCGATGAAGGCGAACAGCCAGCTGATGGCGGTGGTCGCGAGCACCACCAGTACGGCACCGGCCAGGAATCCGCCGGTGTGCTCGGGCCGGTAACCCATACAGAACCCGACGATCACCACCGTGGTCGCCGCGATCAGGTACCGCACCATGCCGGCCAGCAGCGCCCCGGCGACGGGTGCCGAGCGGGCGATCGGCATGGCGACGAACCGGTCGAACACCCCCGAATGGATGTCCTCGGACAGCTGCACACCGGTGGCGACCGAGGAGGTCAGCACGATCTGCACCAGCACCCCCGGAATCATGATCGGCAGATACGCCGCCATACTGCCCGCGATGGCGGTGCCGAAGATGCTGCCGAACAGCACCGGGCCGACGATCGGCAGCAGGATGGCGTCGTAGAGCAACTGCGGGCTGTGCCGGAAGGTCAGCAGGCCACGCCAGGCCATCATGAGCGAATGCGCCACGGCGGCAAGCGGACCGATCCGGGTCACGCGGGGGGCGCGCACCACCTGGGCGGGTGCGGGGGCGGTCTCGGTGGTGACGGTCATGAGTTTCTCGCAGTCTCCTCAGGCGGCGGCGGGCGCGTGGCCGGTCAGCGCCAGGAACACTTCGTTGAGATCGGGCCGGTCCACGGCGAAACCGCGCAGGCCGATCCCGGCGGCGCGGCAGGCCGCGACGATGTCGGCGGCGATCGCGACATCGGCGAGCGCGACGGTGAGCGTGCCCGTCGACGACCCGTCGGGGACTTCGCCGGTCAGCTCCTGGATCAGCGCCTCGGCGCGGCGCAGGTCCGCCGTCGCGGGGATGTCCAGGCGCAGCACCTGATCACCGATCGAGGATTTGAGTTCGGCGGCGGTGCCTTCGGCGACCAGGGTGCCGCGGTCGATGACCGCGATCCGGTCGGCCAGCGCGTCGGCCTCCTCGAGGTACTGGGTGGTGAGCAGCACGGTCGCGCCCCGCTCGACCAGACCACGCACGATGCCCCACATCCGGTCGCGGGTGTGCGGGTCGAGGCCGGTGGTCGGTTCGTCCAGGAAGATCAACGGCGGCACCGTGATCAGCGTGGCGGCCAGATCGAGGCGACGGCGCATACCGCCGGAGAACGCGCTGACACTGCGCCGGGCGACCTGGGTGAGTTCGAACTCCTCGAGCAGTTCGTCGCTGCGCCGGGCCGCGGCCCGCCGGGACAGGCCGAGCAGCCGGCCGAACAGGCGCAGGTTCTCGGGGGCGGAGAGGGTTTCGTCGACCGAGGCGTACTGTCCGGTCAGCCCGATCATCGACCGCACGGCTGTCGCGTCGCGCACCACGTCGTAGCCGAACACCTCGGCGCGGCCGCGGTCCGGGCGCAGCAGGGTGGCGAGCATGCGCACGGTGGTCGTCTTGCCTGCGCCGTTGGGGCCGAGCATCGCGAACACCGTCCCGGCCTCGATGCTCAGGTCAACGCTGCCGACGGCGGTGAAGTCACCGTAGGACTTGCCGAGGCCGTGGGTGCGCACGGCGACGTCGGTGCTCATCTCGGCCTCCCGGCATGATCGAGTTCGGGCGCCGGAATCGACAGCGGCACCAGCGTTTCCACCTCGTCGGCCGCGCGTGCCACCCCGGAGCCGGCGAAGCGGCTCGCGTATCCGGCCGCCCGCGCGATCACCGCCGGCTCGGCCACCCGGTCGAGCAGGGCCGACAGCGCGCCTTCGTCGAGGCCGGCGGCGGGCCGGGTGACGGCCAGTCCGAGCTGTTCCAGCGCGCGACCCCAGTACGGCTGGTCGGCCTGCACCGAGCAGATCACCTGCGGCACACCGGCCCGCAGGGCCGCGGCCGTGGTGCCCGCACCACCGTGATGGACCGCGGCCAGGCAGCGCGGGAACACCGCGGCGTGGTCGACCTGCTCGACCACGGCCACCTCGGGCGAGAGCACCGGGTCGATGCCCGCCCAGCCGGCGGCGAGCAGCAGCCTGCGCCCGCGTCGCGCGCAGACCGCCCGCAGCATCGTCACCAGCGCGGCCGGATCATCGACGGCCATCGAGCCGAAGCCGGCATAGATCGGTGCGGTGCCTGCCGCGAGCCACGCGTCGAGCGCGGGATCGGCCGGGCCGCCGAGGAATCCGTCGGTGTCGACCGCGAACCCGGTGATCGGGTGCCCGCCGGGCAGCTCGGCCGCCAGCCCGGGGAACAGGTCGATGTCGTAGGCCTGGATCGACACCCGGTCCGGCAGCGGATGTTCGACGATGCCGAACTCGCCCAGCGGCTGGGCCAGCGCGGCATCGCGCGCCCAGCGCAGGCCCGACCAGATCCGGCGGTTGAGTCCGCCCGGGATCCGGGCGCCCCAGACGGTGGGCAGCACCGGCACCGAACGGTTCGGGTGGATCGGGAAGAAATGCACTGCGGCCAACGGCAATCCGACACGCCGGGCCGCCTTCTCGGCGGCCTCCTCGCCCGCCATCCCGGTCACCAGCACGTCGTGCCCCGGCGCCAGGACGAGCAGGTCGCGCACCGCCTCGGCCACCCCGCGCCGCTGTAGCTCCAGCACCGCGCGCCAGCGCTGCCGTGGGGACGGACTGCGGAAGCGCCGATCCTCGTGCTGGGTGCGCAGCAGTTCGGCGCTGTCGCGGCCGAAGCCGACCGCCGCGATACCGTGCGCGGTGGCGAAGTCGACCAGGTTGGGCGAGAGCGCGAGGGTCACCGAGTGCCCGCGCGCCAGCAGCTCGCGGGCCAGCAGGATGCCCGGCTGGGCGTCGCCCCTGCTCCCGGTGAAGGCCAGCAGTGCGCGCATCAGCCCGCGCTCAGCGCCGCCGCCGCGGCATCGACCGCCTGGACCGCCGTGCCGGGCGCCGCGATCGTGGTCACCGCGTAGATGGCGCGGGCGAACTCGGTGAGGAAGCGGTCCATCACCTCGGCGGGCAGACCCGCCGGGTAGCGCGTCGAGAGGTAGAGCCCCTCGGGGCCGCGCACGATCCAGAAGTAGACCTCGTCGGTCGAGTACGACACCGCGCGCAGGGTGCGTCCGCGCAGGTCGGCGACCAGTTCGTAGTCCGGCAGCATCCGGATGTCGAGGAAGGAGGCACCGTAGGTCGGTGCTTCCAGCGCGCCCGCCATGGCCAGTGAGCGGCCCCAGGACGCGTCGTTGCACAGGTGGGCGCGCTTGAGCGCGGTGCGGGTGACATCCAGCGCGACGGCCATGTCCGCGCTCGCGGGCAGGGTGACGTCGACCGGGACCACATTGACGAACCAGCCCATCGACTCCAGCCAGGTCAGATCCGGCCGGGTGGCGATCGGCATGATGGTGCGGAACCGGTCCTCGCCGAACACTTCCCGTGTTGCCACCGCCAGCGCGGCGAACACGGTGACCGAGAGCCGGTGCCGGAGCCGGTCCAGCGCGGCTTCGACCTCTTCGAGCTGGTCGAGGGTCAGCAGCGTGCGCGAGACACTGGGCTGGGCGTGCTCGCCGTCGAGGGCGGCGACCTGGCCGGCGGCGAAGCGCGGCATGGGCGAACCGGGGGTGCCGACGAAATCGCGCCACACGCCGACGGCGGCGGAGTCGGGGGTGAGCTCCTCGGCGGCCGCGCGTTCGATGACGGCGTAGTCGGCCGGGCTGCCGAAGGTGGCCGAGTCGCGGATCTCGCCGCCGGTGGTGACCGCGGTGTAGAGGGTGCGCAGTTCGAGGATGAGCACGGCCTGGGAGTAGGCGTCGAGCACCGAGTGGTCGGCACCGACGAGCACGGTGAAGTCGTCGGTGTCGTGGGCGACGGTGGCGACCAGCAGGTGCGGCCAGATCAGTGGCGAGAGACGCAGTTCCAGTGTGTCGCAGAGGAACTCGTTGATCTCCTCGCCGTCGGTGCGGCCGGGCACGGTCTCCCCGGTGATCTGCACGGTGCCCACGCCGGTGGTGCTGCGGTGGTAGCCGCCGTCGCCGGTGGGGGACACGGTGGTGCGGAAGCCTTCGTGGCGGTCGTGCCACAGTTCGAGTGTGCGCGCCCACGCCTGCGCGTCGAGCGGGGCGTCCATCTCGAAGATGGTGCCGATCCAGCGGCCGCGGCCCGGGCGCGGATCCTCGGGATCGAGGAAACCGAGGTACTGCTCGTGCACGCTGGCCAGCGGGCGTTCGTCGTCGTACCAGGTGTCGGCGCCGGTGAGTCCGGGGGTCCAGATCGAGAGTTCGCCGGACCGGATCCGGAATTCGGAGAGATGGGTGTATTCCATGCGGGGTCACCTCATGACGCACTGCGAGCCGCAAACGGCGCGAACGGGGATGCGGTGAGCGCGGGTCGCGTCACCGGATGTTGCTCTGGATCCCGCACCGGATGTAGCTGGCGAACCCTGGGCTATTCGGGAGTCTATAACTCTGAGAGATTTCTGAAACGTGCCTTAGTCAGAATTGAGAGATGTGAAGAAGGTCACCTTCTCTTTGTGATCGATCACCACTCTAACCGCGTGCCCCTGGAGTATTGGGGTTTTTGTTCATCGGCGGCGATCGTCGCGGGTCATGCGGGTGTGGTGGTGCCGTATTCCGCGAGGACGGTGCCGTGGCGGACCACGCCGGACAGGCCGGGGACCTCGCGCGGCGGCGTCCAGGTGCGCAGGCCGTCATAGCTGTCACTCATCAGATAGCGGCCGTCGGTGTAGGAATCCAGGTATACGCGGTATCCGCCGTCGGGCAGACGGACCACCGACTGGCCCTCGACCGGCCCACCCCACCCGGCCCAATCGCCCCGGGCGAGAAAGCCGTAGGGCCCGAGCGGGTGATCGGCGACGGCGAGCTCGACCAGTGTGGTGTCCTCGTTCTTCACGAAGGCCAGCACGCGACCGTCCCGGCGGACGAGGGTGGTGTCGATGAAGCCCAGCGAGCCGGGTCCACTCGGGCCGAGCCCGAGCAGCGGCACCGGCGGCGCCCACCCGGTGAGCCCGGTGTCGAGGGGGATCAGCAGGTGCGGGGTGAAGCCGTGACCCCAGGTGAGCGAGACGATGATGCCCACCCGGCCCGCCGCGTCGGCGTACCACTCCGGCGCCCAGGCGCCCTCGAGCCGGCCCGGCACGCGCATCGGCACATTCGCCAGGAAGGTCCAGTCGATCCGGTCGTGGCTGCGGGCCACGCCGATCGCGGTGGCATCACCGGCGACGGTGTAGGTGAGGTAATAGGCGCCGTCGATGTGCCGCAGCACGCTGGGATCGCGGACCAGGCCGGTCGGCGGGGTGAACGCGCGCTCGCTGACAGCGGTGAACTCGGTGCCGTCGCCCGATTCGTAGACCGCCAGCGTGGTGTCGCTGTCGGCACGGAAACCTGTCATCGTGTACCGCACCGGGACGCCGTCCTGGTCCGGGCCGATGCCGGGCCCGAGCGCGGACTGCGCGCGGGCGGTGCCCGCCGCCGCCAGCAGCGGCAGCCCGGCCAGCAGGGTGAGCACCGACCTGCGCCCCACGGTCATCGCCATGACCGGGAATTATCCGGCCGCCGCACCGATCGACCGCGCAGGCGCGCCGGTCAGCGGCTGACGGCCACCGGCTCGGTCCCCGGCCCGGCCGGATCGGTGTCCACCGGCAGCCGCGCGTCCACGATCAGCCCGATCAGTCCCAGCGACAGGCAGATCGCCGACACCGTCACTGCCACCGGGTGGGTGTCGCCGGCAAGCGACCCCGCCAGCACCACGGTCGCTATGGTGCCCGGCGCGGAACCCACCACGGTCGCGACCAGATACGGTGCGACCCGCACCGACGACAGCCCGCAGCAGTAGTTGACCACCGAGAACGGCGCCAGCGCGATCATCCGCAGCGCCGCCACCGCGAGCCAGCCGCGCCGGGCCAGCCGCGCATCGATCGCCCGCACCGCGGGATGGGTCAGATGCGCGGCGACGCGCTCACGGCCGAGCACCCGGACCCCGAGCAACGCGATCGTGGCGCTGACCGCGGTCGCCGCCAGCGCGAGCAGCGAACCCAGCACCGGGCCGAACAGCACGCCGCTGGTCACCGTGAGCACGGTGCGCGGCACCGGCGCCACCGCGACGACGGAATAGAAGAGGAAGAACAGCACCGGCAGCAGCGGCCCGGCACCGCCCGCCCACTCCCGGATCTGCTGCGGCCCCGGCAGCGGGACGAGGATCGCCACCATGAACAGCACGGCGACCCCGGCCAGGGCTGTGAGCAGGCGCGGGGAGCGGATCAGTCGGGACACCCGGGTAAGCGTACCGGCCGGTAGGGGAAGGCCGGAGCGAGCGGACACAGTGTCACAGTTAGCATCGAGAGCGAACTGGACAGATCCTGGTTCGCCGAAGGAAGAGAGAGCAGCAGCTATGCCGATTGGTTCAGAGTCCGGGGCGGGGCTCGCACCGGATCCGGTGCCCGAGTACCCCGCATGGCGCAAAGGTGTGGCCGGTGTCCTGGCCAAGGCGCGGCGGGTCGAGGCCGCCGAACTTCCCGCGGAACCCGAGCATCTGCTCGACGAGACCACCTACGACGGGCTCACCATCGCCCCGCTCTACACCCGCCGCGACGAGCTGCCCGAGCAGCCGCTGCCCGGCGCGTTCCCGTTCGTGCGCGGTGGCAGCGCCACCCGTGACCCGCAGCGCGGCTGGTTCGTCAACGCCTTCGCCGGCTCCGCCGACGCCGCCGCGACCAACCGCACCATCCTGTTCAACCTGGAGAACGGTGTCAGCGCGCTGTCGCTGGGCGTCGGCGACTACGGCGTCGCCCCCGCCGAGATCGCCACCGCGCTCACCGGTGTGCTCTTCGAGCTCGCCCCGCTGACCCTGGTCGCCGGCGCCGAGGTCGAGGCCGCCGCCGGGCAGGTGTTCACCGTCCTGGACGGGTACACCGTCGAGGACCGGTCGCAGATCCAGGTCGCGCTGGGCGCCGCGCCGCTCACCAGCGCGTTCTCCGGCGCCGCCGATATCGATGCCGAGCGGGCCGTCGCCCTGGCCGTGCGCGCGATCGCCCGGCCGGAGACGGTGCGCGCGATCACCGTGGACGGCATCGCCTTCCACAACGCCGGTGCCGCCGACGCCCAGGAACTCGGCGCGTCCGTCGCCGCCGGGCTGGCCTACCTGCGCGCCATGACCGCCGCTGGTGTCGACATCGCCGACGCGTTCGGTCAGCTCGAGTTCCGCGCCGCGGCCACCGACGACCAGTTCGCCACCATCGTGAAATTCCGCGCCGCCCGCCGCCTCTGGGCCCGGGTCGCGCAGGTGTG
Source organism: Nocardia sp. NPDC059177 (assembly GCF_042755165.1). NCBI lineage: Bacteria > Bacillati > Actinomycetota > Actinomycetes > Mycobacteriales > Nocardiaceae > Nocardia > Nocardia sp. NPDC059177. The sequence goes on along the minus strand of NZ_JBHZBX010000012.1, from coordinate 12,450 downwards.
CGGTGCGCCCGCCTTCGGCGCCGCCCCGCAGCACGCGATCACCTCCGCGGCCATGATGACCCAGCGCGACCCCTGGGTGAACCTGCTGCGCACCACCCTGGCCGCCTTCGGCGCCGGTGTCGGCGGGGCCGACTCGGTGACGGTGCTGCCCTTCGACTCCGCGCTGCCCGCGGGCGAGCTCGGTGTGTCCGCGTCGTTCTCCGAGCGCATGGCCCGCAATATCCAGCTGCTGCTGCTCGAGGAATCGCGCCTGGGTCACGTGCAGGACCCCGCCGCGGGCTCCTGGTACGTCGACGCGCTGACCGACGAACTCGCCGCCAAGGCGTGGGAGTTCATGCAGGAGATCGAGGCGGCCGGTGGCTACCAGGCCGCGCTGGCCTCCGGCCTGCTCGCCGAGCGGATCGCCGCGACCGCCGCCACCCGGGCTGCTGATGTCGCGCACCGCAAGACCGCGGTCACCGGCGTCAACGAGTTCCCGAACCTGGCCGAGACCCCGCTCTCGGAGCAGGCGCGCACCGAGGTCACCGTCGCGCGCTACGGTGCCGCGTTCGAGACGCTGCGCAACCGCTCCGACGCCTACCTCGCCGCCACCGGCGCGCGCCCGAAGGCGCTGATCGTGCCGCTCGGCCCGGTCGCCGAACACAATGCGCGCACCATCTTCACCGCCAACGTGCTCGCCTCCGGCGGCATCGAGTCGGTCAACCCGGGTCCGCTCACCGTCGACGGCATCGCCGCCGCCGCAGCCGATTCCGGCGCGCGCCTGGCGGTGCTGTGCGGCGCGGACAAGCGCTACGGCGAACAGGCGGGCGCCGCGGTGGACGCGCTGCGCGCCGCCGGAATCGACACCGTGCTGCTGGCAGGCCCGGAGAAGTCGGTCGAGAACTACAGCGGTACACAGCGTCCCGACGGGTACCTGACCCTGCGCATCGACGCGGTCGCGGTCTTGTCGCAGCTGCTGGAGAAGGTGGGAGCCTGATGACCACATCCGATATCGAGCACATCGTCGGCAGTTTCGCCGAGGTGCCACTCACCGAGCACGCGCCCGCGGCCGCCGCGGTGGACGACGCGCAGGTGAAGGAGTTCGTGGCCGAGGCCGCCGCGGCCAACCACACCACCGCCGACCAGCTCACCTGGGCCACCCCCGAGGGCATCGACGTGCCGCCGGTGTTCACCAAGGCCGACCGCGATGCCGTTGTCGCGCAGGGTTATCCGCTGGACACGGTGCCCGGTGTGGCGCCGTTCCTGCGCGGTCCCTACCCGACCATGTACGTCAACCAGCCGTGGACCATTCGTCAGTACGCGGGCTTCTCCACCGCCGCCGACTCCAACGCCTTCTACCGCCGCAACCTGCAGGCCGGTCAGAAGGGCCTGTCGGTCGCCTTCGACCTCGCCACCCACCGTGGCTACGACTCCGATCACCCGCGCGTGCAGGGTGACGTCGGTATGGCCGGTGTCGCGATCGACTCGATCCTGGACATGCGCCAGCTCTTCGACCAGATCCCCCTGGATCAGGTGTCGGTGTCGATGACCATGAACGGTGCGGTGCTGCCGATCCTGGCGCTCTACGTCGTCGCCGCCGAAGAGCAGGGCGTGACCTCCGAGCAGCTGGCCGGAACCATTCAGAACGACATTCTGAAAGAGTTCATGGTCCGCAACACCTACATCTACCCGCCCAAGCCCTCGATGCGGATCATCTCCGACATCTTCGCCTTCACCAGCGCCAAGATGCCGAAGTTCAACTCGATCTCCATCTCCGGCTACCACATCCAGGAAGCCGGTGCCACGGCCGACCTGGAGCTGGCCTACACCCTCGCCGACGGTGTGGAGTACATCCGGGCCGGTATCGCCGCCGGCATGGACGTCGACAAGTTCGCCCCGCGCCTGTCGTTCTTCTGGGCCATCGGCATGAACTTCTTCATGGAGGTCGCCAAGCTGCGTGCCGGCCGCCTGCTGTGGAGCGAGCTGGTCTCCAAGTTCGAGCCCAAGAGCGCGAAATCGCTGTCGCTGCGCACCCATTCGCAGACGTCGGGCTGGTCGCTCACCGCCCAGGACGCCTACAACAATGTGGCGCGCACCTGCATCGAGGCGATGGCAGCGACCCAGGGCCACACCCAGTCGCTGCACACCAACGCCCTCGACGAGGCACTGGCGCTGCCCACGGACTTCTCCGCGCGCATCGCCCGCAACACCCAGCTGCTCATCCAGCAGGAGTCCAACACCACCCGCCCGATCGACCCGTGGGGTGGCTCCTACTACGTGGAGTGGCTCACCCACCAGCTCGCCGAACGCGCCCGCGCGCACATCGCCGAGGTGGAGGCGCACGGCGGGATGGCACAGGCGATCTCGGAAGGCATTCCGAAGCTGCGCATCGAAGAGGCCGCCGCCCGCACCCAGGCGCGCATCGACACCGGCCAGCAGCCGGTGATCGGCGTCAACAAGTACCAGGTCGAAGAGGACCACGAGGTCGAGGTCCTCAAGGTCGAGAACTCGCGGGTGCGCGCCGAGCAGATCGAGAAGCTGGAACGTCTGCGCGCCGAACGCGATTCGGCCGCCGTCGAGGCCGCCCTGGCCAACCTGACCCGCGCCGCCGCCACCACCGAGGGCGGCATGGAGAACAACCTCCTGGCGCTGGCCATCGAGGCCGCCCGCGCCAAGGCCACCGTCGGTGAGATCTCCGACGCACTGGAGAAGGTCTACGGCCGCCATCAGGCCGAGATCCGTACGCTCTCCGGTGTGTACCGTGACGAAGCAGGCAAGGCCTCCAATATCGGCGCGGCCATCGAGCTGGTCGAGGAGTTCGCCGAGGCCGAGGGCCGCCGCCCGCGCATCCTGGTCGCCAAGATGGGCCAGGACGGCCACGACCGCGGCCAGAAGGTGATCGCCACCGCCTTCGCCGACCTCGGCATGGACGTCGACGTGGGCCCGCTGTTCCAGACCCCCGAAGAGGTGGCGCGCCAGGCCGCCGACAACGACGTGCACATCGTCGGTGTCTCCTCGCTGGCCGCGGGTCACCTCACGCTGGTGCCTGCCCTGCGGCAGGCACTGGCCGATGTCGGGCGCCCCGACATCATGGTCATCGTCGGCGGCGTCATCCCGCCGGGTGATTTCGACGAACTGTACGAGGCGGGCGCGGCGGCGATCTTCCCGCCCGGTACCGTCATCGCCGACGCGGCCATCGATCTGCTGAAGAAGCTGGGCGCCTCGCTCGGCCACGAAATCGGCGGTGGAACCCAGGCATGATCGGTCAGCGCCCGGAGGCGGCGGCCGGCGTCACCACGGAGGGCGCCCGAGCATGCCGTCGGACCACAGCATGAGCGACGCCGCACAGGTTACCGGGGGTGCCGGCGCGCATCCCCGGCTCGGCACCACCGCGGGAGTCGGGGCGCCGCGCAACGAGGGTCGCGCGGTCGCCCGCGCACCGCGGACCATCGATGTCGCCGCGCTCGCCGACGGTATCCGGGCGGGGGAGCGGGCCGCGCTCGCGCGGGCCATCACGCTGGTCGAGTCCACCCGCGCCGATCATCGCGAGCTCGCGCAGCGGCTGCTGCTCGCGCCCGGGGCCGAACCGGGCACGGTGGTCTCGAACCGGGTCGGCATCACCGGGGTGCCCGGTGTCGGCAAGTCGACATTCATCGACGCGCTGGGCATGTACCTGCTCGGCAAGGGGCACCGGGTGGCGGTGCTCGCGGTCGACCCGTCCTCGACCCGCACCGGCGGCTCCATCCTCGGCGACAAGACCCGCATGGCCCGGCTCTCGCTGGAAGCCGATGCCTTCATCCGGCCCTCGCCGACCGCGGGCACCCTCGGCGGCGTCGCCAAGGCCACCCGCGAGACCATCGTGCTGCTGGAAGCGGCCGGGTACGACGTGATCCTGGTGGAGACCGTCGGCGTCGGCCAATCCGAGGTGACCGTCGCCAACATGGTCGACGTGTTCTGCTTCCTGACCCTCGCCCGCACCGGTGACCAGTTGCAGGGCATCAAGAAGGGCGTGCTGGAGCTGGCCGAGCTGGTCGCGGTCAACAAGGCCGACGGCAAGCACGAGATGGAAGCCAAGAGCGCCGCGCGCGAACTCCAGGGCGCGCTGCGCCTGATCCACCCGCACGACGCGCTCTGGCGTCCGCCGGTGCTCACCATGAGCGGCCTGGAAGGCCATGGCCTGGACAAGTTCTGGGACACCGTCCTCGAACACCGCCGCGTCCTCACCGACGCGGGTGAGTTCGCCGAGAAGCGCCGTCGTCAGCAGGTCGACTGGACCTGGACGATGGTGCACGATCAGATCCTGCGCCGGCTCGCCGACAATCCCGCCGTGAAGGACGTCCGCGCCGAGATCGAATCCGCCGTCCGCGCGGGCACCCTCACCCCCGCGCTGGCCGCCGAACGAATCCTGGGCGCCTTCGACGGTCAGTAGCGATCACTGCGGATTCGCTGTCTTCGCTCGGCTTCGGGGTGATCGTCCGCCGGTCCGTGCTGTTCACGCAGCGAGGGCGGCATGATAGCCGGGTCCGATTCGATTTGCCAGCTGTTGTCTGCGGCGATTTTCGTGGACCGTGGAGGGTGGAAGCGAAAGCCTGGGCCCGAGGAGGCACTGATGGCGATCTTCCGTACGGGTCGAACGATCGGCAGCGATCGCACCCCCGAGCACGCCACGCTCGGCGACGACGGCCACTGGCGCCTCACCTGGCTCCCGGAACGGCCCCTGACCTGCGATCAGGCCGTCGCGGGCCTGCGACTGGACGAGATCATCAGCGACCCCGCCCTGGTCGACGACCGCATGGCCATCGCCGAAGCCACCAGCTGTGCCGACCGCATCGGCATCATTCTCGAACAGGCGGTGATCCGGCTCTGGAAGAGCACCCTCGGCATCGTGGCCCTGTGTGCCGTCGTCCTGACGCGAACGGGCCTGAAGCCGGCGGTCTGAGCGGTGTAATACGCTGCGGCCATGGAGTTCTCGGAAGTCCTTCGCCGCCGCCGGATGGTTCGGCACTACACCGTCCAGCCACTCGAGGACGCCGTTGTCGAGCGGATCGTCGCCAGCGCGCTGCGAGCCCCGTCGGCCGGATTCACCCAGGGATGGGCGTTTCTGGTGCTGACCGAGCCGGCCGAACGGCAGCGATTCTGGGAGTTCGTGCCCGCGCGGGTCGAGCGGACGCCGTCGATGCCGGACGCGCCGCTGGTGATCGTGCCGATGGCGCACAAGAAGGCCTACCTGGAACGATATGCCGAGCCGGACAAGGGCTGGACCGACCGCGACGAAAACCGCTGGCCCGCACCGTATTGGCACATCGACACCGGGATGGCGGCGCTCGCGGTGCTGCTGACCGCCGTGGACGAGGGGCTGGGCGCGTGCTTCTTCGGGATCATGCCCGAGCAGCTCGACGGGTTCCGGGCGGAGTTCGGGATACCGGCCGAGTTCGCGCCGATCGGCGCGATCACGGTCGGGTATCCGGCTCCCGGTCAGCCGCCGGCGCGGTTCGAGCATCGGCGGCGGCCACTCGGCGATGTCGTGCATCGGGGCTTCTGGGGCAACCGTTGGTGATCAGCCGTGGCCCATCCCGGACATGTCCATGACCATCGGGGCGGGCCGCTGGCCGGGGGCCAGCACCAGGAACTGGCCCATCATGCCCTGATCCTCGTGGTGGAGCAGGTGGCAGTGGTACATGTACGGGAAGGTCGCGTCGGTGTGGTCGGTGAACCGCATCGCGAGGGTGTAGGTGACACCGGGCGTGGTGTAGACGGTGTCCTTCCAGCCGGACAGTGCTGGGGGAGGCGGGTTTCCGTCGACGGCGACGATCTGGAACCGGACATCGTGGATGTGGAAGTTGTGCGGCCAGTTGTCCTTGTTGCGCACGGTCCACACCTCGGTGGAGTCGACGGGGATGGTCATGTCGATGCGGTTCATGTCCATGCGCTGGTTGTTGATCATGAACCACTGCAGGTCGAAGGAGCGGGTCGGTGTCGCGGTCGGCGCGACGAGTGGGCTCAGCGGGACCAGCGCGGCGGGCAGTGCCGGTGACGGGCGCAGCGTCGCCGCGGCGCGCACCGTGAGGATGTCGAAGGTGTCGTCGAAACCGAACTCGGCGGCCCGGTCGATGCCCGCGCGTTCGGTGATCGGCAGCGACCGTAACGAGACGTTCTCGCCCGGGATCAGTGTGACCACGATCTCGGCGCGCTCCCCGGGGCTGAGCTGAATACTGGTGAGCGACACCGGTTTCGGCAGCAGGCCACCGTCGGTGCCGACCAGTGCGAAGTCCCGGTGGTCGCCGAAAGCGAAGCGGTACAGCCGCCCCGACGACCCGTTGAGAATCCGCAACCGGACCCGCTCGGTGGTGACGGCGAGATGGGCGTCGGTGATGCCGTTGGTGACGATCGTGTCGCCGAGCAGCCCGACATCGGTGGTATCGGATTCGTCGATACCACCGTCGGCGGTGAACCGGCGATCCTGGACGACCAGCGGAATATCGTCCACACCATAGTCTTTCGGGAGATCGAGGGCGTCGGCGGCCTCGTCGTCGACCAGGAAGAACCCGGAGAGCCCGCGCTGCACATGCTTCTCGGTGGCGCCGTGCGGATGCGGGTGATACCAGAGCGTCGCCGCGGGCTGGTCCACCGTCCACTGCGGGGACCAGGTCGCACCGGGCGCGATCATCTGATGCGGCCCACCGTCGAACCGCGCCGGGACGTGCATGCCGTGCCAGTGCACCGAGGTCGGCTCCGGGAGCGCGTTGGTGACGGTGAACGCGACCTGCTCCCCGCGCCGGGCACGCACCGTCGGCCCGAGGACGGCACCGTTGTACCCCCAGGTCGGGGTCTGTTTTCCGGCCACCATCTCGGTGCTGCCCGGCTGCGCGCGCAGCGTGAAACGGCGGACACCGTCGGCGCCGACAGCGGGCACGGCCAGCGGTGGGATGGGCAGCGGCCGCGTCCCCGGACCGGGTGCGCCGGCGCGGACCGAACAGCCCGCCGCGTACACCACCGGCGCCAGCGCCAGTCCGGTGAGAAATCCTCGTCGCGAGACCACCTGTGCTCCTTCTGTCGGGGGAACTTCCAGCCTCGACCAGCCGGGATTCCCGCGACTCCGCCGCGCGGCCCGGCGTCCGCGCCAGAATCCGCCCGCCCGTCCCTTGCGGACGCGCCGACCACGTGCTACTCGCACGGTGCGGGTCGTTCGGTCACCTACCGTGGGTGCGTGATCGACATCAGGACCCACCGCGACCTGCGGCCACTGCTGCGCTGGCTACCGCTCGCGCTGATCCCGGTTCTGCTGCTGGCCAGCACCTACCCCGGCCAGTACCGGGTCCCGCCGCACTACTGGGCGCTGGCGCTGGCGGCGGGTGTGGTGTTCCTGGCGGGGGCGCGATGGCCGCTGGCCACCTCGATCACGTTGTCGGTGCTGGCCGTGCCGATGCTGCGCACCCCGGCCTGGGGCGTGTCGGGGCTGGTGCCCTACCTCGGTGCGATCGCCCTGGTCGACGTCGTCGCCCGCACCCACCGGCGCTCGACCGTGTGGGTGGCCACGGCAGGCTGGGCGGCCGCGGTCGTGCTCGGCCGGGTAGGCCTGCACGACACCTCCATCGGTCGCGCCTCGACAGTCGTGGAAGCCGCGGCCTACGTCGGCCTGCCGCTGCTGCTCGGACTGTATCTGCGTGGCCAGCGCGACCTGGCCGAGAACCTGCGGCTGCGCGCCGCCGACGCCGAAGCCCGCACCCGCATCGACGAGCGCGCTGCCCTGGCCCGCGAACTGCACGATGTGGTCGCCCATCACATCGCCTCGATCATCCTGCGCCTCTCGGTCGCCGGACATGTCGTGCGCGACGCCGATCCCCGCGTGGTGGCCGTCCTCGACGACGTCCGCGGCACCGCCGCCGACGCGCTCGCCGACATCCGCCGGCTGCTCACCGCCCTGCGCGATCCCACCCTGGGCGCGGTCGCCCTGGTCGACGCGGAGTCGGTCGACACCGAGATCGCCGCGGCGCTCACCCGGGCGCGCGCCGCCGGATTCACCCTCGACGCCGAGATCGCCACCGACCTCGGCAGCCTCGACGCGATCAGCAGGCTCACTCTGCTGCGCCTCGTTCAGGAATCGCTCACCAATGTCATGAAACACGCGGATCGCACGGTGCCGGTGGACGTCCGGATCGCCCGCCGCGACGCCGGCATCGCCGTCGATGTCGTCAGCGGTGGGCACGGCGCGGCCGCCTCACCGGGGCACGGCATCGTCGGCATGCGCGAACGCACGGCGCTGGCCGGTGGCACGGTCACCGTCGGCGCCGACGGCTCGCGCTGGGTCGTCCACGCGTGGCTACCGGATCGTCCACGGAGAGAGGAACTGTCATGATCACGGTGCTGCTGGCCGACGATCAGCGCCTGGTCCGCGCCGGCCTGCGCATGCTCATCGAGGACACCACCGACCTCGCCGTCGTCGGCGAAGCGGCCGACGGGGTGCAGGCCGTGCGGCTGCACGCCGAGCTCGCCCCCGACCTGGTCGTGATGGACCTGCGGATGCCCGGTCTCGACGGTGTCGCGGCCACCCGCCAGATCCTCGCGGCCTCACCACGCGCGAAAGTGCTGGTGCTGACCACCTTCGACGACGACGAACACCTGTTCCCCGCGCTGGCGGCCGGGGCGGCGGGCTATTTCGTCAAGGACACCGAACCCACCGTGCTGCTCGACGCGATCCGCCGCACGGTGGACGGCGACCTGCTGTTCTCACCCGCCCTGCTGCGCCGCCTGATCGACCGCGCGCTCGCCACCCCCGAATCGCCTACGGCCCCTCCGGATCTGACCACGCGGGAACGCGAGGTACTGCGGCTGGTCGGCGAAGGACACGGCAACCAGGCCATCGCCGAGACACTGCACCTGGGCGTGAGCACGGTCAAGACCCACATCGCCAACCTGCTCGAGAAGACCGGGACCGACAATCGGATACGTCTGGCCGTCTACGCCTCCAAGGTCACCGATCGCTGATCACCCGCCACCACCGAAAGATTGTGACCGGAAACAAAACTCGTCGCCTTGGTGACGGATCGGTGTAAAACAGGTAACGGTGATGTGATCTGAACCGATACTGTGATCGGCCGCACTGGGCGGTCGGTTTTCAGTGTGTGTGGAGGTTCGATCGATGAGGTGCCGCAGCGCGGTGTCGGTGGTGGCGGCGGTGTTCGTGGCGATGGGTTCGACGGTGGTCGGCTCGAATGCGGCGTTCGCCGAAGGTCCGGGATCCGGTATCGCGGTGTCGAATCGGGCCATCGCCATCGACGGCTCCCGCGCCGAGATCATCTCGATCTCCGGCAGGCAGGTGACGGTACGCATCCACTCGGCCGCGATGGGCCGCGATGTCTCGGTGAAGGTGCAGCGGCCCGCCGACACCTCGGTGCCGCGCCCGGCGCTGTACCTGGTGAACGGCGCGGGCGGCGGCGAGGACACCGCCACCTGGGAACGCAACACCGACGTGGTGGATTTCCTGGCCGGCAAGCCCGTCAATGTGGTGATGCCGATCGGCGGCGCCTGGAGCTACTACACCGACTGGCGGGAACCCGATCCCACGCTCGGCGTGAACAAATGGCGCACCTTCTTCCTCGACGAACTGCCCGCGCTCATCGATGCCATGTTCGCCACCACCGGCCGCAACGCGATCGCCGCGAACTCGATGTCGGTCACCTCGGTGCTGCAGCTGGCCATCGCCGAGCCCGGCCTGTTCCGCGCGGTCGCCGCCTACAGCGGCTGCGCCCAGATCAGCGACCCGGTCGGCAGGCAGTTCGTGAACCTCGTCGTCGGCACCGGCGGCGGCGACGCCTCGAACATGTACGGCCCGCCCGGCGATCCCGCCTGGGCCGCCAATGATCCGCTGGTCCATGCCGAGGGCCTGCGCGGCACCAAGCTCTACATCTCCAACGGCAACGGCCTGCCCGGGGAATACGACAAGCCCGGCGACCCGCACCTGATCTCCTGGGGCCCGATCGGCCTGGCCAACCAGGTCGTGGTCGGCGGCATCATCGAGGCGGCGACCGGCTGGTGCACCAAGAACCTGCAGGACCGCCTCGACGAACTCGACATTCCGGCCACCTTCGACGTGGACACCCAGGGCACCCATTCGTGGGGCTACTGGCAGAACGCGTTCAAGCGATCCTGGCCGGTGCTCGCCGAGGGGATGGAGATCCCCGCCTGATCAGCCGAGCTCGAAGAGCCGGACCGCGTTGTCGTGGCAGACCTTGCGCAGCCAGTCGTCACCCAGGTCGAGGCGTTCCAGCGCGGTGATCGCCTCGGCGTACGGGTAGGGGATGTTGGGGAAGTCGCTGCCGAACAGGATGCGGTCGGCGAAGCGGCGCAGGCGGTCGCGTTCGGCGGGTGGGAAGGGCGCGCCGCCTTCGCTGAAGTCGGTCCACACCATCGTGGTGTCGAGGTAGATATCGGGGTACTGCTCGGCCAGATCGAGGAATTCGGTGTATTCGGGAGTGCCCATGTGCGCGATGATCAGGCGCAGGGCCGGATACCGGCGCAGGAGTTCGGCGATGGGCGCGGGGCCGGTGAATTCGCCCGGGGCGGGACCGGACCCGCAGTGGATGACGATCGGTGTGCGGGACTCGGCCAGGATCGCCCAGACCGGATCGAGCAGCGGGTCCAGCGGCGAGAACGCGCCGACCTGGATGTGCACCTTGAAGACCCGCGCACCACGGTCGAGCGCGGCGCGGACGTAGGTGGGTGCCGTCGGCTCGGGGTAGCAGGTGGCGGTGTGCAGACAGTCGGGCGTGCGGGCGGCGAACTCGGCGGTCCAGTCGTTGAGCCAGGCCGCCATGTCGGGCTTGTGCGGGTAGACCAGCGAGGTGAAAGCGCGAACACCGAACTCGCGCAGCGTCTTCAACCGGACCTGTTCGTCGTCGCGGTAGGTGATCGGCCACGGCTGCCCGGTCAGCGGGCCCGCCGCGTCGAAGTAGGCCCACACCTTGCGCATGACCTGGTCGGGCATGAAATGGGTGTGGACGTCGACGAGGGCGGGCAGGTCGAGGCGACGGCGGAATTCGGCCAGGTAGGTGGCGGTGTCGACGGTCATGCGGGGAGCTCCTGGGACAGGCGGCGGGCCAGCGCGCCGACGCGGGTGACGAGACGGTCGAAGAAGACAGCGGGATCGGTGCCGATCACGATGTCGGCGTTGGGTTCCCGGCCCCACATGCCCGCCCAGTCGGCCACCGTGGTCGCCCGGGTGAGCGTGCCGGTGAGCTCGACGTCGACGGTGGCGGGCCGGGTCAGGGCCAGGGCCGGATCCAGAGCGACGGCGGCGGCGAACGGGTCGTGCATGTGCGCGAGGTAGCCGAGGTCGTACTGATGGTGGAAGTCGAAGTAGAAGCGCACCGCGTCGGTGAGGTAGCGGATGATCGGATCGCTTGCCGCCGACCGCCATTCGGGGGGATCACCGGCGCCGACCGTTTCGCTGGGCGTGCTGCCCGCGGCCTGTCCGAGGGCGATCAGGTGCTCGGGCCGCATCTCGATCGTCTCGGTGATGTCGAGCGCGCAGACCAGCGGCCTGCGGTGCGGTGGCGCCGCCGAGAACGCGTCGAACACCTCCTCGGCGGCTTCGGGGTCGACGTGGATGTTCCACTCGTTGGTCGGTGTCGTATTGCCTGGATGGTTGAACGCGCCGCCCATGATCACCAGCCGGTCGAGCAGCCGGGGGAGTTCGGGTTCCAGGCGCAGTGCCAGCGCGAGATTGGTGAGCGGCCCGGTGCACAGTCCGGTCACCTCGCCGGGGTGCGCGCGCACCAGCTCGACCCACAGTTGGGCCGCTGACCGCTCGGACAGGGTGCGTGGTGACGGCGGGAGTTCCGCGTAGCCGAGGCCCTGCGGGCCGTGCGTGTCCTCGGTGGTGCGCAGTGGGATCGCCAGGGGTTCGGCCGCGCCGAGGGCGACCTCGATCGGCGGCGCCTGCGCCAGATCGAGCACGGCGAGGGTGTTCGCCGCGACCTGGGCCGCGGGCACATTGCCCGCGGTCGCGGCGATACCCAGGATCTCGGCCTCGGGTGAGGCGAGCAGATACAGCACGGCCAGGGAGTCGTCGATGCCGGTGTCGACGTCGAGGATGATCTTCCGGTGCACGCACCGAGGGTAACCGGGGGCGGATCGGCCGCCCCGTGCCCGGTGGATCAGTAGGTCGGCAGGGCGAACTCCGCGGTCTGGCCGAAGTAGATCTTCTTGGTCAGCGGGCGCAGCGGCCGCGACATCATGACCCGCACGTTCACCTTCGCCAGCGCCGCCATGATCCGGGTGTTCGGCAGCATGATCTTGATGCTGCCGCCCGGGATCTCCTTGGCCTTGTCGGTGAACGGGGTGATCGCGTCCTGGTAGCGCTGCTGGGCGCCGGCGAGATCGCCGGGGGGGGGGGGGGTGTCGCCCCGCCCCGGGTTGGCGCCGCCCAAAGGCCACGGGGGGGCCCAGGCCGGCAACCGGGAGCCCCAGGAG